>NZ_JBVVQR010000002.1:0-441408 GCF_055811535.1 Mesorhizobium sp. WSM4816 | reverse complement strand
TCAAGGTGGATGTTGAATCACCGGAGAAGCTCGTCGTCACATCACAATCGATTCATCGATCACGGGACGTGCTCTAGCCGGTAGCGCTCCAGCGTAAATATCAGGTTTTGATACCCACAGTCGTGACATCGGTAAGCGCAAATCCCGCATCGATGGTCAGGATCGGCGCCTGGTAGGATTTCGCCGTGGCATAATGGAAGCAGTCGGCAAGATTGAGCGCACTATTCCGTTCAGCGTCCGGATAGCGGTGCCGTCCATAGCGGTCGAAGGCTTGCAGCGCGACGGTCAACTCACGGCTCGAAATCGCCATAAGCTGGACCCCGGCCGCTTCAAGGAACTCCTGCACGCGCGCTTCAGCTTCTGCCATGGGAATGCGCTTTTTGCGAAACAGCCCAACTGTCGCCTCCCATGCAGCCACGACCGATGTGATCGGCCGTGGAGAGCGTGCGGCATCCAGCGCGGCCGCAAGGTTCTCGGCGTCAGGCTCTTCCGTCATAATGGCGATGATTGCAGACGCATCGACGAACATCAGTAGTCGCCGCTGAGGTCATCGAAAAACGCCCTGTCCGCCGCAAGGCCGGTGTCCGGATAGGCCGCAATCTTCGCGCGCAAAGGCTTCAGCCGCTCCCACAGTGGGATCGCCTCTTCGGCGCGGCGCAATTCGTTCTCCAGGGCCAGCTTCACGGCAGCCGTCTTGTTCAAGCGCGTGCGTGCTGCCAGTTTTTCGGCAAGCACGTTTACCTCTTCACTGCGAATGTTGAGCGGCATTAGCCAATTTCCCCGTGTAGACGTAAATATAACAACGCCAACACGCGATGGCAACCGTCCATCAGGAGAGCATAAGATTTTGTGGGAGCGCTTCCGTCAATTTCGAGGACGCGCTCGCACGGCGTCAGGTTGGCCCGCGCTCTTCCCGCTGGCGATGAAATGCGGATTGGCAAAATCCACGTCATCGCTCTGGTTGCGCTTGCCGTAGGCCAGCGGCTGACCATCGAGCGAGCGCGTCATCCCGCCTGCGGCGCGCAGCACCGCGTCACCCGCCGCGGTGTCCCATTCCATGGTGCGGCCGAAGCGCGGATAGACGTCGGCCTCGGCGCTGGCGACAAGACAAAATTTCAGCGACGAGCCGACCGAGACGATCTCGGCAGCGCCCACCGTGCGGATATAGGCTTCGGTCTCGGGCGTATTGTGGGACCGGCTGGCGACGACGGTCAGTGGCGCCACGCCCGTTCTGGCCGAAATCGGCCGACGGCCGATGATCTGGTAATCGCCATTGACATCGATTGCTTCCGCCCTGCCCGGCCGGCCGGAAAAGAAGCGTCCGGTGCATGGCGCAAAGACCACACCGATCTCCGGCACGCCGTGGCGAACGAGCGCGATGTTGACGGTGAAGTCGGTCCTGCGGTTGACGAATTCCTTGGTGCCGTCGAGTGGGTCCACCAGGAAGAAGGCATCATCGAGGTCGGGCGGCACGATGCCGGCCGATGCCTCTTCCTCAGCCACGCAAGGGATATCGGGGAAGGCGGCGCGCAGCCCGGCGAGAATGATCTTTTCGCTCTCGCGATCGGCTTCGGTCACCGGCGAGGCGTCTGATTTCTGATCGACCGCGCAGCCGGCATCAAAAACACGCATCACCTCTCGCCCCGCCGCCAGGGCAAGGCGCTCGAACCCCCCGAGCATCGCTTCGTCGTCAGATGCCGCCGCCGCTATCGTATTGGTTTTCGGCAATGTCGCGCTCGTTCAGCCAGAGTTCCAGGGCCTCTACCATCTCCTCGGCCGACTTGCCGAGTGTCTTGAGATGGATTTCGGGATTTTCCGGGGCTTCATACGGTGAATCGACGCCGGTGAAATTCTTGATTTCGCCGTTCAACGCCCGCGCATAGAGGCCCTTCGGATCGCGTCTGGCGCATTCCTCAAAAGGTGTGTCGACAAACACCTCGACGAATTCACCGCTGGCCATCAATTCCCTGGCCATGCGCCTTTCGGCGCTGAATGGCGAAATGAAGGAAACAATGACGATCAGCCCGGCATCGGCCATCAGGCGCGCCACTTCGGCCACGCGGCGAATGTTTTCGACGCGGTCGGCGTCGGTGAAGCCAAGATCACGATTGAGCCCGTGGCGGACATTGTCGCCATCCAGGATGTAGGTGTGGCGGCCGGTGGCGAACAGCTTCTTCTCGAAAAGGTTGGCGATGGTCGACTTGCCCGAGCCAGAGAGCCCGGTGAACCAGAACACTGCGGGCCGCTGGTTCTTCAGATCGGCGCGGCCGTGCTTGCCGACATCGAGCGATTGCCAGTGGATGTTCTCGGCGCGGCGCAGCGAATGCAGGATCATGCCGGCGCCGACCGTGGCGTTGGTGATGCGGTCGATCAGGATGAAGGCGCCGGTCGTGCGGTTCTCGGCGAAAATATCGAAGGCGATCGGTGCCCGCGTCGAGATGTTGCAAATGCCGACCTCGTTCATTTCGAGCGACTTGGCCGCCTCATGGGCAAAATCGTTGACGTTGACGCGGTATTTCAGGTCGGTGACGGTGGCGCTGGTCTGATCGGTCTCGGTCCGCAGGATATAGGAGCGGCCCGGCAGCAGTGCGTGCTCGTCGAACCAGACGATGTTGGCGGCGAACTGGTCGGCGACCTGCGGCCGCGCCGCCGGCGACACCAGCATGTTGCCGCGCGAGACCTCGACCTCGTCGTCGAGAACTAGGGTGATGGCCTGGCCGGCCACCGCCTGGCTCAGATCGCCGCCATGCGAGACAATGCGCCTGACATGAGCGGACTTGCCGGATTTGGCGACAACGACCTCGTCGCCTGGTGAGACGGAGCCGGACGCAATCGTGCCGGCAAAACCGCGAAAATCGAGATTGGGGCGATTCACATACTGCACCGGAAAACGGAACGGCAGTTCGACAACGGCTTCATTGACCGATACGGTTTCCAGATGTTCGATCAGCGTCGGCCCGGAATACCATTCTGTTCTATCGGAACGGCCCGTAACGTTGTCGCCATAGCGGGCCGACATCGGAATGGACACGATCGACTGGAAACCGAGTTCACGTGAGAACTGCGCGTAGTCTGCGATGATCCGTTCGAACACCGCCTTGTCGAAGCCGACGAGATCGATCTTGTTGACGGCGAGCACGATGTGCCGGATGCCCAGGAGCGAGGCAATGATCGAGTGGCGCCTTGTCTGGCGCAGCACGCCTTGCCGGGCGTCGATCAGAACGATGGCCAGATCGGCGGTCGACGCGCCCGTCGCCATGTTGCGCGTGTATTGTTCGTGGCCAGGCGTATCGGCAACGATGAATTTGCGTTTTGGCGTGGCGAAAAAGCGATAGGCGACATCGATGGTGATGCCCTGCTCGCGCTCGGCCTCGAGGCCATCGACCAGCAGCGCGAAATCGACGTCGTCGCCCGTCGTCCCGTGCTTGCGGGAATCACGCTCGAGCGCGGCAAGCTGGTCCTCGAAAATCTGCTTGGTGTCCGAAAGCAGGCGCCCGATCAGCGTCGACTTGCCGTCGTCCACCGAACCGCAGGTCAGGAAGCGCAGCAGCGATTTTTGTTCCTGCACCGCCAGATAATCGCGAATGCCGTCGGTGGGGGCGAGGCTCTCGGCCGTGCTGTGGCGCATGCTCAGAAATACCCCTCGCGCTTTTTCTTTTCCATCGAGCCGGCTTCATCACGGTCGATCAGGCGGCCCTGCCGTTCGGAGGTGCGCGCCGTGAGCATTTCGCCGACAATGGCCTCCAGCGTGTCGGCGGCCGATTCGATCGCACCGGTCAGCGGATAGCAGCCGAGCGTGCGGAATCTCACCAGCCGGTTCTCCACCGTCTCGCCGGGACGCAACTGCATGCGGTCGTCATCCCTCAGAATGAGCATGCCGTCACGTTCGACGACCGGCCGCTGCTTGGCGAAATAGAGCGGCACGATCGGGATGTCTTCCTGCAGAATGTACTGCCAGATATCGAGTTCGGTCCAGTTCGATAACGGAAAGACCCGGATCGATTCACCGGTCGCGATGCGGGTGTTGAATATCTTCCACATCTCCGGCCGCTGGTTTTTTGGATCCCAGACGTGCTGGGCATTGCGGAAAGAGAAGATCCGCTCCTTGGCGCGCGATTTCTCCTCGTCGCGCCGCGCCCCACCGAAGGCTGCATCGAAGCCATATTTGTCGAGCGCCTGGCGCAGCGCCACGGTCTTCATCACATGCGTATGGGTGTTCGAGCCATGGTCGAAGGGATTGATATTATCGCGCACACCGTCGCCGTTGACATGGACCAGGAGATCGAAGCCGAGTTTTTGCGCCATCTGATCGCGAAAGGCGATCATCTCGCGGAATTTCCAGGTTGTGTCGACGTGGAGAAAGGGAAAGGGCGGCTTGGCCGGATAAAACGCCTTCATCGCAAGATGCATCAGCACGGAGGAATCCTTGCCGACCGAATAGAGCATGACCGGCTTGGCGAAGGTCGCCGCAACCTCGCGAAAGATATGGATGGATTCGGCTTCAAGCCGCTGCAGATGCGTAAGCGCGATGTTCATGGACTTTAAGCGTTCTCTCGTGCCGCCCGGATCTTGCATCGATGCATCAGGCGCAATTTTTCAGCGGCCCGTCCAAGCTTCACTTCTGGACGATGTTCTTTTCGTGCAGGCGTTCTAGCAGATCGCCATTGTCTATAACAATGCAAGACAGGCCTGCGCGGGAGTGGTTCGAGAATGAATTTTCCACGCAGGGACCACAACTCGGAAATTCCTGCTCGCCGGGTTGATGGCGTTGCGAACGTCAAGAAATATTGCCCTGGTTAGCAAAGATGCCCGGCAACCTTTTACATTGATGCTAGGCCTCTCATCCAGTGACTACAAGCCTCACGCCGCACCGTTCCGCGCTTCCCCCATTCGATCGCCGGCGTAGCGCTCGCGGCGGATCGGACTCCACCACCACTCGTTCTGAAGATACCAGTCCACGGTCTTGGCGAGGCCGCTGTCGAAGGTCTCGCGCGGCGTCCAGGCGAGATCGCGCTCGATCTTTGAAGCGTCGATTGCGTAGCGCCGGTCATGGCCCGCGCGGTCGGCAACGAAGGTGATGAGATCGCGATAGCGCCGACCGGCGGATCGCGGCCGCCTGTTGTCGAGGATGTCGCAAATCGCCTCGACCACCGCCCGATTGGTGCGTTCCGCGCCTCCCCCGACATTGTAGCTCTCGCCGACAGCGCCCTGGGTCGCGACCATCGCCAAGGCACGCGCATGATCCTCGACGAAAAGCCAGTCGCGCACGTTTGCGCCGGCGCCGTAGACCGGCAACAGTTTTTCGTCCAGCGCGTTCAGAATGACGAGCGGGATCAGCTTTTCGGGGAAATGGTACGGACCGTAATTGTTCGAGCAGTTCGACAGGACGACCGGCAGGCCGTAGGTGTTGTGCCATGCTCGCACCAGGTGGTCGGAAGCGGCCTTCGACGCCGAATAGGGAGAAGATGGTGCATAGGGCGTCTGTTCGGTGAAAATGCCGCTGTCGAAGGGCAGATCACCGAACACTTCGTCGGTCGAAACATGGTGGAACCGAAACCGGCTTTTTTTCTCGTCGGGAAGTCTGCACCAATATTCCAGCGCCGAATTGAGCATTCGGTAGGTGCCGACGATATTGGTTTCGATGAAGGCGGCGGGCCCGTCGATCGACCGGTCGACATGGCTTTCGGCGGCAAGATGCATGACGATATCAATGTCGTCACGATGCAGCACTTCCAGAATAGTCCTGTCGTCACAGATATCGGCGTACTCGAACCTGTAGTTGTGGGCATTCTCGATTGGCCGCAACGAGGCAAGGTTTCCCGCATAGGTGAGCTTGTCGATATTGGTCACCCGGTAGGCCGGATTGCTGCACAAATGCCGGCACACCGCTGAGCCGATAAACCCGGCCCCTCCGGTCACCAGAAAATTCATCCCGCCCTCCTCACGCAAAACTGTCGTGCGAATACCTCTGTGGCGGTGAGCGTCGGGGTGTGCAACGCATTCGACACCAGGATCTGATTGCTTTTTTGCCGAAGAGTTCAGTGCCACCCGAATGAAGCTGCGGCAAATGTCGGTCGCGGATGCACAGTCTGCTACGGCGAAGTTCCGATGGGAACAAACAGCTTGTCACCGTTATGGTCGATCTCGATCAATTCGTTCTTCTGGGCTAAACGGTCTGCATATCCTTTGTGGAAGATAATGGCGTTCATAAAGGCGAATGTCATTGCAAGCGCCTCCGTCCGCAAGGGATAATCGACGAGTGAATGGATGAGGAGAAAAGACACGGAGAGAAACGCCGCCTTTTGAAGAGGATCTCGGCGAACGTTGATAAGCGCCCCAACAAGTAACATAAAGTAAAAGACCATCAGTATAATTGCATTAAGCCCTCCCTCGAAGGCTATTTCAAGGTATTCGTTGTGGGCGTGGTTTACATACTTGCTATAAATCATTCCTTCCTTTTCGTATATCTGATAGGCCTTCTGAAAATTCCCAAATCCAACGCCCGTTGCCCAATTCTCTTTGATCCCCTCAATGGTGGTGCGAGCAAACTCTCCTCGCCCGAAAGCTGGATCAATCGCGTCGGCCTCGATCTTCGTCCATGCGCCTATCGTAAACACTGAAAGTGCTATGAAAACGGCAACGATGCCAATCCCACTCACCCTGGAACGCGTTGAAATAAAGACTATGGATAGCACGGTAGTGGCCAATCCGATCAGAACGCCGGCACGCGAACCAACGGCCAAAAGGAGCAGCAAAAGTATGGCCAGCCCGAGCGATCCCGACAAAAGATGTCCTCGGAACAGACTATAATAAACGACGAAGGGGATAGAAACAAAAAGTAACGCCGCAAAATGATTCTCGTTGGCAAAAAGCCCGGCATTGATCGTGAAAGGCAACAATCCCTCGATGGCGATGTTATCCGAGAGCGAATATTGAATCGCGCCTGCCAAGCCGTTGCAGATAACACCCATAAAAAAGAACGGCAGAAGTGCATGGACCTGCTCGACACGCAAACGCAATACACTCAAAAAAAACGCCGCCAACGCCACCAGATACAACAGACATTCGATCGTCCGTCCAACGCCGACACTGACGAAACGAAATTGGGATTCCCCTACAAGCTCGGAGTCTGCGAGCAGCAGCTCCGGTCGCAATCCGCTGAATATCGCCGCAGGCAGCGGGATGGTTTGTAAAATCACCAATGCCACAGCAAAGATAAGCAACCACAGAACAGAACGGGGGATTCTCTGACCGGAGCTCTGTGAAAAGACCGCCGCCGCCGAGATGATTGCCGCAACCTCGATCAGCGTATCTGTATAGAGGCCGCTTGCAGTCCCTCCGCCGATCAGCAGCGCTATAAACAGAACCGATCCAAGGAGATATTTATCCCATTCCGAGGGTCGTTCGCTCAAGATGAAAGTCTCTCGATGGACAGTTTGTGCATCACCAACGTGCCGACGTAGCGAAAGCGCCAGCTCTCGGCAATGGCGGCAGTTTCCAGCTTCAATAATTGCATGGGGCACCCAGCCGATCCAACCGAAAAATCCTGACTGGGTGCCTGGCGATTGTATGTACCCTCCGGAATATTGAACCGCGCTATTTCGCCGCCCGACCCCACGCATCTGATCGACCAGAACAACTCCTTTGGAAGCTTCAGGTTTCTTGCAGAGGCAATCAGAGAAATTTTGTACGAGCCGGGAGGCAATTCAATATACTGCTGAAGAGCAGCGTTCTTGACCGGCGTATTAAAGAAGCGGACCGTCGCCCCACCCTCACCTTCGACTGCATCTCGAGATGCTGCAAATGTAACTTCCAGTCCCGGCTGGTCGCCAATTTGCCAATCGAAAGGCTTACCGCTTGGCACCGGTTCAAAGGTGCTGTTGAAAACATACCCTCCTAACTTCCGTTCTTCATCAGACAGGCTGAAAAGAAACAACCGGTATGCCGGTTCATATTGCTTCTGATTGATATAGCCATTGATCACGAGGGACAATTCGTTCGATTTTGGTGGTGCGCCCGACCCTGTCAAATCGAGCAACAGCCGGTTCGCGGGATCAAGCCCTTCGGGAGTTCTGCCAAGGGTGGCGAACAGATTGGTTCTCCAAGGCGCCTCCGCCTTGATAGCTGCCAGCACAGCCTGGTATCCATCAGGGTTGAAGAGGATTGTCGGCAGACCCTCGGCGACAGCGGGAAACCGATCCGGCCAGCGCCGCAGCAATATATCGATCTCGCCAACAGCCTTTGACAGATCGCCTGTTTCAATCGAGTGGCCAATCGACCTCTGAAGTGCGTGGATTTCGGTCTTGGATAATTTTCGAGCTTGATCGAACAACTCATAGGCTTGGTCTTTTTCACCCTGTCGGTACTTGATCTCGCCGATCAGGCTGTAAAGACGTGCGTCGGCAAGATCAAAGAGAAGCGCCCCTTCGGCCTTGGCCAGTAATGCATCGAAATCGGGAGTGTTGCTCGTATCGTTCAGGTCGTGGGTAATCTCGCCTATCAAGGCATTGACGTTCAACGGATCCAACGCGAGGGAAACGGTTGGCGTTTCGGTCTCAAGAAACCGACTTAGCCCGATCGACGAAGCCGCCAACGCTAGAACGGATGCGACGAACCAAACGCCTGAACGCCGGAGATTTCGCATAAGCGGGCTGGTCTGCTCCATCATCGACTTTGCCCTCAATTTTCGGGGTACTCGTGCCGTAGTCGTAATACTGGTAATTCATATATTTGTAGGCGTAGTTATAGTCGAACTTGTTCACAGCAAACTTCGACATCGCGGCTCCGACCACGTTCGCGCCGGCGGCTCTCAGGCGCTTCAACGCCGCCTTCGCCGACTTGCGCGTGACCTGATTGGTAGAAATGACCATCAATGTGCCCTCGGCAAGCCGGCTGAGGATGGGCGCATCTGAAAGGCCGACGACCGGCGGGGCATCGATTATGACAAGATCGAAGCGCTTGCCGAGATTGGTAACGATCAGCGCCATCTTTGGTGAAGAGAGCAGGTCCGCAGGGTTCGGCGGGATCGTTCCGGAAGTCAGGACGGTCACATTAGGATATTTCGTCGCCCTGAAAATGCTTGCGAGATCCTCCTTGCGGACGGTGTTCGTCAAGAGGTTGCTCAGGCCGATTGTGTTGTCGAGACCAAACAGCCGGTGAAGATTGGGTTTTCGAAGATCGCCGTCGACAATGAGAACCCTGGCACCGAGCGCGGCAAAATCCTGTCCGAGCTTGAACGAGGTGGTCGACTTGCCCTCGGATGGTTCCGAACTCGTGACCAGCAGCGACCGCGGCGCGCCTTCGGCGCCAGAGAACTGCAATGACGTTCGAAGCGAACGGTAGGCCTCGGACAGTCCTGATTTTGGATCGGCGATGCTGGCAATCAACTCCCGGTCATCAACAAGCGGCAAGATGCCGAGCATCGCCAATCCCAATTCCTTTTCGATCTGCTCGGGATTGGTAAAGGTGTTGTTCAACAGCTCGATCACGTAAATAATTGACGCGCTCAGAGCCATGAAGAGGCCAAGCGCGATCGCAAGATTGATGCTCAGGCGCGGAGAATAAGGGCTACCAGGCTGCGTCGCGAAATCAACGATTGCGGCGTTTTGAGACTTGAGCTCGGAGCTGACGCCAACTTCGTTCAGCTTGGCAATCAGGTTATCATATTGCGAGCGGTTTGAATCAACTTCCCGTTTCAAGATGGTGTATTTAATGTTTTTATCGTTGAAGATGACTTGCTGCATCTCCATCTCGGCAAGTTTTGACTTAAGGTCGGATTCCTTGTTCTGAGCCTCCTGGTATTTCTGCCTCAGTGAATCGGTAATATTCAAAACGCCGTTGTCATAAAGCCGCTGCAGTTCCTTGATCTGCGCCTGAAGCTGCTGCATCTCTGGAAAACCGGGCTTCAATATGCCCAACTTCTGCTGGTACTGGCTGGTCAAATCCGACAGCTTCTCGGTGATTTTCTGCAGACCCTCGCTCTCCAGGACCGGGCCGAGGCTCGATCCGCGGCCCTTGTCTATCTGGTCCACCATGCGCCCGGCATCGAGACGTTCCTGGATTGCTGTCGCGAGAGCGGTGTTGAGAGTCTCGATATTCGACCCTATCAGCGATTTTTCTTCGCCGGTTATCGTGATGCCCGCATCCTTTGCATAGGCGACGAGTTCCTCTTCGGACTTCTGAAGCTTTTGCTTTACCTGCAAAACCTGCTCCTGGATGAATTGCCGTGCCAGGTCCGAGGTTTCGCTGGTCTGATCGAGGCGTTGATCGATAAAACTTTGCGCGACCTGGTTCGCTATATCACTTGCATACTTCGGTTTCTGGTCGGCAAATGTGATCGACAAGAGGCTCGTGTTGGTGACCAAACTTACAGTGAGGTCATTTAGAACGCGACTGATCGCAATCTTCTCACGCTCCTCCGGGGTTTTCTCTTCAATGGAGGGCGATTTGGAAATTCCGAATGCACGATAGAAAATGTTGCTAGGCGAAAAGCTCGGCGTCGGAAACAGGAAATCCGGCTTTTCACTGAGACCCAGTTGGAAAACCACGCGCTGGGCCAATGCGCGGCTTTTCAGCTTTTCCCGGGCGGTTTGAAAGGCCCGCAGGTCGCTGTTTTCAGAAACCACTTCAATGTCCTGGAAGACCTTGGCGGAAGGAACCAGCACTTCCAATTGCGCTGTTGCCCGATATTTTGGCGTCTGCATCATGGTAACGACGACGCCAGCGACAAGCCCGGCAGCCGCCATCATGACGATCAGCCACCGATACTGAACAACGTAAAAAAACAGCTTGAGGGGATTGAAGCCCTCGTCCTGCTCCGCGTAATCGCGGCCGTACGAGCTATAGTTTTGCGCACCGTCATAATACAGGTCAGCAGACAAGGCTTGGCCATGTCCTGGCCCCCCAATTTGATGCTGTCTGTTACGATCAAGCATGGCGCGAGGTAATCCTACGTTTGTCTGACTGGCTGCGATCTAGAATCACGGGATTACAGCAATTCGGGCTGCACTCGAGGCGACGCCGAGAGCGTCCTTGAGGTTGTTCATGGCAATTTTCGATTTCGAGGCGAAGACGACAATCTTGTCGCCACCATAAATGCGTGGATTGCGGCTCTTGCCGGCGCGAATCTGCTCCACATTGTAATTTGCGACCAGAGTATTTTGGCCGACATTGCGATAGACAAAGACCTTTTTCGCATCGCCAACGGCATTGAACCCTCCAGCAAGGGCGATCGCATCGATGAGAGAAGAATTGCTCGATACCGGAAAAATACCGGCCCTGGCGACTTCGCCGTCGACGGTAATACGCTGTCCGATCGATTCCTTGACATAAACCGACACGTCGGGCGACTGGAGATAGTTGGCGCCGTAGGCGGTTTCGATTTCCTGCTCCAGCTGACGGATGGTTTTCCCCGCCGCGGTGACGGTTCCGATAAGTGGAAGCGAAATTTGCCCGCCAGCGTCGACTTGAACGGTTCTGTTCAGATTGTCGACCTGGAACACATTCACCTCCAGCACATCGTTAGGCGACAAGGGCTGCTCGTTGCCGTTCTGGCTGTTCTGTGGCCCAGGCAGTTCCTTTACGACCTGCAGGGCGCCGCCACCGGAGAGCGGCGCCGACGATGACGTCAGTTGCAGCGCATCAACCGATGTCGGCGAAGACGATGATGTCGTCGACGAGGTGCTCGTGCAGGCAGACATCGAGAGCGAAGCGAGCAAGGCACATATCGCGCCCGCATAATTTTTTGCGAAATGAAACCCGCCCATTACGCTGCCCCACCCTTCAACATGCGCCCTAATCCTGCAAAGCGACCGACGGTGCCGGGGCTTGGCTTCTTCGAGCGTGCCTTTCCGACCGGCTCGAAGGGCCGGTTCGCCAATATTTCGCCTGGACGTTTCAACACCATATTGCGGGCCTCATCTTCCCCACATCGCTTCGCGGCAACGGCAACCGCCTGCGAAAGCCCAGGGCGCCGGCGGGTGGCGCCATGGGTGTCCGAAGCGATAATATCTACTCTACCCTCGTCAATCAGCTTTTCCGAATAGTAAAGCGCCGTGCGTCCAAAAGCACCGACAATCGAGTCTGCGGTAAGTTGAATCAGGCAACCCACTGCATTCAATTTCTCGACAATTTCGTAATTTGCCTTGATCCATGTCAGCCGCTCAGGATGCGTAAGAATCGGAACGAACCCGGCGTTTATGAGGCGCAGAGCGAAATCTTCCAGCCTGGGCGGCAAGACGTGATGCGGCGGCTCCAATAGAAAATAGCGAGATCTGTTCAAGGTCGGCACGCTGCCCAGCGCCAATTGCTCCGGCAGATCCGGCGCTATATGCACGTCGGCGCCAACGTAAAGAGCAAGCGGTATTGCGGCGCGGCGCAGCGCCTGTTCCAATTCTTGAACTGCGCGGGCGATATTTGCCGATCCGTTTTCGTACATGCCTGGCACGATATGCGGCGTACACGCCATATGCGTCGTTCCATCGGCCACCGCCAGCCGCGCCATTTCCAGCGATTCAGCAAGACTGGGCGAGCCGTCGTCAAGACCGGGCAAGATATGGGAATGCAGGTCGATCATTGACGTTTGTGGCCACACTGAAGCAACGTGACGATTTCTCCCGAATAAAAAGTAAATGCGCCACCCGCACGATAGCGAATGACGCATTCGTCAGGTCCATACGATGCGGCAGATGCCAGATTCAAGCTATTCGCTGACAGCGAGCGGTATGGTGAATGAATTCCATCAACACCTCCAGCTCCAGCCAGTGCGCGAAGGCACTGCGGCACCGGCAATACAGCAGAGGGAGTCACCCGCCCTGCTATATTGTCTACTGGGGGGCTTAAGGGCTGACGCCGCCGCCGCCTTTGCCGTCATCCTGCGTTGCAGCAAGGATACCAGCCGCACCTGCCATGCCGCCAAAAATAAAGAGCGGAGTGTTGGACCGGTTGTTGTCGCCCGGGGGAATCTGACCCGTATGCTCGGAACTAACGGCGCCAGCCGTCTGCTCGGAGCCCACAACTTTCAGGCAGATATTATTCTCGACACGAGAAATGTCGAGGCTTGAATTCGCAGGCACATCCAGGTTGCAGCCACCGACATTAACAGAGGCCGCCCCCTTGGCACCGACAACCACGCGGCTGCCGAAATCCAGCGCATTTCCCGCTTTTGCCGGGCCATAGCCGGCGGCTTGCGAAACCATTACGTCGCCATTGGCCTGCCCGATGGAACCAATCGAACTCGCCGCTCCCTGATAGGGTGTCATGCAGGTGCAAGACGCATCCTGAGCGAAAGACGAAACCGGGCCGAAACCGATCGAGGCGACAAGTCCAGCCAACGCAACTTTTACTGTAAGGTTCATTCGTTTCGATCCTTTTTGTTCCGCCGCACCTCGGCCCCGCCCAGGCACTAAGATGTTGAACAAGCGCGTAACAGCTTATTGCTTTGAGTCCAACTGTTTCGCATGTGCGAAGTGAATTTTTGGTTTCTGCTGTGTTTCATTGGACACACTCGCATGCATCTACCATTTTCGTGCCGGCCCCTGTGGAAATTGTCGGAAAGGCAAGTTTATTTCGTGGCGTTTGAGGGGCATCGCGCCAATGCTTGTGGTCGATTCTGTTTAACGTGGGCGTTATCGCATATTCTGTCTTTCGTTTTATGACGGGCAGTCGGCGTGAACTATGAGCCTGATAAGCAAGATTTGTAGGTCGAACCGGCCTGCGCCGGCTGTCCGCACAAGATGCCATTCTCGGCAAGTTTGGCGGCCAAATCCGCGCCATCGGACGTGAGGCATTGTACAACGATGGCATCACCAAACTTTGAGGCGACATTGCCGTCGCAAGGCGTACCCATGCCGACCGGCTTGCAAGTCAGGGCGAGCCCCTGGTAGTCCCGGCGCGCCGCGTCCGTTATGATGGCACGCAGGGATTGAGGCTTGGTAAACGCAACGCCGCATAGCACAATTTTGCGGTTGCCGACGCGAAGATCATCGACCGCCTGGATGGAGAGCTTGCCGTCAAACGGCTCAAGTGCCGCTTGCGGCTTTGGCGGGCGAACAGGCGTCCCTTTTTTCACGACAATGGCAAGGAAGCCAACCGCAAACGCCAGGGCCACGAGTGCCAGCAAGCTTATCTTCTTGAACGACAAAAATCCTCACTCCCGCCGCGGCCAAGCACGTGTATCTATCACCTCTGGCGGAGACGTTCGGACGACTTATCGTCGCCTGGCATCCATTTCAATCGAAGAAATTCCGTCAACTGCCCTATCGTGCTTCGCTGGCGGTGCTGTCAAGATATTGGGTCAGCGCGCAAACCAGATGATAAAAGATGCTTGCCGGCACATCGGTCGCCAGCGAGCGGCCTCGCTCGTCGATCCGGTCTATCCACAGGCCGAGCGGCGCCGGATTGATGTGCCAACGGAAGAGGCGGCCGACACGCGCTTCGATCTCGGGCTTGAGGTCAGGTCCGCCCGAACCGTCCAGTGCAATCGCCGCCTTGATTGCTTCGGCCTGCGGCCAACTGCGCGAGACAAGGTCGAGCGGCAAGCCTTGCCGCGAGACGGCGCCATAGGCGAGGCCGGTGGCGCGATTGAGGCCGTTGGCGATGGCCGAGGCATAGAGCTTTCTGGCAAAGCCGGCCAGGTCACTCTGGCCGCTGCGCCCGGCGAAGTCGACCAGCAGCGAGGCCCATTCGAAATGGTGGCCGGGTTCCGTCCATGCACCTTTCTCGCCCTCCGCCGGCCTCCACTCGGCATCGAAATATTCGCCCAGCGTCCAGCTTTCAGGATCGAAGAAATGGCTGCGAAACAGGTCGACGATGCGCGCGGCGCGACGAAGATAGGCGAGATCGCCAGTCGCCTGATGCCAGGCCAGGAAAGCCTCGAGCAGATGCATGTGCGGGTTGGAACGGCGTTCGCCAACGCCGCTCGACGTTTCGAGAAAGCCGGTCATGCGGTGATCCTCGAGATGCGCGTCGAGGAACGAAAACGTTTCTTCGGCAAGCCGCAATGCATCAGGATTGCCGACCATATGAGCATGCGCCAGCGCCAGCAGCACGCAGGAATGATCATAGGCATCCTCGGCTGCGTCGGCCACCGTGCCGTCGACATTGAGCGTGCGCACCCAGCCGCCATTGTCGGTGCGGCCGTTCCTGGCCATGAATTCGAGGCCGTGGCCGATCAACCGCTCGGCGGGCCCGTCCCAGCCGCGCGCCTTGGCGACAGCGAAGGCGTAGACTTGCCTGGCCATGGTGCGCATGCGCTTGGGCTTCTTCAGCGGTGTGGCGTCAAAGCCGAGCGCCTCGTGAAAACCGCCATGGCGCTCATCGACCCCGACCGTCGACCATAGCGGCACCGTCTCTTCAAACAGCCAGTGGTGCACACGACGGCGCCAGGCGCCGCTTTCGATGACGCGGTCGTCGGCGGGCGTGAACCTGGTTTCCAGCCGGCCGCTCCTTTCGAGCTGCTCGACGATCTTCTTGACGTTCTGGCTGCGGCTGACCGGGGCGACGAAGGTGGCATCGGCGGTCGAGACGATGGCAACGTCCTTCAAGCCAATGGCCGAGAGCAGGCGACTGTCGCTGCGGATGTAGGAGTTCTCGCAGTCGATGGCGACGACATCGCCGACGATGACATTGCCGTCATTGTCGGAGGGGCCGACATCGAGCAGCGATTGCCAGGAACCGAGATCGTTCCAGCGGAAGCCGGCCGGCACCATGGCGATATGGCTGGCGCGCTCCATGATCGCATAGTCGATCGACGTCGACGGAATGGCGGCGTAGAGTTCCAGAGGCATATAGAGACCGGAAAGATCTGACGTCGCCGCCTGATAGGCATTTTCGGTGGCCTTCCAGATTTCGGGCTCGAAAGCCGTGAAGGCGTCGCGCATGGCGCTGGCGCGAAACAGGAAGATGCCGGTGTTCCAGTAGAAGTTGCCGGCCGCCAGATAGCTCCGCGCGGTAACTAGGTCCGGTTTTTCGACGAAACGCGAGACATCGTAGATGCCATCGGTCTCGCCGGCGACCTCGATATAGCCGTAGCCGGTCTCCGGCTGACTTGGCTTGATGCCGAATACCACCAGCCGGCTGGCACGCGCCGCCGCGGTGCCGTTTTCCACACTGTGCCAGAATTGCTGCGCGGTCGTGATCTCATGATCTGACGGCACCACCAGCACCAGGCTGTCGCCAAATTCGGAGAGGGTGCGCAGCGTCGCCAGGGCGACTGCGGCGGCAGTGTTGCGGCCGGTCGGCTCGAACAAGGGGCCGCCGCCGGAAAGGTCGATGCCGGCGAGATCGGCGTGAACGCGGTCGGCGTGCCGCTCCGAGGCAATCAGGAAGACCGGCGTTTCACCATCCGGCCGCGCCGTCAGCCGCCGCAACGTCTTGACCAGCATCGAGCCATCGCCGGAAAAATCATGGAACTGCTTGGGATTGTCCTCGCGCGACAGCGGCCACAGCCGTGAGCCAACGCCGCCACTCATGACAAAACTTACGATCCGCTCGGTCATCTGGGTGACACCTTTAACTTTTTGACATTTTCAAAACGATGCAAGGAGTGCCGCCACATACTATCGGCGGCGCATTTGTTGCCGACTTTGCAGCACGGCGACACTGTCGCGGGCCAAGCGTGGACGCTGCCCAGCTTCGAGGAGTCGCTGCGCCAGCGCTTCTGCACTATCGGGTGCGAAGAAGAGCGATTCCGGCGCCTGCTCGCGATGCAGTGGAATGTCGGACAGCAGCATAGGCGGCGCGGGCGAGCTCTTTCATCGAAGGCTCGCTCATGCACCAGCGGACGGCGTCTTCCCAAGTCATGGCCGCTTCAGGCATCGAGAGAAACCATATGCTGGATCAATCCCCGTGGTTTTCCGGCAACAACTGCGTGAGGCGGCACGTTCTTGGTCACAACGATCTCGCTCTCCCGTCGATATCTCGGATACGCCCACAACAGCCGCCATCAATGCTCAGCTTGACGAGCGCGACAACGCTTTCGCGTCACAGGCTTGCATGCTTTCCCGTCCGTCATTCAAGTCAGGTTGTTTCCGGCGCTCGTGAGACGTAATACGCTGCCCATCGCCTCAAAGCGGCACATCGTCGATCACACTTCGGCCAGGACGTTATTCTAGCGAACAGCTACGCTACCGTCTGTTGCCTCGTCAAGTTCAGATCACGAGAATTCGAATCGCGCGAATTTCGTCCGCGCAAAACGCCCTTGCACCCCTTACCTGCCTTGAGTGCCCGCCGAGCGCCCGCCGCGAGGATTGCCCTTGGCCGGCGTATGAACCCAGCCCCTTAGAACATTGGGGACGGTTGGGGAGCAACGCAGGAACGCTTTTTGTTCCAGTCGGCGCCGTGTTCGATCGAGGGACGGCCGATGTCGCTGTGGACGACGAGTATTTGACGCTGGGTTGCTTTATCCGTGCTATCAAAAACCGGTCGGGGGACGGCCAGGTCGAAATTGACAGATCACCACTTGCAAATCGGTCGCGGCTGTCTTTTGCTCGCGCGACAGTTGTCCCATGACTGTTGAATGGTTGGCGAACGGATGAACAAAATCGATCGGCGACGGCCGGAGTCCGAAACGGACGCCACCGTAAATGCCGCGCGGCTTGGAACGCGGTTGCGCCTCGCCCGCCAGACGCGGGGCATGACGCTGAAGACGCTGGCGACAGCTGCGCACTGCTCTGAAAGCCTTCTGTCCAAGATCGAGAACGGCAAGGCTTCGCCATCCCTGCCCATGCTTCACCGCCTGGTCGAAGCTCTGGAGACCAATATCGGCTGGATGTTCGAACAGGTCGACGATGACGAGGCGATCGTGTTCCGCGCAGGCGCGCGGCCATTGATCTCGCTCGACGCGCTGAGGCGCGGCGAGGGCATCTCGCTCGAACGCATCATTCCATATTCGCCCGGACACCTGTTGCAGTGCAGCATCCATCATATCGAGGCAGACGGCGAGAGCGAAGGTCCCATCCAGCATGTCGGCGAGGAAGTCGGCTACGTGCTCGCCGGCCGGATCAAGCTGATCGTCGATGGCAAGAGCCATGATCTCGCCACCGGCGATGCGTTCGTATTCAGGTCGGAGCTGCCGCACCATTACCGCAACATCGGCAAGGAGAGAGCCAGCATTTTTTGGGTCAACACACCAGCGACCTTCTGACGGCTGCTGTGAGATCAAATTCGTTGACAAGTATTCAAGTCTCTTGAATGTTTGCCTTGTGTCTGTAGCACCAATGGGCCGGCCTAACAGGATTGGCCCGCAAGCAAGGGGAACCGAAAATGCGTCCGTTCAAGCTTCTCTTCCGTTGCGCCGCCGTCCTGGCCATTTGCTCGACGGCGATGGGATCGGCGTTCGCCGATACGTTCGCTCTGGTCAACATCAATCAGCAGGCCCTGTTCTTCAACCAGATCAACGAGGGCGCGCAAAAGGCTGCCGACGCCGCCGGCGCCAAGCTGGTCATCTTCAATGCCAACAACGTGCCGAGCGCGCAAAATGACGCGATCGAGAACTACATCACACAAAAGGTCGACGGCATCATTCTGGTCGCCATCGACGTCAACGGCGTCAAGCCTGCAATCACCGCCGCGAAGGCGGCCGGCATCCCGGTGATCGCCATCGACGCGCAGATCCCCGACGGCGACAACGTTGCGTTCATTGGCGTCGACAACGCCAAGGCCGGCGAGGATATCGGCAAATTCTATGCCGATTATGTCAAGTCGGAGATGGGCGGCACCGCCAAGATCGGCATTGTCGGCGCGCTCAATTCGTTCATCCAGAACCAGCGGCTCGACGGCTTCAAGAAGGCGGTCACCGACAGCGGCCTTGATATCACCTTCCTCGACACGGTCGACGGCCAGAATGTCCAGGAGACCGCAATGAGCGCTTCGGAAAATTTGATGACCGCCAATCCGGACATGACGACGCTATACGCGACCGGCGAGCCGGCGTTGCTCGGCGCAGTTTCGGCCGTAACCAGCCAAGGCCGCACCGGCGACGTCAAGGTGTTCGGCTGGGACCTGACCAAGCAGGTCATTCAGGGCATTGACGATGGTTGGGTGGTGGCAGTCGTCCAGCAGGACCCGGCCGGCGAAGGCAAGGCCGCTGTCGAAGCTTTGGTCAAGCTCAAGAAGGGCGAAACGGTCGAGCCGATCATCAATATTCCGGTGACGATCGTGACCAAGGACAATGTCGAACAATACCGCGCGATGTTCCAGTAGACTGCATCGATGACCCGTCCGCGGCGCCGCGAAGGGCTACGCCGCGGACGCTTTGCAATCCCGTGGGATCCAAGATGAGCAGTGGCGAGACCTATCGGGTGCGGATGAGCGGCATCTCAAAGCGCTACAATGCCATTCAGACGCTCGATGACGTGTCGCTGGTGCTGAGGCCGGGCGAGGTCCTGGGGCTTGTCGGCGACAATGGCGCCGGGAAGTCGACGTTGAGCAAGGTGCTGTCGGGAGCCGTGGTTCCCGATGCCGGCACGATCGAGATCGATGGAATGCCGGTGACCTTCACTTCGCCGGCGGACGCGCGTGCGGCGCGCGTCGAGATGGTCTATCAGGATCTGTCGCTCTGCGACACGGTCGACGTCGCCGGCAATCTCTTTCTCGGCCGCGAGCCGCGCCGCCGCATCGCCGGCATTTCCTTTCTCGACAAGAAGCGCATGCACGAGCAAACGCGCCAGATGCTCGACCGTCTCGGCATCGTTATATCAGACACGCGGCTCAAGGTCGAAAACCTGTCCGGCGGACAGCGACAGTCGATCGCGATCGGCCGCGCCGCCTCGTTCGAGCCGTCCGTGCTGATCATGGATGAGCCGACGGCGGCGCTCGCCGTCGCCGAGGTCGAGGCTGTGCTGGACCTGATCCGCACCGTCAGCGCCCGCGGCGTCAGTGTCATCCTGATCACCCACCGGCTTCAGGATCTGTTCCTCGTATGCGACCGCATTCAGGTCATGTACGAAGGACGCAACGTCGCCGAGCGACTGATCGGCGAAACCAATATCGAGGATGTCGTCAACCTGATCGTGGGCCGCAAGTTCAACGCTCGTTCGGCCACCAACGCCTATCGCGATGGAGCGCCAGCATGAGCGAAGCGACTTCGACCCGCTCCGCGCAGTCTCGAAGGGTCCGCGAATCCACATGGCGAGATGCGGTGCTCGCCAACGGCAGTGTCGTGTCGATCGCGCTGTTCTTTCTTATCGTTAGCGTCATCTTCTCGGTGGCGACGGACGCCTTTCTGACGTCGCCCAACCTGCTGAACATCCTGCGGCAGTCGGCACCGCTGCTGATCGTCGCCGCGGCGATGACCTTCGTCATCACCACCGGCGGCATCGACCTTTCGGTCGGCTCCGTGCTGGCGCTGGTGGCAACGTTGTCGGCGACATTGCTGCAGTTGGGCCTGCCATGGCCGCTGGTCATCCTCGCCATGCTTGCGCTGGGCGCCTTGCTTGGCGCGGTGCAGGGCTATTTCGTCGCTTATGAGGGCATCCCGGCCTTCATCGTCACACTTGCCGGGCTTTCGGTGATCCGTGGCGTGGCGCTGCTGATCACCGGCGGCTACTCGATCCCCATCGAGCCGGGCAGCCCTTTCACGGTGCTGGGCCGCGCCTGGCTGCTTGGCGTGCCGGCGCCGGCGCTGATCGCGCTGGCGATCCTGGCGATCGCCTATATCGCCTTCAACGAGACGCCGTTCGGCCGCTACGTGACCGGCATCGGCGCCAACGCCGAAGCGGTCAGGCGCGCCGGCGTGAACACGCGGCTGACGACGCTTTTCGTCTACGTGATTTCCGCGGCCGCGGCAGCACTTGCGGGGATCATCATTGCCGCCCGGCTTGGATCCGGATCCTCGAATGCCGGGCAAGGCTTTGAGCTCGAAGTGATCGCCGCCGTCGTGCTTGGCGGCACCAGCCTGTTCGGCGGCCGCGGAACGATCGTCGGCACCGTTCTCGGCGCGCTTACCGTGGCCGTCATCGGCAATGGCCTGATCCTGGCGCATCTGTCGCCTTTCCTGACGCCGATCGTCACCGGAACGATCATCCTGATCGCCATCTGGCTGAACTTCCGCCTGTTCCGCGGCGCCGTGCGGAGCCGTTGAGCCCATGAGTGATCTTTTCGATGACGCGGCTCCCAGGCAGAGGCTGGCGATCGGAGTCGAAACCGGCCATGTGATGACCGTTCTCGGCCCCGTTCCGGTCGAAGAAATGGGCGTCACGCTGATGCACGAGCACATCTTGCTCGACGGCGCGCGCAGCTGGAAATGTCCCTGTCATCCCGACGACATGGCGCTCGCCGAGCAGCCGGTGAACATCGAGATCATCGGCGAATTGCGCATGAACCCTTACGTCAACCGCGACAATGTTTCGCTCGACGACAGTGACCTGGCGCTGTCTGAGCTGCAACGCTATCGCGCGCTGGGCGGCCATACCGTCGTCGACGCGACCAATATCGGCATCGGCCGCGAGCCGGAAAAGCTCGCCCGCATCGGCCGCATGTCCGGCCTGAAGATCGTCATGGGCACAGGCTTTTATCTGGAACACACCCATCCCGAATGGCTGAAAGCGATGGACGTCGACGCAGTGACCGAGTTCATCGTCAACGACGTCGGCGGCGGCGAGACGCTGCCGCCGATCCTGGCCGGCCTGATCGGCGAGATTGGCGTCAGTAAGGATTTTACTTCAGAGGAACGGAAGTCGCTGCGAGCTTCCGCAAGAGCCTCGCGCATCACCGGCGTGCCGCTGTCGATCCACCTGCCCGGCTGGGAGCGGCTGGCGCACGAGGTGCTCGATGTCGTGGAGGCCGAGGGCGCCGATCTTCGCCACACTGTGCTCTGTCACATGAACCCCAGTCACAACGATCTCGACTACCAGACAAGCCTCGCCCGGCGCGGCGCGTTCCTGGAATACGATATGATCGGCATGGACTATTATTATGCCGATCAGGACGCGCAATCGCCCTCCGACGAAGAGAACGCGCGAGCAATCGCGGCACTTGTCGAGGCCGGCGTCGGCGATCGCCTGCTGTTGTCGCAAGATGTGTTCCTCAAGATCATGCTGACCCGCTTCGGCGGTTTCGGCTACGGCTACATCCTCAAGCATTTCATACCGCGCCTGAAACGGCATGGCGTCGAGCAGCCAGCCATCGACCGCATGCTGATCGCCAATCCGAAAGCCGTGTTCTCGCGGCAGATTTAAGCCCAGGCTCGCGGGTGAGACTTTGCGGCTGAGACTTACGACGGAGTTCAAATGTCCAAGAAAAAAATCCTGCTTGCCGGTGAATCCTGGGTGTCGACCGCGACCCATATCAAGGGCTTCGACCAGTTTCCGACGGTCACCTACCACACCGGCGCCGACGAATTGCTGACGGCGCTGAAGGCGACCGACTTCGACGTGACCTTCATGCCGGCACATGAGGCACAGCGCAGCTTTCCGCAAACAAGGGAGGCGCTTTCGGCCTATGATGCGGTGGTGCTCTCCGACATCGGCGCCAACACGCTGCTTCTGCATCCCGACACCTGGGTTCACTCCAAGCCGACGCCGAACCGTCTGCGTCTGCTGCGCGATTATGTGCGCGACGGCGGCGGGTTTTTGATGTTCGGCGGCTACTATAGCTTCCAGGGCATCAATGGCGGCGCGCGCTATCGCAAGACGCCGGTCGAAGAAGTGCTGCCGGTGAGCTGCCTCGCGTTCGACGACCGTGTCGAGGTGCCGGAAGGGTTTTCGCCTGTCCTGAAAGGCTCCTCGGACCATCCGATCCTCAGGGGTCTCGGTTCGGATTGGCCAATCCTGCTCGGCTTCAACGAAGTGACGCCGAAAGACGGGGCGGAAGTGCTGGCAACCGTGTCGTCGGATTATGGCTCGCTGCCGCTGCTCGTCACCGGCCACTACGGCAAGGGCCGCACTGTGGCCTGGACGTCCGATGTCGGGCCGCATTGGCTGCCACCGGAGTTCATCGCCTGGAAAGGCTACAAAACCCTGTTCGAGCAGATGCTGAGCTGGGCGACCGGTGAGAACTGAGCGATGCATGTCCATGTCGTCGGCAATGCCTGCGTCGACACGATGTTTCGCGTCGGCCGCTTCCCTACCGCCGGCGAGACTTTGAACGCCAGCAACTACGCCGACGGCCTCGGCGGCAAGGGAGCAAACCAGGCTGTTGCGGCCGCGCGCACGGGTGCTGCGGTAACGTTCTGGACGGCGCTCGGCAAGGACCGTGCAGGCGCATGGATCAGGAGCCGCCTCGACAGGGAGTTGTCTGACCTCGAGGCGGTTGAATTCGACCTGCCAAGCGACCGCTCGACCATCGTCATTGAGCCCGGCGGCGAGAACTTCATCGTCAGCGGCGTCGCCTGCAGCGACGCGTTCGATCCGATCACGCAAACCGCACTTGCGCGCCGGATCGCTTCTGGCGACATCGTTGTCTGCCAAGGAAATTTGCGAGGCGCCGCGATAGATGCCTGCCTACGGGCAGCACGGGAAAATGGCGCGCGCACCGTCCTGAATGCCAGCCCTATCGATGCGGCGGCTCTGCCTGATTTCGGTCTGGCAGAGGTGTTGGTGGTCAATCAATCCGAGGCGAAAGCGCTGACCGGCCAGGCTGACATGTCAGCCGCCGCCGACGCGCTTGTGGCCAAAGGCGCCGGGACAGTCGTGATCACCCTTGGTGCGGAAGGCTGTCTCGCCCTGGGCCCGGACCAGGGAGGATGGTTTCGTTTGCCGGCACCACAAGTCGAGGCGCTCGATACCAGCGGCGCCGGCGATGTGTTTTGCGGCTGTCTGGCTGGCGGGTTTGCCAAGGAAATGTCGGTTGCCGCAGCGCTGAAGTTCGCGCTCGCGGCTGCCGCAATTGCGGTGACTCGCCCGGGCACATTGATATCCTGTCCTTCCGCGTCTGAAATGGCGGCGCTCATCGATCAAACGGAGCTCTCATGACCCAACTCGGTCAATCAGGCGGCGACGCGCTCGTAGAACTTTTCGGCCGCACCAAGGTGGTGATCGGCGTCGTTCACCTGTCGCCGCTTCCCGGCGCCCCGCGCTATGACGGCGAGGCGGTCGAGGCGATCTATCAGCGCGGTCTGGACGATGCGAGATCCTATCTCGATGGCGGATGCGACGGCGTGATCGTCGAGAATCATGGCGACATCCCGTTTGCCAAACCTGACGACATCGGACCGGAGACAGCGGCCTATATGGCTGTTATCTCCGACCGTATCCGCCGCGAGTTCGGCAAGCCGGTCGGCATCAATGTGCTCGCTAACGCCGCGATCCCTGCCCTTGCGATCGCCAGCGCCTCCGGCGCGGGCTTTATCCGCGTCAATCAATGGGCGAATGCCTATGTCGCCAATGAGGGTTTTGTCGAGGGGGAGTCGGGTCGCGCAGCACGCTACCGCGCCAAGCTTCGCGCCAACGGCATCCGCGTTTTCGCCGATGCTCATGTCAAGCACGGCGCGCACGCGATCGTTGCCGACCGCCCGGTGGAGGAACTGGTCAAGGATCTGGTCTTCTTCGACGCCGACGCCATCATTGCGACCGGTCAACGCACCGGGCACGCTGCGGATCTGAGCTATATCAGCATGATCAAAGAGGCCGCCGGCCTACCGACGCTGGTCGGCAGCGGCGTGACGCCGGACAATGCCAACGATATCCTTGGCATCGTCGATGGGATCATAATTGCCAGTGCGCTGAAGCATGACGGCGTCTGGTGGAACCAGGTCGACCCCGCCCGAGTAAAGTCTTTTATGGCCGGGCTGAGGCGATGATCGAGCGGCGACTGGAGCGAAGTTGCGGCCTTGGGCCGCAAACGCGGAGACCCGCAGGCGACGACCCGCAGGCCGCAGTCACGTTGTCGGCGATCTCTTAGCCCATTCGGACCGGTACCAGTCGACGAATTTCTTCAGCCCATCTTCTGTCGAAACGCTCGGCTTGAAACCGAAATCGCGCTCCAGCGCAGTCATGTCGGCATAGGTGCGCTCGACGTCGCTGCTCTGCATCGGCTCGCTGTGGCGAATCGCCTTTACACCGAGCAGTCTTTCCAGAGTGTCGATGAAATCGCCGAGCCGCACCGGCCGGTTGTTGCCGACATTGTAGAGCCTGCTCGGCGGAACTTCAGCCGATGGCGGCTTGTCGAGCACGGCAACGACAGCTCTCACCACATCTTCGACATAAGTGAAATCGCGCCACATCTCGCCATTGTTGAACACTCGGATCGGCTTGCCTTCGAGCATCGCCTTGGTGAATATCCAATAGGCCATGTCGGGCCGGCCCCAGGGACCGTAGACGGTGAAAAATCGCAAGCCGGTCTGCGGCACCCCGAAGAGATGGGCGTAGGTGTGGCTCATCAATTCATCGGACTTCTTGGTGGCGGCGTAGAGCGAGACGGGCTTATCGACCTGATCGGTCTCGCTGAACGGCACCTTGCGGTTGCCGCCATAGACCGAGCTCGACGACGCATAGACCAGATGCTCGAATGCGGGCTGCGCGCGACAGAATTCGAGCACTTCGAGATGGCCGACAACATTGGAACGGACATAGAGCCTCGGATTGTCGAGTGAATAGCGCACACCCGCCTGAGCGGCGAGATGGACGATCCTGACTATGCCTTGCCCAGCAAAAGCGTCGGCAAGAGCGCCCTGTTCGGCGATGTCGATCTGGTGAAATGAAAAATCCTTGTAAGGCTGCAAGCGGGCGAGGCGCCCCTTTTTGAGCGCCAGGTCGTAATAGTCGGTCATGTTGTCGACGCCGACGACCGCTTCCCCCCTACTCAGGAGATGATGGCAAACATGGCTGCCGATGAATCCTGCGGCTCCCGTGACAAGTACAGGCAACAAGGTTCTCCACGCATATGCTGGCACATGATCGCGAAATCGAGATCGATTTCGGAGAGGATCATGCGCAACATCAAAACGCTTATCAGAATGAACGGAACCGACCCAGTCCAATTCGTATTTTAGCCGAAAGCCCCAATAGGCGCTACCGACAAGCTGTGCGTCGACGCGTCAGCTCGCCTCGCGCAGGGCCTCGGCCGCCTGCAAGTCGACCGACACGAGTTGGCTGACGCCCTGCTCGGCCATGGTCACCCCGAACAGCCGGTTCATGCGGGCCATGGTGATCGGGTTGTGCGTGATGATGACGAAGCGCGTCTCGGTGGTGGCCGCCATTTCGTCCATCAGATTGCAGAAACGCTCGACATTGTGATCGTCGAGCGGTGCGTCGACCTCATCGAGCACGCAAATCGGCGCGGGATTGGTCAGGAACACGGCAAAAATCAGCGACATCGCCGTCAACGCCTGCTCCCCGCCGGAAAGCAGCGTCATCGTCTGCGGCTTCTTGCCGGGTGGCCGCGCAAGGATTTCGAGACCGGCCTCGAGCGGATCATCGGACTCGATCAGTTGCAGTTCCGCCGTGCCGCCGCCGAACAGATGCGAAAACAGCCGCTGGAAATGGCCGTTGACCACGTCGAAGGCAGCCAGAAGCCGTTCGCGGCCTTCGCGGTTCAGGCTCTGGATCGCCTGCCTCAGCTTGCGGATGGCCCCGATGATGTCCTCACGTTCGGAAACGATGGTCTCCAGCCGGTCGGACAGTTCCTTCTGCTCTTCCTCGGCGCGCAGATTGACGGCGCCGAGCCGCTCGCGCTCGATCTTCAGCCGGTCGAGCTGACGCTCGATCTCAGTCATCTCCGGCATCGGGCTGTCGGCCTCCAGGCCGGTGTGGCGGATGACCAGATGCGGCGGGGTGTTCTGCGTTTCCTGGATGCGCGCCTCGACCTCCAGCCGTCTTTCATCGGCAGCGGTCAGCCGCTCTTCGGCGCGAACTCGGGTTTCGCGCGCCTCGGCCAGCGACTGGATCGCTGATGTCGCGGCCTTGTCCAGTTCGGACTGCTTGTTTTCCGCTTCCTGCAACCGGTCGCCGGCGGCCTGGCGCAGGCTTTCGGCTTCGGCAAGCTGCGACAGCAAGGCGCGCCGCTTGGCGTCGATCTCGTCGGGGGCGTCGGCCAGCCTTTCGCGTTCGGCCTCGGCCTCGGCCTTGCGTTCGCCGAGTGCGGCGATCTGCGTTGAGGCGTTTTCGGCGCGCTCCAGCCAGTTGCGGCGTTCCGCGCCGATGGCGTCGAGGCGGCGCGAGCGCGCTTCGGCTTCCCGCCTCAAGCCTTCATGGACGGCGCGGGCATCGGCAAGGGTGGCGCGGTCGCGAGCGACGTTGGCGGCCGACTGTTCGAGCTGCAACTGCAGATCACCGAGATCGGGAGCGCTTTGCAGCAGCATCTCGGCCTCGACGAAAGCCGCGGCCGTCTCTTCATGGCTGTCGACGACGCGCGCGCGCGCCTCGTCAAGTGCGGCGCGCCGGCTCGACAGCTCGCCGCCGGCCTTCTCGGCCTCGGCCAGCGCGTTGCGGGCGGCGTCCAGCCCATGCTGGGCATCACGCCCGGCCTGACGGGCGTTGCGCTCGGCCTCGCTCGCCTGGGCAAGCGCCTGCTCGGCATCGGCAAGGGCCTCTTCGGCCTGGCGCAGGATGCGGTTCGCGTGGACCGCCTCGGCGTCGAGCTCGGACAGCCGGTTTTTCTGCGCCAGCCGCTGCGCGGCGGCGGTCGGCGCGTCGGCGCTGGCGGTGAATCCGTCCCAACGCCAGAGCGCCCCTTCGCGGCTGACCAGCCGCTGCCCGGGAGCAAGCTGCGCCTGCAACCGCTTTCCGTCGCCGGCGTCGACGATGCCGATCTGCGCCAATCGGCGGGCGAGTTGCGCCGGCGCGCGGACGACGCTGGCAAGGCTCTTGATGCCTTCGGGCAGAGCGGCGTCGCCGGGCTGGACCTCGCTTTGGCCCCAATGCACCGGCGCGCTGCGGTCGAGCGGCACGTCGAGATCTTCGCCAAGGGCCGCGCCCAGCGCCGTCTCGTAGCCGCGCTCGACGCTGATCTGCTCCAGCACGGACGGGAAGAGGTCGCCGCTCGCGGCATTCAGGATCTTGGCCAGCGTGCGGGCCTCGGTTTCGATTCGCGCCAGTTCGGCCTTTGCATCCTGAACCGGCGGGCGGGCGGCGCTCTCCGCCGCGCGCGCCTCGGCGACAGCCTGTTCGGCGGCAATCGCCGCGGCTTCGGTTTCCTCGAGCAGCGCCAGCGCCTGTTCAACCAGAAGTTGCTTCTCGGCGGGATCGGCCAGGCCGGCGACCCTGGAGGCGATATCGGACAATTCCCGGTCGACATCGGCGAGCTGGCGGGCGAAACGGTCGCGGCGCTCCGCGGTGTCGCGCAGCGTTCGTTCGATCTGGTTGCGGGAAGCGGCGGCCTCCGCCCGTTCGGCGGTCAGCCCGGCGAGTTTGGCTTCACTGGCGGCAAGCGTCGACGCAGCCTGTTCGACCGCCGCGCGGGTGCTGGCCTCGCGGTCGGCGGCGCCGGCGTTCTCGGTGTTGAGCGCAGTTTCTTCGGCGGCGAGACGCTTAAGAATATCCGCATTGTCGCGGACCATCCGCTCCTCGCGGACGATGTCGCCGTCGAGCTGCTGGAGCCGGCGGTCGAGCTCCAGTTGGCGGGCGCGGATGCGGCCCGCTTCTTCCTCGATCTGCGTCTTGGCGATCGACAGGCGCTGGAAGGCGGCAGCGGCGGCGGCTTCCGCGTCGCGCAGGTCCGGCAACCGATGGGCGCCGATCCCTTGCTCCCTGGCGGCAGCCATCTGGGCGGCGGCGCGGTCGCCGACCAGTGCCGTGGCGATCGCCAGCGCCGAGCGCGCCTCGCCTTCCTGCGTCTTGGCCAGCGTCCAGCGCAGATGCAGCAGCGTCGCTTCAGCCTTGCGGATATCGGCCGACAGGTTCTTGAAGCGCGAGGCCTGGCGAGCCTGGCGCTTCAGGCTTTCGATCTGGCTTTCCAGCTCGCCGACGACATCGTCCAGCCGTTCCAGATTCTGTTCGGCCGCTTTCAGACGCAGTTCCGCCTCGTGGCGACGTGTGTGCAGACCCGAAATGCCGGCCGCCTCTTCCAGCAGCGCGCGACGCGCCTGCGGCTTGGCCTGGATCAGCTCGCCGATGCGGCCCTGCCCGACCATCGAGGGCGAACGGGCGCCGGTCGACTGGTCGGCGAAAAGCAGTTGCACGTCCTTGGCGCGGGCTTCCTTGCCGTTGATGCGGTAGAGCGAACCCGCCTCGCGCTCGATGCGACGCGAAACCTGCAACTCGTCCGCGTCGTTGAAGGCCGAGGGCGCGCTACGGTCGCTGTTGTCGAGGAAAAGCGTGACTTCGGCGGTGTTGCGGGCCGGACGCGTTCCGGAACCGGAAAAGATGACGTCGTCCATGCCGGACGCGCGCATGTTCTTGTACGAGCTTTCGCCCATCACCCAGCGCAGCGCCTCGACAAGGTTCGACTTGCCGCAGCCGTTGGGGCCGACGATGCCGGTCAGGCCGCGTTCGATGACGAACTCACCGGGTTCGATGAACGACTTGAAACCGAGCAGGCGAAGGCGCGAGAATTTCATTCGCGCCGCCCCAAAAGCGGGTTCTGCAAAAGTGTTCCGCGGTTTGGCGACAAGAACTCGCGGCGCAACAAAAAGTTGCGCACGCCGAAGCGCAGCCGCTTCGGCGCTGCCGAAACGTCAAAGCAGAGGGTCGATAATGGCCGAGATTTCCTCAATCGACAGCGCCCCCTTGTAGGTCTTCCCGTTGATAAAGAAGGTCGGCGTCGAGTCGACCTTGAATTCATCGGCGCCGCGCTTCTGGACCGACCTCACATCGTCCAGAAGTTTCTGGTCCGTCAAGCAGGCCTCGAACGACTCCTGTGTAAAACCGGCCATCTTGGAGATTTGCAGCAGGGCGTCCTTGGTATTGGCGACACCTGCCCAGTTCGCCTGCTGCTTGAACAGAACGTCCACCATTGGGAAATAATTGTCCTTGGAGCAGCGCGCCAGCATGAAACCGGCCTCGGCGCTGGGATCGAAGGGGAACTCGCGCAGGATAAGGCGGGCCTTGCCGGTATCGATGTATTTCGTCTTCAGCGCCGGGAGGGTGGTTTCATGGAAATGCGCGCAGTGCGGGCAGGTCATCGAGGCATATTCGACGATGGCGACCTTCGCGTCGTCCTTGCCGAGCTGCATGTCGGGCACTGCGCCGGGCTTCAGCAAGGCAGCCATGTCCACCGTGCCCTGGGCCTCAGGCGCCTTGGCCGCGGCCGGAGCGGCCGGCTTTGCCGGATCGGCCGGCTTCATCGCATCGGCGGGGGCCGCAGGCTTCACATCCTCCGCCACGGCTTTCTCGCCCGAGTCGCTGCAGGCGGCGAGCAGAGCCACCGCCGGAATGGCGGCCAGTGACGACAGGAGGTTTCTGCGGGACAAAAGACGGGGCATACGAATCACCTGACAATGGTTGGATTTTGCAATGCAAAGGCTAGAAAAGGCGAGAGTTGGCGCGAATTAAGGCATCGCCGTCCCCATTCCAATCGCCAAAACTTGGCTACGCGATCACGAAAGCGCGAGATTATGTTTTCTTTTGACCGAGAATGGTGGCGCCGAGCCGCTCCAGCGAGGCGCGCAGCCCATCATCCTCGATCATTCCGACGGTGCCTGACAGCTTCACCTTCTCGGCCGCGGTCAGCGGCCGGATACTTGGTTTAAGCCGGCCTTTGTCAACCGTGACCGGCTTTTGCACGATTCTGATCCGGCCGATAGCGTTGAAGCCGAGGAAGGCGTTGACCCGGTTGATGATCTCGCCGGTCTCGTGCTGCAGATGGAGCGCCGCCATGCCTTCGCAGGCGATGACCAGCACCGCCGGCTCGAACGGATCATCTTCATGCATGCGGCGCGGCCACTGGATCTTTTCAGGGCGCGAACGGCTGGCAAGCCGCGGCCCGGCAATCTCCTCCCATGACTGGACAAGCCCGATCGACATGCCGGCTCGCTTGCGCAGCACCGGATCGAGGATCTGGGTTGCGAGATCACTCACCGGAACGGGATTGCCGAAGGGCCTTTTCCCTGCCATGTGCGTTCTCCAGTCACGACCTTCACCATACATCGGTTAGGCCAGTCCTCGATCAATGGCACTGCACGACCAGACCCGCAAGACCGCATCCTGCGACAGCGGCAAAGCCGCATCCGGAGACAGCGGCGAGATCGCGTCCCGCCTGCTCGCTTGGTACGACGGGCATCACCGCGACTTGCCGTGGCGCATTGCGCCGCGCGAGTTGGCACGCGGCATTCGACCCGATCCCTACCGGGTCTGGCTTTCCGAAGTCATGCTGCAGCAGACCACGGTCGAAGCCGTAAAATCCTATTTCCGGGTTTTTGTCGAGAAATGGCCCGATATCGAGGCGTTGGCCGCTTCACCGACAGAAGACGTCATGAAGGCCTGGGCCGGACTCGGCTATTATTCCCGCGCGCGCAATCTCAAGGCCTGCGCCGACCTCGTCGCGCGGCAAGGCGGCAGGTTTCCGGATACGCAAGCTGGCTTGAGAGAGCTGCCCGGCATCGGCGCCTACACGGCGGCGGCGATCGCCGCGATCGCCTTCGACCAGCCCGCCGCGGTCGTCGACGGCAATGTCGAGCGGGTGGTTTCCCGGCTGTTTTCGATCGTCACGCCGCTGAGCGAGGCCAAGAGCGACATACGCACCTATGTCGAGCGCATGGTTCCAGCGACCAGACCGGGCGATTTCGCCCAGGCGATGATGGATCTCGGCGCGACGATCTGCACGCCGCGGCGGCCGCGCTGCGGGCTCTGCCCGCTGCGTGAGGATTGCAGCGCCATTATTTCCGGCGATGCCGAACGCTTCCCTGTCCGCCTGCCGAAGGGCGAGAAACCATTGCGGCGCGGGGCTGCTTTCGTTGCCGTACGCGGCGATGGCGCCATCCTTTTGCGCAAACGTGGGGATAAGGGCCTGCTCGGCGGCATGACCGAAGTGCCGACGACCGGCTGGACCGCGCGGATCGACGGCGGCACCACAGCGGCGGCGGCGCCCTTCCCCGGCAACTGGCGGCCAGCCGGGAAGATTGGCCATGTCTTCACCCATTTTGCGCTCGAACTCGAAATCTTCAAAGCGATGGCCGATGTCGCCGCCCCAGCGGGTCATTTCTGGTCGCTGGCCGACGAAATTTCCGGCGAAGCACTGCCCACCGTCATGAAAAAGGTAATCGAAGCAGCGATACCGGGCGCGACGAAGAAGCAGCGCGCACATTGAATCGCCCACGTCGCCCCATTTGAACTGCGTTGAACGAGGACAAGAATGACCGAAATCCGCCACATCGTTTTCGACATCGGCAGAGTGCTGATCCACTACGATCCGAACCTGCCATTCAGCCGTATCATTCCGGATGCCGAGGAGAGAAAGTGGTTTTTCGACAATGTCTGCACGCATGACTGGAACCTCGAGCAGGACCGCGGCCGCACCTGGGAAGAGGCCGAGGCGTTGCTGATCGCCGAACACCCGGACCACGCCGAAAACATCCGCAACTTCCGCCGCCTCTGGCACGAGATGGTTCCGCACGCTTACGATGACAGCGTCCAACTCATGGACAAGCTGATCGAGAGCGGCCACGACGTCACCATGCTGACCAATTTTGCGTCAGACACGCTTGCCGAAGCCCGGCAGCGTTTCGACTTCCTCAACCGCCCGCGCGGTGTGACCATTTCGGGCGAGATCGGCATGATCAAGCCCGATCGCGGCATTTACGACCATCACGTCGCCGCGTTCGGCCTCGAGCCCGCGGCCACGCTGTTCATCGACGACAGTCAGAAGAATGTCGACGGCGCCAAGGCGGCCGGCTGGCAGTCGGTGCTGTTCACCGACGCAAAGACGCTCGAGGCGGACCTCGATCGCCTGGGGGTCAGAGTGTGATCACTGTGACGGGCCTGACCGCAGTCGCTGAGACGCGCGGTCCACGGCGCTGCCATTGGATCCTTCTCGGGCGCTACTTGACGTGTGAGGCGTAGATGCGATCGAACTCACCCGTCGCCTTGGCAAGATGCAGCCATTGGTCGACATAGGCCTTGAAGACAACGGCACCCTCAGGAAGCATATAACCCATTTCGCCATATTGGAGCGGCTTCTCGGGGTTGATCGCGCAAAGGCCGGGGTGAAGTTTCTCCTGCAACTCGGTTTCGACCGATTCGGCGATCATGATATCGGCTTTGCCGTCAAGGATTTGGCGGAAGATCGTGACGTTGTCCGGGTAGATCTCAATTTTAGCGTCACTGAGTTTTTCACGCACGAATTTCTCATTGGTCCCGCCGGGATTAACAATCACAGTCACATCCGGCTTGTTGATGTCGGCAATCGATTGGAATTTCGCCTCGTCCTCGCAGCGCGCGATCGGTGCCTTGCCGTTGACGAGATAGGGCTCGCTGAAGAACACCTGCTTCTGGCGTTCCAGGGTCACCGAAATACCGCCCATCGCGATGTCGCACTTGCCGGTTGTAAAATCGGCAAGCAATTTTTTCCAGGTAGTCGCCACGAAGTCCGCCTCGACCCCTAGTGAACTTGCCAGAGATGTTGCGAGATCGATATCGATGCCCTGGTAGTTGTTCGCGGGCTTGTCATGAAAGGTGAAGGGCTTGTAGTCGCCGGTCGTACAGACGCGCAGCTTGCCGTTCTTGATAACCGCATCAAGCTGGTTTTCTGCGCCGGTGTTCTGGGCAATCGCCGGAGAGGCCAACAAACCCATGACGAGGGCGGCGACAAACGGCGAGGCAAGAGCTTTCATGGATCTGGTCTCCATTGGATAAGAGAATCGAGCATTCGAGAAACGGTGGGCAAAGGTCAATAACTCTTCCTCGGGAATCGCTCACCGTGATCCCTCCGAGGGCGGCTTTCGTTTGTGACGGCTTTGTGGGTCAGGAGCAGAATGTATATATCTTAGTCCAGTTCATACACATCGAGCGCAGCCATGCGAACCAACATTGAACTCGACGACAAACTGATTGCGGAGGCCATGGCCGCCTCCGGTCTCAAGACCAAGAAAGCGACGATTGAGGCGGTACTGCGCGCTCTGGTGCGCCAGCACCGGCAGGATACGGCTATCGCCGCCCTTGCCGGCGCCGGCTGGGATGGCGATCTTGAGGCCATGCGGGAAGGCCGTTCGCCCGATCAGCAGCGATGATCGCGACAGTCCCGTGTGAATCGGTCATCTCCGCAATACGGCCAGACCCGATGGTTCGTTACCTCGGTCTGCGGTCTGCGACTTGCATGATCGTGAGATTCCAACCGACGAGCGCTGCTCTTCTCAGCACAGGTGTGTGTGCGGCATCAAGGAGCAACCCGGCGAAAGGACAGGCCAAGCGCGGTCCTGCTTCCCCCCGGGACGATGTGCAACGAGACCTCTGTAGCGGTTATCGTCAGGCCCCTGCCCGCTCCATGCCGAGGCGGGCGATGCGGCGAAGCTCGTCGATCGGGGTCAGGCCGCCGCTGCGCTCATAGTGCCAGAAGGTCCAGCCGTTGCAGGCATCCAGCCCCTGCACTTCCGCGCCGATCTTGTGGATCGATCCGGCGCTGCCGCCGACCGCCACAGTGCCGTCGGCGCGCACCCTGGCCGCCCAGCGCTTCTTGGCGTCGTAGAGCGTGGCGCCCGGCAGCATCAGCCCGGTGTCGATGAGGCTGACGAAAGCAACGCGCGGCTCGGCGCGCTTGCCGGTAAGCACGGTAAGAGCAGCGCCGTCCAGCGGCCGGACTGCGTCGATGCGCTCGTTGGCGGCGTCGATATAGGCCTGCTCGCGCTCGATGCCGACGAAATGGCGGCCGAGGCGCTTGGCCACGGCGCCGGTGGTGCCGGAGCCGAAGAAGGGATCGAGCACAATATCTCCGGGCTTCGTCGAGGTCATCATGATGCGGGCGAGCAGCGCTTCGGGCTTCTGCGTCGGATGCAGCTTGTCGCCATTTTCGTTCTTGAGGCGCTCAGCGCCGGTGCAGATCGGAAACAGCCAGTCGGACCGCATCTGGATGTCGTCGTTCGACGCCTTCAGCGCTTCGTAGTTGAAGGTGTAACCCTTCCCCTTCTGATCGCGCGAGGCCCAGATCATCGTCTCATGGGCGTTCTGGAAGCGGCGGCCGCGGAAATTCGGCATCGGATTGGTCTTGCGCCAGACGACATCGTTGAGGATCCAGTACCCCAGATCCTGCATCTTGGCGCCGACCCTGAAAATGTTGTGGTAGGAGCCAATGACCCAGATGGTGCCGTTGGGCTTCAACACGCGGCGCGCCGCCAGCAGCCAGGCCCGGGTGAAGGCGTCGTAGACCTCAAAACTTGCGAACTGGTCCCAGTCGTCGTCGACGGCATCGACCTTGGACTGGTCGGGCCGGTGCAGATCGCCGTCGAGCTGCAGATTGTAGGGCGGATCGGCAAAGATCACGTCGATGGATTTTTCGGGCAGCCGGTCGAGCGCGGCGACGCAATCGCCCTTCAGGATCGTATCCAGCCATTCGGATTGCTGGGGAGCATGGGAAAGCTCGTCGAGAAGACGCACGGCAGACATTGTTACACCCAAAGCACGCGTTACTGTTTACTCCCTGTTATGGTTACCGATCAGCGTAAATATTCGGTGAAGGCCTGGGGTGCGGACCCCGGGTAATTTGCGAAGATCGGCCTGTTGGTGTATGCCGCGCCGCCTGAACCGTCCCAGCCTCCTCCCTCCCGCTTTCCGGATCGCTATGCCCCAGCCAGACCTTGTCATCTTCGATTGCGACGGCGTGCTCGTCGATTCCGAGATCATCGCCGCGCGCATCGAAGCCGAGCTGTTGACGTCGGCCGGCTACGAGATATCGGCCGAGGAGATTTCCGAGACCTATGCCGGGCTGACCTTCAAGGACATCATGATGCGGGTCGAGGAAAAATCCCGCGTCCCGTTCCAGGCCTCGCTGATCGATCGCGCCGAAGACCTGGTCGACCGCCGGCTGCGCAGCGACGTGCGCGCCGTCGACGGGGTGCACGAGGCGGTCGCCGCGGTGACGGCGCCGCGCTGCATCTGCTCGAATTCGCGCACCGAGCGGATCGAATTCATGCTGGAGAAGGTGCATCTGCTGCCGTTTTTCAGCGGCCGGATTTTTTCCTCGCTGGAAACACCAAGCGGGAAATCCAAGCCGGCGCCCGACGTGTTTCTCTTTGCCGCGGCAACGCTCCAGGCCGATCCGGCGAACACCTTCGTCATCGAGGATTCCGTGCATGGCGTGACCGGCGCCAGGACAGCCGGCATGCGTGTGATCGGCTTCACCGGAGCGGCGCACAGCTATCCCGGGCATGCCGACGCGCTGACCGAGGCCGGCGCCGAAACGGTCATCCGCCGCTGGGCGGAACTGAAAAGCGTGATCTCCGCCCTGTCGGAGTGGTCGGCGGATGCGTGAAGCAGGCGACCAAATGGACGCGCAGATCCAAAACCGCGGCTATTCGGCCGCGGCAACCTTCTTGTCGGTCTTCTTCGGCGGGCCTTCGTCATAGCCGGCGAACACCTGATAGTCCCGCGCGGTGGGCTCGGGAACGACAACGTTCGAATCGGTGAAGACGAACTGGGTGGCACTCGAGGGATTGGTAACCTGGACCTGATGTTGGTGAAGCTGCGAGTAAAGGACCTCCTTGCCATGCATCACAGCGATACGGATCGGCATGGTGATGGTGCCAGGGCTGAACATCGGTCCCGGAACGACCTTGCCGGCGACGGCGATCTTCATCGTCAGCGAGCCGTTGGCGCGCAGGCAGTCGCGGGTCACATCGGTGATCGAAGCCTGATAGACGATCTTGGCGGAACCATCTTGCTGGCCGCTGCTCGCGTCAAGCGCGGCAGCTTCTGCATCCAGGGTGGCGGCTTTTTTCTTGGGTTTTTGACTGCCCTTGGCATAGGTGTTGAAGAAGGCGGTGCCGTCGCGCAGCGTCACTTTCGGACAATAGGCCAGCAATTGGCTGGCGAGAACCTTGGGGTCCGGCGGTGGTGGCGGTGTCGTGTCCTTCTTTCCGAAGCCCAGCATGCTGCTGCCGCCTGATTGGCAGCCGGCGGCGGTAAGCATAAAGCCGGCGAGCGCCAGACCCGCGACAAAACGACCGTTAAATGTATGAAACGCCATGAACTGCACTTCCCTCTCGCAAAGCGGGTGACGTATATCAACCGCGCGGCAAAAATGCGACTGAGCAAGTACGGAAATTAACCACTTTGCCGCGGACAATACCGCCCGGCAGCAATGGAACATGACGATGCGCTATGTGAGTACCCGCGGGGAAGCGCCCGTGCTTGGATTTTCCGACGCTGTGCTGGCTGGTTTGGCGCGCGATGGCGGACTTTATGTCCCTGAAACCTGGCCGCAGTTTTCGGCAGCTGAGATCCGCGCGATGCGCGGCCTTGCCTATCCCGACCTCGCCATCCGCGTGCTGTCGCCGTTTCTCGGCGGCGAGATCGCGATGCCGGTGTTCGAACGCCTGGTGCGCGAAGCCTATGCGACGTTCCGTCACGAGGCGGTCTGCCCGCTGGTGCAGACCGGCTCGAACATGTTCGTTCTGGAACTCTTCCATGGCCCGACGCTTGCCTTCAAGGACGTCGCCATGCAGCTTCTCGCCCGGCTGATGGACCATGTGCTTGCCGAACGCGACCAGCGCGCCAGCATTGTCGGCGCCACCTCCGGCGATACCGGCGGGGCCGCCATCGATGCCTTCGCCGGGCGCAACCGCACCGACATCTTCGTTCTTTTCCCGCACGGCCGGGTCTCGCCGGTGCAGCAGCGGCAGATGACGACGTCCATCGCCGCAAATGTCCATGCGCTGGCGGTCGAAGGCAATTTCGACGATTGTCAGGGCCTGGTGAAGGACATGTTCAACGATCACGGTTTTCGCGACCGGGTCTCGTTGTCCGGCGTCAATTCGATCAACTGGGCCCGCATCATGGCCCAGATCGTCTACTACTTCTCATCGGCGCTGTCGCTCGGCGCGCCCGACCGGCCGATTTCGTTCACGGTGCCGACCGGCAATTTCGGCGACATCTTCGCCGGCTACGCCGCCAAGAAGATGGGGCTGCCGATCGAGCGGCTGATCATTGCAACCAACGACAACGACATTCTGGCGCGCACGCTGTCGAGCGGCGAGTACCGCACGAAAGGCGTCTTTTCGACCACGTCGCCGTCGATGGACATCCAGGTCTCTTCGAATTTCGAGCGCTTGCTGTTCGAGGCGGCCGGCCGCGACGCCTCTACCGTGCGGCGCTACATGAGCGGCCTCAAGCAGTCTGGCGCCTTCACCATCGAAGCGGACGAGATCGCCAGGATCCGCTCCGAATTCGACGCCGGCCGTTCGACCATGGATCAAGTCGCCGCCACGATCCGCTCGACGCTCGCAGCCAGCAACTATCTGCTCGACCCGCACACGGCCGCGGCCATGCACGTTGCGGTTGCAAGAGCCACCAATGCCGTGCCCATGGTGGTGCTGGGCACCGCCCATCCGGCAAAGTTCCCGGCCGCCGTCGAAGCGTCCAGCGGCGTGTCGCCTGCCCTGCCCGCATGGCTAGGCGGGTTGATGACTTCAGAGGAAAAATACACGGTACTTCCATCCGACCTGAAAATGGTGGAAGATTATGTTAGCCGCCACACGCGGGCGGCAAATTAGGGAGTATCAGCTATATGGGTGTTGAGGTAAGCCGTCTGTCGAACGGCCTGACAGTCGCCACCGAAACCCTTCCAAGCCTCGAATCCGTCGCTCTTGGCGCCTGGATCAAATCAGGCGCCCGCAATGAGCGTAGCGAAGAGCACGGGATGGCCCACCTGCTTGAACACATGGCGTTCAAGGGAACCAGAAGGCGCAGCGCCTTCGAGATCGCCTCCGAAATCGAGGATGTCGGCGGCGAGATCAATGCCGCCACCAGTGTCGAGACCACCTCCTATTATGCCAGGGTGCTGAGCGACGACGTGCCCCTGGCCGTCGATATCCTGTCCGACATCCTGCAGGAATCCGAGTTCGACCCGCAGGAGCTGGAGCGCGAGCAGCATGTGATCCTGCAGGAGATCGGCGCCGCACACGATACGCCCGACGACGTCGTTTTCGACCACTTCACCGAGACGGCCTTCCGCCACCAGACGATCGGCCGCTCCATCCTCGGCACGCCGGAAACCGTCAAGTCCTTCACCTCGAAGCAATTGCACAAATTCATCGAACGGCAATATGGCGCCGAGCGCATGGTGATCGTTGCCGCCGGCGACATCAAGCACGACAACTTCGTGCGCGAGGTCGAGAAGCATCTCGGCGGTTTCCGCAGTAAGTCCGACAACACCATGCCGCAATATGCGCAATATGTCGGCGGCGATTTCCGCGAGGACCGCGACCTGATGGACGCGCAGATCGTGCTGGGGTTCGAGGGCCGCGCCTATCATGTACGCGACTTCTACGCCTCGCAGGTCCTGTCGATGATCCTTGGCGGCGGCATGTCGTCGCGTCTTTTCCAGGAGGTCCGCGAAAAGCGCGGGCTGTGCTATTCGGTCTATGCCTTCCACTGGGGTTTTTCCGATACAGGCATATTCGGCGTCCATGCCGCGACCGGGCAGAGCGACATCGCCGAATTGGTGCCGGTGGTCATCGGCGAGTTGCAGAAGGTCGGCGAGACCATCCTGCAGGAGGAACTCGACCGGGCACGCGCCCAGTACCGTGCAGGCCTGATCATGTCTGCCGAAAGCCCAGCCAGCCGCGCCTCGCAGATCGCCCGGCAAATGCTTCTGTTCGGCCGGCCGATCGCCAAGGAAGAGCTGATGGAACGGCTGTCGGCGCTGACGGTCGAGCGGTTGACGGACCTTTCGTCACGGCTGTTTTCGACCAAGCCGACGCTGACTGCCGTCGGACCGGTGGGCACGCTCGCTCCCTATGAGGCGGTCCTCGAGTCGCTTTCGGGCACGCAGACCACGGCCCGAAAGCTCGCCGGCTAAGTCCATCAAAGCGTCATGTTCGCGCTCCCTTTCTTTCGCCGTGACCTGCCGGCACTGAAGGGTGACCGGGTCACGCTGCGCGTGCCGCTGACCAACGACTATCGGGAATGGTCGGTGTTGCGCGGGGAAAGCCGCGCCTTCCTGGAGCCGTGGGAGCCGCGCTGGAACCCCGACGAGCTCGACCGCACGGCCTGGCGGCATCGCCTCAGCCGCTATCGCGAAGACTATGCGCAGGGAACGGCCATAGCCTTCTTCATCTTCGACAAAAGCAACGCCAAGCTTGTCGGTGGAATCACCCTCGGCAATATCCGCCACGGCGTCGCGCAAAGCGGCCATATCGGCTACTGGATCGGCGAGCGCTACAGCGGCCGTGGCCTGATGACCGACGCGGTCAAGGTGGTGACGCGCTTCGCCTTCGATACGCTGAGGTTGCACCGGATCGAAGCTGCCTGTATTCCCGACAACGCCCGGTCGATCCGCGTGCTTGAAAAAGCCGGATTCCGGCGCGAAGGACTTCTCCGATCCTATCTCAGGATCAACGGCATCTGGCAGGACCACTACCTCTACGCCCGGATCGAGGACGATCCACCGGGCGCGGAAACGAAGGACTGATTTTGACGAATTTCCTGCGAATCGGGTCGTTGTTCGCCTTTGTGCTGACGGCAATCGTCGTGCTCTGCGCGGCGTCTTCGGCCTTCGCCGTCGAACCGATCAAGATTGCCCGCGACGATGTGGCGCTCGACCTTTCGGGCGCCGTCGAAATCTACCGCAACCAGGGCGAGAATTTTCAGGTGTCGACTGCTCCGGGACCGGACGGCATCGTGCGGCGCATCGAGGTCGAGGCCAATGATGCGCGCTCGACCGGCGACTGGGCGGTGTTCGCGCTTGCCAACACCACCGACCAGCAGCTCGACAGGCTGATCGTCGCACCGCATTTCCGGCTGGTGAATTCCGGTATCTTTTGGCCGGATCTCGGCTCGACGCGCATTGCCGCGATCACGCCCAGCGAGGGCTTCGCGCTCGACCGCCAGAGCAGCCCCGACGCTGATGTGTTCCGGGTGACGCTGAACCCCGGAACGGTGATCACCTTCATTGCCGAACTGGCGTCGCCCAAACTGCCGCAGGTCTATCTTTGGGAGCCGGAATCCTACAAGGATTCGGTCAATTCCTACACGCTGTTTCGCGGCATCGTCATCGGCATCGCCGGCCTCCTGGCGCTGTTCCTGACCATCCTTTTCGTCGTCAAGGGAACCTCGATGTTCCCGGCAACCGCAGCGCTCGCCTGGGCGGTGCTCGCCTATATCTGCATCGATTTCGGCTTTCTCAACAAGGTCCTGGAAATATCGCCCGGCAACGAGCAGATGTGGCGGGCCGGAACGGAGGTGGCGCTTGCAGCGACCTTCGTGGTGTTCCTGTTCGCCTATCTCAACCTTAACCGATGGCACGGCCATTTCAGCTACGGCGCTCTGGTCTGGATTCTGGGGCTGCTGCTGATCGCCGGCGTTGCAATCGTCGACCCGGCGGTCGCCGCCGGCATCGCCAGGCTGTCCTTCGCCGCCACCGCGCTGACCGGCCTCGGCCTGATCATCTTCCTCGGCATACGCGGCTACGACCGTGCCATCATGCTGGTGCCCAGTTGGGTCATGGTCCTGTTGTGGCTATGCGGGTCGTGGATGGCGATCACCGGCATGCTCGACAACGATATGGCCCAGCCGGCACTGGGCGGCGGGCTGATCCTCATCATCCTGCTCATCGGCTTCACCGTCATGCAGCACGCCTTTGCCGGCGGTGCGCTGCATCAGGGCCTTTTCTCCGATCTCGAACGGCAGGCGCTGGCCGTGGCCGGATCGGGCGACACGGTGTGGGACTGGGACGTGATGCGCGACCGCGTCGTCACCAGGCCGGATGTCAGCATCCAGCTGGGTCTTGCGCCCGACAGCCTGGGCGGCGCTGCCCGCAACTGGCTGCCGGTACTCCATGCCGACGACCGCGACACCTTCCGTACGACGCTCGACGTGGTGCTCGAACACCGGCGCGGCCGGGTGTCGCAGAATTTCCGCCTGCGCGGCGCCGACGGGCACTATCACTGGTTTTCGCTGCGCGCCCGGCCGGTGATCGGATCGGACGGCGAGGTCATCCGCTGCGTCGGCACCATGGTCGACGTGACGGAGCAGAAGAAGTCCGAGGAGAGGCTGTTGCACGATGCCGTGCACGACAATCTGACCGGCCTGCCGAACCGCGAATTGCTTATGAACCGGCTGGAGGCGATCATCTCGATCGCGCGCACCGAAGAGAAGGTCCGTCCCACCGTCTTCGTCATCGACATCGACCGGTTCAAGCAGGTCAATGACGGGCTCGGCATCTCGGCCGGAGATACCATCCTGCTCACTGTTGCGCGCCGGCTGCACCGGCTGCTCAAGCCGAAGGATTCGCTGTCGCGCTTTGCTGGCGACCAGTTCGCGCTGATGCTGCTTTCCGAGCAGGACCCGGCCCGCATCGCAGCCGTTGCCGACGCCATCAAGCATGCGATCAACAATCCGATTACCTTTGCCAAGCGCGAGATCGTGCTGACCGCCTCGATCGGTCTGGTCACCTGGACCTCGGCGCAGAGTTCGGCCGAGGACATGGTCAAGGACGCCGAGCTTGCCATGCACCAGGCCAAGCGTTTTGGCGGCGACAGGATCGAACCGTTCCGACCCGCCTTCCGGACCGTCGGCACCGACCGGCTGCAGTTCGAGTCCGACCTGCGCCGCGCCATCGAACGGCGCGAATTCACACTCGCCTACCAGCCCATCGTGCGGCTGGAAGACGGCAGTGTTGCCGGCTTCGAGGCGCTTTTGCGCTGGGATCATCCGCGTCGCGGCATGATCCCGCCAGGCGATTTCATCCCGGTCGCCGAAAGCTGCGGCCTGATCGTGCAGCTTGGCTTGTTCGCCATGCAACAGGCCGCCGAAGATCTGGCGGGCTGGCAAAAGCAGATCGGCGACGCGCCGCTGTCGGTTTCGGTCAACCTGTCCAGCCGACAGCTCATCCGCCGCGATCTGGTCAGCGACGTCCGCTCGGTGATCGCGCGGGCCAATCTGAAGCCGCGCTGTTTCCGGCTCGAGCTCACCGAATCGCTGGTGATGGACAATCCCGAGCAGACAGCCCATGTGCTGAACAAGCTGAAGAAGCTTGGCATCGGCCTGTCGCTGGACGATTTCGGCACCGGCTACTCATCGCTGGCCTATCTGACGCGCTTTCCCTTCGACACGATCAAGATCGACAAGAGCTTTGTCGACGACAAGACACCGAAGCGCGCGGTGCTGCTCAAATCGATGGTCAACATGGCGCATGAACTCGGCCTTTCGGTCGTGGCCGAGGGCATTTCGGACGAAAGCGATGCGCTCGAACTGCGCCAGATGGGCTGCGAATATGTGCAGAGCTTCATGTTCGGCGCGCCGATGCCCGGCGATCAGGTGCTGAGGACGCTGAAGGAACAGTATCCGCTGACCCGGGCTTGATCTTATTCATGTCGTTGTCCCAAAACCGCTGCCCTTTTTGGGCGGCATGAGCCTGGCGATTGGCACCCGCTGGAGCACATCGAAGGTCTCAGCTCCCGCGGCTCGGCACTCCATCAAAAGTACGACCGGCGGTCACGCGACTGTGAACTGGGAGTATTGGTTTACGGCTCGCGCTGTGCATCATACCGACTTCGCGAAATCGGTGCGAAGAGCTGACCCGCTGATATTCAGCCTGCTGGCCGGAATCACCGGGTCATGATGGAGGCCCAGCTGATGAATTTCGACAAGATTTCTGCCTGGGCTCCAGTGTGGTTAAGCGTCGTGAGGATCATGTCGGCGCTGCTGTTTCTGGAGCACGGAACTCAAAAGCTCTTCAATTTTCCGCCCGCTCCCGAGCCGATGCAACTGTCGGGGCTTATTGTGGCCCAGGCATTGATCGAGCTGATCGGAGGCGCGCTGCTTGCCCTCGGACTCTTCACCCGGCCCGTCGCGTTCATTCTGTCCGGCAACATGGCGGTCGCCTATTTCATGGCGCATGCGCCGCAAAACTTCTTTCCGGTTGTCAACGAGGGCGACTCGTCGATCCTCTACTGCTTCATTTTCCTGTACTTCTTTTTCGCGGGAGGCGGCGCGTGGAGCGTCGATGCGGCCCGTCGCGGGACCGGCCTCGCGACGCCCTGAACAGGATCGCGAGGGAACTTGCTGGGCGGCTACCAGCGGAGCATGTCCGACAGCCTGCCAGGTCGAAATGATCGGAAGTTCCGGCTCCGCTGATCGTCGCTTTCGGGCCCTTTGCTGGACATTCCCCGACGCGAGATACGCGCCCTTAGGGCGGCCATTGCCGCACTTTTAACCCGTCGCTTTCCCTTATGCGGGCATCAAATCCCGCATGATCGCGACCGTGTTGCTCGTGTCTAGGTGCCTTCTGTCGGCGATAGAGATAGTTCTCGGGAAGACCGAGGCGACGGCACGACTGGACGGCCGGAGATGAAGGGAGCACGATGCGCTCGCAGATTGCAGCCGTCGTCTTCACAAGAGCACGCTCCCACGGCTTCAACGTCCAGTTGTCGCCGAGTGCCAACCGCTTGCGGACCCAGCGGGGCAGGATCTCGACAGCCGCCTTCAGAAATGGCCGCTGAAGCGGTTGAGCCATTCCCGGCAAGACGGGAACGTCTTCCATGATCTGCAGGAATTCCAGGACGATCGGCGATGCGACGAGTCTTTGCCTCATCGCGTCGAACAGCGCGTAAAGCTCGGCCTGCGACGTGGGCGCGTCAACCGCACCATAGAGAAGCGCGACGGGGCGAGCCTCGGCGGACATCGCATCCCGTTCGAAAAAATGCAGTCGATGCACATAGACGTGATAGGCCTCCATGAAACCAAACCCGGCCGTCGCTTGCACCCAGTCCAGCAACTCCGGGTCGGTGGCGTCGTATGGCTCACCTTCGCTGGTTCGGCCTGAAACGCGCCCATGCATCCTGACCACACCTTCAATCATGGCCTTGGCCTTGGTGCGGGGACCGTAGACCGTGACCAAGGCGGCGAGGCCAGTGCGCCGTAATCGTCGGAGCGCGTCGGAGCGGAATGTGCTGTGCTGCCAAATGGCGTCGCGAACCCGCGGCTCTGCCAATTCGAGCAGCACCGCCGTAACCCCGCCGATGAACAGTGCAACCGGGTTCTTGAAAATACGCCACGACACCGAGTTGGGCGGCAACAGCGCCGGCTCGCCCTGCGGGGTCGAGAAGTCCATCTGCGATCCGAGCCGCTGGCGCATGAACGACTGCGCAAGATTGTCCACACGACGCCCAAGCGGGCGAGGCAGAGGAAGGGTGCCCGAATTGCCAAACATGCTCCGACTCTCCTGGCAACGCGTGTGGCTGGCGGATGCAGCACGAACGACTTGGCCCTTCCGTCGTTCCAAAGATTCAAACTGACGCGCTGCATAACTCCGCAAGAACACCGGCCCGGATAGCCACCACGAGCCCGGTCGCGCCGGCCCTATGGGGTAAGATCGAGCGCCGGCACGATTCTGTGATAGGGCAGCCCCGCATCGTCGTTTAGACGCTTCACGTCGACATCAGAGGCAGCGTCAAACAGGCACATGCAGCGCCCGTCCTCCGGTGCGAAGGTCGAGCGCAGATAGCTGATGTCGGTGCCGTTGGAGGTCATCTCAGCGGCTTTGCTGATCGCCGCCTTCTGCGCATCTCCCAGAGTTTCCATGCTGATGCCCTTGAGGTCGCGTTCCACCATGTAGACAGTCATTTCCAGATCTCCTCCTGTGAAAAGTGACCACAGGAGTTGAACGCAGCTGCGGGCGAAAGAGAACGACATTTTTTCTATCGATCGATAGCCGACAGTTATCGATGAAAGGATTACAATGTCGTTTCGTGGAACCGCCTCGGGAGGGCTCGCCATGGAGATGTTTCAGGTCCGCTACGTGCTTGCCGCCGCGAAGATGCTGAACTTCACCAAGGCCGCCACCGATTGCAATGTCTCTCAACCGGCGCTCACCAAAGCGGTCAAGACGCTCGAGGATGAGCTTGGCGCGCCTTTGTTCCACCGCGAGGGAAAGCGCGTCCTCCTGAGTGAGTTCGGGCGCTCCATTCTGCCGCATCTTCAGCAGATCATGCAGGAGGCCCACGCAACCAGAACGCTTGCCGACAATTTCAGGCTGCTCAACCAGGTGCCGATCCGCCTCGGCGTCATGTCGACCATCGGCCATGGGAAACTCGCCCGGTTCCTCGCAAAGTTCCAGCGCGACTATCATGGCGTCGAGCTTGAAGTTAGCGAGGCGAGCGTCCAGGAACTGAAAAACAGGCTCGAGCAAGGCGATCTCGATGTTGCCGTTCTCAATCCGCTGGAGGGATTGGGAGCGGCGTTCCGCGTCCATGATCTCTACAGTGAGCGTTACGTCGTCGTATTCGCGCCGGATCATCGGCTTGCGAGCCTCAATGCAATCAAGTTGGTCGATCTCTCTCAAGAACCCTATGTCGATCGTCTGTCCTGCGAAATGCGGGACCTGGTAATGGGTGCGTGCCGGGAAAGAAACGTCAGCCTTTATGCCCGCTTTCGTTCCGAGCGCGAGGATTGGATCCAATCAATGGTGCTGGCGCGGATCGGCTTCGCCTTCATGCCTGAATATTCGGTGACATCGCCTGAACTTTTGCAGCGTCCGCTGATCGAACCCGCGGTGGCACGCACGGTGTCCCTGGCTAGCATTCCCGGCCGGCCCTATAGCCCGGCGACTGCGGCAATGGTCCGAGCTGCCCAGACGTTCGATTGGCCGGGCTAGGCGTTTATGCTGAGGCGTGAGCTTTGCTGATTTGAGATGCGTCAGATTCAACTTCTCGGCCGCTCGGCCCACGTGGCACTCGTCGTACACGGTCTCCAACGAGGAGATTGGGATCAATCCTGTTCAGCATGTCGATGAAATTATATCACTGGATTCAGCATCATCGAAGTGCGATCTCCTGAGCAAGCGGAGCAGCGCAAGGCGCGCTTCGCATCGGAAACAGATGCAGGAGCACCCGCATGCCGGTATCACGACGTTCCCTTCTCGCCGCAGCAAGCGCTGGCGTGGCATTGTCACAAACTGCAAAATTAACGAAAGCCTCGGCACAGGCTCTTGAGGAGACTGCCATGGACCAGACGGTTGCCGATCTCGTCGAGCGTTCTGCGGAAGCAAATTCGGCGCTGATGCGCGGGGAGATAACGAAATACTACGAGGTGATCCCACATACCAAGGACTTCCTGCTGATGTCTCCATTCGGAGGAAAGCCGACGCGGGCTTCTGAACTGACTGCAGAGCGGATCGAAGCGATGGGCCGCTTTTTCAAGAACGGGACCTTCGAGCACGAACTTCTTCAAGCCTATGGTTCCGCCGACATGGTGGTCCTCGCGATCATTGAACGCCCGCATGTCGAGGTCGGCGGTCTGCCAGCACAGGATTGGCCGCTGCGGGTTACCTTGGTCTATCGCCGCGAAGAGGCGGAATGGCGCCTGGTGCATCGGCACGCAGACCCCCTGGTCAAGGGCGTGCGCCTGGAGCAGGCGGCGGCCCTTGCACGCGGCGAAGCCGCGTGATGCGAAGAGTGTCGCCATCCCGGCGGAGCGCTCTGGCTGAAGGTCCAAAGCCCGCTGAAGGGTTTTCGCTTCTCGTCGACGCAGAACGTCATTCTATGGCGCCAGATGTGGCCCGACGCGCCTTGCGAGCACCTGCTGATGCCGGTGGAGTAGATCCGCCATAGTCATGCACCCTGAGGGAGGACGATCATGACCTTGCCCAGCTACGCAATGAAACAGGTAAGTTTCCCGGAGATGTACGAGCGGTGGCTCGTCGGCCCTCTCTTCCGTCCATGGGCCGAGATGGCTCTTGACGAGTTGGAATTGTCTTCGGGCGATCGCGTACTCGATATTGCTTGTGGAACAGGAATAGTGGCGCGCGTTGCAAGAGAGCGGCTCGGTGGAGCCGGATTTATCGTCGGTGTCGACGTCAGCGCGGACATGCTTGCCGTGGCGCGCGCTGTAGAACCAGCCGTCGACTGGCGCCAGGGCAATGCCGGCGAGTTGCCTCTGCGTAGCGGTGAGACGTTCGACGTGGTCGTCTGCCAGCAAGGACTGCAGTTCTTTCCTGACAAACCCGCGGCGGCGGCGCAGATGCGTCGCGCGCTGACGATGGGTGGTAGGCTGGCAATCGCCACGTGGCGCCCGGACGACGAAATCCCGTTCTTTCGCGACCTGCGCCGCGTCGCGGAGCGTCATCTGGGCGCCATCGCCGATCAGCGGTACAGCTTCGGGGAAGCGGCTCCGCTTGAGGCGCTGCTGCGAGACGCCGGCTTCCACGAGGTCCGATCGAGGATTGTTTCGCGCACCATCCATTTCGGGGAAGGCGTACCTTTCCTGCATTTGAATACGATGGCGCTGGTCGGGATGAGTTCCTTAGCCAAGGAATTGGGTGATCAGGAACGCAAGCGCGTCGTGGAGGCGATCGTGAGCGAGAGTGCGCCCGTGCTGCAGCCATACTCCATCGGATCGGGACTGGCCTTCGAGCTCAGCACCAATCTGGCGACAGCCAAAGGCTAAATGATCTCTCACCAGCTGCGGACTCGTTCGATCGAGTATTGTGCCGAGAATGGCTGCTCATTCACAATCTGCCGGTCGAGGGCAGACCACCTCAGGGAAATTTCTGCTCGCCAATCGAGAGGCTTCACAAGCAACGCATCGGCTACGCAGCCCTCGGTTAAAACCAGCTTGTTTTACATTTCGAATTATTTTGCCGCACTGTGGCCATTGTGCCGCCATTATCCATGACTAGTTGAATGAAGCACTGACCGTTCTTCTTGTCTTTTTCGACGTTGACGGCTCAACGTTGGAAATAGACCTGTCCCAAAATATCTGGGCGGCTAGACAAGGAACGGAGGGGGACCTGGCGTCACTCCAAAGAACATTTGAATTCTTTGCTTGCGGAGCCTTCGTCCTTTCGGGCGGACGGCCTTTGTCGAAAAGGATGGCGGGGCTTGGCCTGGCGGTGACCGTGGCAGCCATGCCATGGCCGGTCTATTCGGGAGTCCTGGTCAACGGCGTGACCGAAGCCGCGGTTGCCACTGCTGTTCCGTTCTCGGCTCTGAGTTTTCCCTCGGCCGCGCCCGAGTTCGACATCATCGATCCAGACACCATATCGACCTCTGGACGCGAGGGAGAACGCACGCTGGCCCAGGCATTGAAGGGCACCGTCTCCATCCTTTCCCAAGGCGCGGAACAGATCGTCCTCGGCATGTCGATGCACGAGTTCGGCGAGTACAGGGTGTCGCAGCACATCGCCAGCGAAATCCTTCGTGCAGCCAAGGACACCCAATTTCCTGCCGATACGCTTTTTGCGATCGCCGAGAAGGAATCCTCCTTCGACATCAACAATCGCCCGTCTAAAGGGTCGGCGCTTGGTCTTATGCAATTCCTCGACCAGACATGGCTCGAGGCGGTGAAGAGGTACGGTGCAGAATTCGGCCTGGGCGACGAAGCGGAACTGATACGGACCCGCCCTGAGGGCAAACGCGAATACCATTTCGTCGAGGACAAGGCCGAAGAACAGCGCATCCTTGAATTCAGGCGCGATCCCTATCTGTCGGCGGCACTTGCGGCCAAGAACCTTCTTGCGGCCAAGCAACGCATCGAAGCTCGTCTTGAGAAGGCCATGGATGAAAGGGATCTCTACCTCCCCCATTTCCTTGGCACCAACGGGGCAGCAGCGCTCCTGTCGAATGCCGATGAGAAGCCCAATGCCACGGCCAGCACAATCTTCCCCAAGGCGGCACGCTTCAATATTGCGATCTTCAAGGCCGAGGGAAAACAGCTCACCGTCGGGCAGTTTCACCAGCGCCTGCGCTCCTTCCTGGAAGCCCGCATCGGCAAATACAGCGATGTCGAAACGCGCGTGAAACAGGCTGACCTGTCCTGGACGTCGGGTTTCGAGAATCTCGTCTACGATCTGGGCAAACGGCTGGCGATGGCAATGCGGCGGTAACCAGCCAGGTATCGGGTTTTCACTTCTAAAGCGCGTCGCGTTGATCGGCCTCACGCGACGCGCTTTAGGTTGTCGTTTTATGCATGTCGCTATCGCAAAACCGCTACACACCCACGGGTCAAGCCCGAGGGGATGCATTTGCGCGACATGCATTAGGCGTGACCGGCGGCCAGGCTGAGATGCGCGAGGTCGATACCGATCGAAGCGAGTATCCGGTCGTATTTGCGTTCGATGTCGGTATCGAACAGAAGCTCCGCATTTGCCGGGCAGGTCAGCCAACCGTTCTCGGCGATTTCGCTTTCCAGCTGACCGGCGCCCCAGCCCGAATAGCCGAGCGCCATCAGCGCGTGCCGAGGCCCGCGGCCCGACGAAATGGCGCGCAATATGTCGACGGTCGCGGTCAGGCAAATGTCGTCGGAGACGGCCAGCGACGATTCCACCCGGTAGTCGCCCGAATGCAGGACGAAGCCGCGGCTGCGGTCCACCGGTCCGCCGTTGCGGACGACGAAGTCGCGGGCCTGCGCGGGCAAGCGGATCGCCTCCTGTTCGTTCATGATGCCGAGCTGCACGAGCAGATCCGGAAACAGCATCTGCTGCGTCTGGTTGATGACCAGGCCCATCGCGCCTTCGTCGCTGTGCGCGCAAATATAGATGACGGAGCGCGTGAAGCGGTCGTCCTTCATGCCGGGCATGGCAATCAGGAACTGGTCGTCGAGAAAGCCGCGTCCCGCAGCCATCTTCTTGTGGCGCAACAAGTCCATGAGGGGAGCGTAACGCGTTTCTGGAGCGCCGAAAAGATGCGCCGCGCGCGATTTGGTCGCAGATGTGCATCCAAGGCACGCAAAGCTGTGCCCGAGGTCACGCAAAGCTGTGCCCGAGGTCACGCAAATATGATAGCAGCGACGCCATGAAGTCATTGCGCAGCCATGAACGGACGCTCAAATCACCGCCATGCAAAGCTTGAAAGTCCTGCTGCTCAGCGCCGCTGTCGGATGTGGAACCGGTCTTCCCGCCGCAGCCTCCTCGTCGGTCTGGTACGAAAGCGAAGGCGGCAAAGTACGCCTTGTGACCAGCGGCAAGCCCGACACAGCCGGACGCATCTATGGCGTCCTCGATATTTCGCTCAAGCCTGGCTGGAAAACCTACTGGCGCGATCCGGGCGACGCGGGCGTGCCGCCGCAAATCGATATCTCGGCCAGCACCAACATTGCCAACGCGACGTTTTCGTTTCCACCACCCCAGCGCCACGACGACGGCTCCGGCAAATGGGCCGGCTACGACCATCCGGTTTCGCTGCCGGTAACGTTCACGCTGTCGACGCCGAACGAGCCGGCCGTCATCGTTGCCGATATCTTTCTCGGAATTTGTGAGACGATCTGCATCCCGGTGCAAACAAAGCTGACCATCGATCCAGGCTCCGATCCGGACAACGTCGAAGACGCCGCTTTGGTGAAGGCGGCGCTTGCAACGCTGCCTGCTCCCGCAAGACCTGATTTCGGCGTCAATATCCTGCCGGGCGACCGCGAGACACTGATTGTCGAGGCGAGCTTTCCGGGCAATCCCAAAGCAGCGGATTTCTTCGTCGCCGGTGAGCGCGACTACATGTTCGGCGTGCCGGCCCGCAGCGAAAAGGACGGCAAGCTGGTGTTTACCGTGCCGATCCTCGACAGGCCGACGACGACGCCGACGGATGGCGGACTTTACTACACGCTGACAACTGCGGCCGGCGCCGTCGAAGGCCTGCTGCCGTTCCCTTGATCCCCAGCAAAGGATGTTCAGATCGAACATCTCTTGCTCCGGCCACCCCGACAGTTGCGGGAAACGGCTGAATTCGCTATCGCAAGGACACTCCCTTCCATTTGTCAAAACGAGGACCACGATGATGATTGCCGTTGGCGACAAGCTGCCCCAAGCGACCTTCAAGACGATGACTGCCGACGGCGCAAAAGCGATCACGACGGCCGAGATTTTCTCGGGAAAGAAGGTGGTGCTGTTCGCTGTTCCCGGCGCCTTCACGCCGACCTGCTCCAACAACCATCTGCCCGGCTTTCTGGATAATTACGACGCCATCCTGGCGCGCGGCGTCGACACCATCGCCGTCGTCGCCGTCAACGATGTCCACGTGATGGGCGCCTGGGCCCGCTTCAGCGGCGGTGAAGGCAGGATTCTCTATCTTGCCGACGGCAATGGCGATTTCGTCAAGTCGATCGGTCTCGACGCCGACCTTTCCGGCGGTGGCATGGGGCTGCGCTCGAAGCGGTTTTCGATGATCGTCGACGACGGCAAGGTCGCCGCGCTCAATGTCGAGACAAAGCCTGGCGTTGATGAATCCGGTGCTGCTCACATTCTCGGACAGCTTTCCGTTTTGGCGACAGCATAGGCCGAGGTTTTCACGCTCCTTTGGCCTGACGATCGCGCTCGTTTCGGCAGCCGCGCGTCCAATTGGGCGTGCAAAGAATGCTGTTTGGGAATTGCCTGCTTTTAAGGGACCTCAATGATGTTTGACCACTTCTGGCGCGCTGTGGCGATCGGCATCGGCGCCACGGCGCTCATGGACCTCTGGGCGATTTTCCTGAACACGGTGTTTGCTCAGCCACGGCCGAACTGGGGACTGGTTGGTCGCTGGGTCTGGCACCTGAGGGACGGCAAGGTCTTCCATGACGATATCGGCGAGGCAGCACCCTATGCGCATGAATCGGCGCTGGGCTGGGCCTTCCACTATTTTGTCGGCATCGTCTACGGCATCATCCTGGCCGTTTTGGCGGGAGCGGCGTGGCTGGCCGCGCCGACCTTCCTGCCGGCCTTCTTCCTCGGCATCGTTACCGTAGGCGCCGGCTGGTTCCTGCTGGCGCCCGGCATGGGCGCCGGCTGGGCCGCGTCAAAGCGCCCCAACCCTATGCAGATCCGCGCCCTCAACCTCGTATCGCATACTGTGTTCGCGCTCGGACTTTTCGGCACAGCGCTGCTGATCCGCTGAATATGGCGGACCAGACTGGTCAGTAGTCCAGATTGGTCAGTAGCTTTGGGTCGAGCGGCGCAGTTTCCTGGCTGCCGGCTGTTTGGCTTGGGTGTTTTCCCCAGCCGAAACGGGCGCGGGCCTGGCCGTCTTGTTCTTGAACGGCGCCATGCCGAGCCGCGCCAATTCGTCGGCACGCTCGTTCTCCGGATGGCCGGCATGGCCCTTGACCCAATGCCAGATCACCTGATGACGGTTGCGCGCCTCGTCGAGCGCCTGCCACAGTTCGGCATTCTTCACCGGTTGCCTGGCAGCGGTCTTCCAGCCGTTGCGCTTCCAGCCGTCGATCCAGCTGAAAATGCCGTCCTTGACATAGTTGCTGTCGGTATAAAGATCGACCGAACAGGGTTCTTTCAGCGCATTGAGCGCCGAGATGGCGGCCAAAAGTTCCATGCGGTTGTTGGTGGTAGCAGCCTCGCCGCCCGACAGTTCCTTCGTGACGCCCTTGAAGCGCAGGACAGCCCCCCAGCCGCCAGGCCCCGGATTGCCCGAACAGGCACCATCGGTGAAGATTTCGACGCGCTTGGTCATGTCAGTCCGTATTCGGAAGGAGATTTGATCGCCCGGTGGAAACGCATACGCCTGATATATTCGGTCGGATCGCGTTTCACGACCAGCCCGCCGTTGGCAATGATCAGCCAGTCGTAAAGCCGGGTCAGCATGAAGCGCAGTGCCGAGCCGCGCGCCAGCATCGGCAGCGCAGCTTTCTCTTCGCCGCTCAAGGGCCGCACGCTTTGGTAGCCGGCAAGCAGCGCCGTGCCCTTGGTCAGGTTGAAGGAAAAATCGTTCTCGAAGCACCAGGCATTGAGGCAGGTAGCGACATCATAGGCGTAGAGATCGTTGCAGGCGAAATAGAAGTCGATCAGCCCCGACAGTTTCTCGCCGAGGAAGAAGACGTTGTCGGGGAAAAGATCGGCATGGATGATGCCTTCCGGCAGGCCGTTCGGCCAATTCCGCTCGAAATCGCCGAAATCGGCATCGACCTCGGCCGCCAGTCCCGGCTCGACCTCGTCGGCGCGAAGACGAGAGGCGCTCCACAGCTTGCGCCAGCCATCGATGGCAAGGGCATTCGGACGGGTCATCGGAAAGTCGGCGCCGGCCAGATGCAGCGCCGCCAGCGCCTTGCCGACCTCGCCGCAGTGCGCTGATGTCGGCCGCCGCAGCGAAACGCCTTCGAGGAAGGTGATGATGACCGCCGGCCGGCCGGCTAGCGTTCCGATGACGTCGCCATCATGCGCGGTCACCGGGAGCGGGCAGGAAATGCCCTTCCTGGCGAGATGGCTCATGAGGCCGAGGAAGAACGGCAGGTCGGCCTTGTCGACGCGCTTTTCGTAGAGCGTCAGGATGTAGGAGCCGCTGGTCGTGTGCAGCAGGAAGTTCGAGTTCTCGGTGCCTTCGGCTATGCCCTTGTAGGACAGGAGATCGCCGACTGGATAGGCCTTGAGGAACGCGCCGAGCTCGCCTTCGTTGACGTCGGTGTAGACCGCCATGAACCTTACGCGGCCCCGTTGACGAAAGCCATGTCGGCGGCCGTCAGCTCGACGTCGCGCAGCACCCGCATCACCGGAAAATCCTCGGTTTCCGTCGCCGTCACCGCCAGCTCGATGGTTACGTCGAAGCGCTGCCGGAACGCATCGATGATCTCGTCGACGATGATTTCCGGTGCCGAGGCACCTGCCGAAAGACCGAGCGTCGAGATGCCGGCGATCTCGGTCCATGGAATTTCGGAGGCGCGCTGCACCAGAAGCGACATCGAGGCGCCGGCGCGTTCGGCCACTTCGACGAGACGCCGCGAATTTGAGGAGTTGGGAGCGCCGACGATCAGGAAGAGATCGGCACCCGCGGCGGTCTCCTTGACCGCTTCCTGGCGATTGGTGGTGGCGTAGCAGATCGATTCCGCTGCCGCCGCATGCAAATCGGGAAAACGATCCTTAAGCACCCGAATGATGCCGGCGGTGTCCTCGACCGACAGCGTCGTCTGGGTGACGAACCCGAGCGCCTGCGGGTCGGCGGGCACCAAATTCGCGGCGTCGGCTTCGGTCTCGATCAAGGTGACGGCGCCGTCCGGCAACTGCCCCATCGTGCCGATCACTTCCGGGTGGCCGGCATGGCCGATCAGAAGCACATGACGGCCGAGCCGCTGATGGCGCATTGCCTGCTTGTGGACCTTCGACACCAGCGGGCAGGTGGCGTCGAGATAGAAGAGGTTGCGCGCCTGGGCGTCCGCCGGCACCGACTTCGGCACGCCATGCGCCGAAAAGACGACCGGGCTCTGACGATGCTCAGCCGGTATCTCGGAGAGCTCCTCGATGAACACCGCACCGAGGCTTTGCAGCCCCTCGACGACGTAGCGATTGTGGACGATCTCGTGGCGAACATAGACCGGCGCGCCATATTTCTTCAGCGCCAGCACGACGATCTGGATGGCGCGGTCGACGCCGGCGCAGAAGCCGCGCGGCTGGCAGAGCCTTATCGTCAGCGGTGGCTTTGTCGTCGTGTGAAGCATGATTCCCGGCCGGTTGGTCGTAGCGTGAACTCAAGTCTTGAACTCAAGGCGCGAAATGAGGTGCGCACCCCTGCCCTGTCAAGGGCACCAGTGCTGATCATTCTTCTTTCGCCGGGCGGCGAAGCCTAAAGATGAGGACGCCGGCAAGGGCAGCGGCAAGGCCGTACCAGGTTACGGCATATTGCAAATGGCTGTTCGGCAGGTCGATGATTGTCACGCCGCCGACCGGCAGCCCACCCGGGTTCGGCGTGGCGTCCGCGTCGATAAAGAATGGCACCAGCCCCGCGCCGGCCGGCAGACCGGCGCTGGCCGCCATGGCGTCGCGATCCTTCCAGTAGAAGATGTTTTTCTGCGGATCATTGTCGGGAAGCATCATCGAGGGCTTTGTCGGCAGCGGATTGCGGGCGAGCCCCGTCACCGTTACCTGGCCCGCACCATGGCTTTGCGGGCGCTTGGCAGCGTCCTTGAGATCGTACGGCACGAAGCCGCGATTGATCAGGACGAAGCGGCCGTCCTCCAGATGCAATGGCGTGAAGACATCGAAACCGGACTGGCCTTCCCAGGTCGCGAAGAAATGTCGCTCGCCTTGATGCAGGAACGTGCCTGATGCCGTCACCGGCGTGTAATCCACATCGCCGCTGGCGGCAAACCGCTTTTCGACCTCGGCCAACGGCAAGGGCGCTGAGTGCGTGCGCCGGTCGATGGTCTGGAGAAGACCCTCTTTCCAGTACAGGCGCTGGACCTGCCAGGTGCCGAGCGCCAGCAGGATGAAGAACAGCACGAGGCCAAGTCCAAGCAGCAATGCCGTCTTCGGCCGCGAACGGCCTGCAATCGAAGCGGATGTCGTGCTCATTCGCCGAGGTCCAGCCTGCCCTCTGCCGCCTTGTTGCGGTATTGCAGCGTCAGGAGCACACCCTTGATCAGCCTGAGCGCGCCCAGGCAAAGCACCAGCGTCAGCGGTATCCACAGCAGAAAATGCAGCCAGAGCGGCGGGCTGAGCGTCACCTCCATCCACAGCGCCAGCCCGACGACGATGAAGCCGATGATCAGGATGACGAACACCGCCGGACCGTCGCCGGCATCGGCGTAGGAATAGTCGAGGCCGCAATTGGCGCAGCGTTCGCCAACGGTGAGGAAGCCGGAAAACAGCCGGCCCTCGCCGCAGCGCGGGCAGCGGCCGCGCAGGCCAGCCGAAATCGGATCGATTGCTGGCCAGATCGCCTTGTCGTCGCTCATTCCGATACCTTAATGCATGTCGCGCAAAAGTGCGCAGCGGTTTTGCGATAACGACATGCATAAAAACAAGAACTTAAAGCGCGTCGCATGAATGCATTCAGCCGCGACGCGCTTTAATGCCCTTCACCCCAAAAGGTAAGGCGGCCACGTCGCCGCAGCCGCCTCATCGATTTCCTCAGGTAGATTTCAGTGGCCTTCGATGACCGCGCCGCTCGAGGCCCAGACATAGATCGATGCGAACAGGAACAGCCAGACCACGTCGACGAAGTGCCAGTACCAGGCGGCAGCCTCGAAGCCGAAATGGTGCTTGGGCGTGAAGTCGCCCTTCATCGCGCGGACCAGGCAGACGAGCAGGAAGATGGTGCCGATGATGACATGGAAGCCGTGGAAGCCGGTCGCCATGAAGAAAGTGGCGCCGTAGATCGAATCCCTGAAGCCGAACGGCGCGTGCATGTATTCGTAAGCCTGCACCATGGTGAACAGGATGCCGAGTCCGACGGTCAGCACCAGGCCGTTGATCAGCCCCTTGCGGTCGCCATGAAGCAGCGCGTGGTGTGCCCAGGTCACCGTAGTGCCCGACAGAAGCAGGATGACGGTGTTGTAGAGCGGCAGGTGGAAGGGGTCGAGGACCTCAACGCCCTTCGGCGGCCAGACACCGCCGGTGAAGGTGGCGCGGGCATATTGCTGTGCCTCGCCGGGAAACAGGCTGGCGTCGAAGAAAGCCCAGAACCAGGCGACGAAGAACATCACCTCGGAAGCGATGAACATGATCATGCCGTAGCGCAGATGCAGCGACACAACACGCGTGTGGTGGCCTTCATGCGCTTCCCTGATGGTATCCGACCACCAGGCGTACATGGTGTAGATAACGATCAAGAGGCCGATGAAGAACAGCCACGGATTGGCGATGTTGAAGCCGAAGATCGGGAAATCGCCGCCCTTGAGATACTGCATGTAACAGACGCCGCCGATCGCGGTGACCAACGCGCCGACCGAGCCGAGGAATGGCCACGGGCTCGGGTCGACGAGGTGGTAGTCATGTTGTGGTTTTGCGTGCGCGTCTGCCATATCAACCCCCGAGGCTTCGTTCGGTATGTGAAACTTTGTTGCTTGTGCCTTCGGCCGGCACTGTCGACGCCACCGGCTTGGTCTTCTCGTTCTTCTCGACCGGGAACATCGTGTACGACAGGGTAATCGTCTTCAGGTCCTTCAATTCCGGCGCGTTGACGATGTCGGGATCTACATAGAACACGACCGGCATGTCCAGCGTCTCGCCAGGCTTCAGCGTCGTATCGGTAAAGCAGAAACACTCGACCTTGTTGAAGTAAGATCCCGCAAATTCCGGCTGCACATTAAAGGTCGCGCGGGCCGTGGTGGCGCGGACGAACTTGTTGGTGGCGCTATAATGCGCCTGGGCCGTCTCGCCTATCTTGATGGTGACGGAGCGGGCGACCGGCTCGAACTGCCAGGGCACGCCGGCCGTGTTGGCGTCGAAACGGATGGTGATATCGCGGTCGAGCACCCGGTCGGCATATTGCTGCGTTGCGCGTTTCACGGTGCCGCCGTAACCGGTCGCCTGGCAGAACATCGCGTAGAGCGGCACCGCAGCATAGGCCATGCCGATCATGCCGCCGAAAAAGGCGATGCAGACCCCGGCGACGATGCGGTTGGTGTTCCTGTTTTGAGGATGGGTCACCGTTTGACGGTTCATCTGAGCCTCACATCGTTCCGGTGAGGTTGTGACCGAATTTCACGACGGTCGCGATGTAGAAGATGACGACAAGCACCGCCAGCGCCAGGCCAATGGCCACCGAGCGGTTGCGCCGGGCCTTCTGCTGGCGCTCCGTCAGCGTGACGAGTTCAAGCTTCTTGTCGGCCATGGTCATGCTCCGCCCATGGTCAGCACGCGCCCGACAACGCAGTCGGCAAGGTAGACGGCGAAAATGGCAAAGAGGTAGAGCAGCGAATAGCCGAACAATGCCTTGGCCGGCTTCATCACATGGTCGTCGTCTGCCATCCGCAGCACCTGCCACGCATACCAGACGAAGCCGGCACCAAGCAGCACCGCAAAGACGCCATAGACGGGTGTGGTGAAGCCGAGCGCCCATGGCAGCACGCCAACCGGCGCAAGGATCAGCGCATAGGCGAAGATCTGGCGTCGGGTCGAAGCCTGGCCGGCGACATTCGGCATCATCGGGATGCCGGCCCTGGCATAGTCCTCGGACTTGAAGAGGGCGAGCGCCCAGAAATGCGGCGGCGTCCATAAAAAGATGATGAGGAACAGGACGACGCTTTCCAGGCTGACGGTTCCGGTCACCGCGGCCCAGCCGATCACCGGCGGAATGGCGCCGGCAGCACCGCCGATGACAATGTTCTGCGGCGTCCAGCGCTTCAGCCACATCGTGTAGACGACGGCATAGAAGAAGATGGTGAAGGCCAGCAGCGTCGCCGACAGCCAGTTGACCAGCACGCCGAGCGTCATTACCGACAGCACCGACAGCACCAGGCCGAAACTCAGCGCCTCGCCGGGCCGGATGCGGCCGGCCGGCACCGGACGGCCGGCGGTCCTGGTCATCACCGCATCGATGTCGGCGTCGTACCACATGTTGAGCGCGCCGGACGCGCCAGCCCCAATGGCAATGGCCAGGATCGCGATCACCGCCAGAAGCGGATTGATGGTCACGGGTGCTGCGACCAGGCCGACAAAGGCGGTGAACACCACCAGCGACATGACGCGCGGCTTCAACAGGGCGAAGAAATCGCCCGCCGTCGCTTCCGACATGCGAAAGCCCGGTTCGTCAGTCAATGTGTCGTCGACAAGGGCCATGCGTACTTAAAGTCCATCATTCCGTTGGCCAAAACCGCCGGCGAACCGGCGGTTCCGTATTTCCCCCAGGCAGAAGCCTATTTGATCTTCGGCAGTTGTTCCCACTGGTGGAAGGGCGGCGGCGAAGGCAGCTGCCATTCAAGCGTCGTCGCACCCTCGCCCCATGGGTTGGCGCCAGCCACCCGCTTCTTCTGGAAGGCCTCGAACACGCCATAGAGGAAGATGACCACGCCGACGGCCGAAATATACGAGCCGTAGGACGACACCATGTTCCAGCCGGCAAACGCATCCGGATAGTCGATGTAGCGGCGCGGCATGCCTGAAAGACCGAGGAAATGCTGCGGGAAGAAGACGAGGTTGACGCCGACGAAGGTGACCCAGAAGTGGGTATTGGCGATGACAGGCGAATACATGTAGCCGGTCATCTTCGGGAACCAGTAGTACCAGCCGGCGAAGATGGCAAAGACCGCGCCCAGCGACAGCACATAATGGAAATGCGCGACCACGTAATAGGTGTCGTGCAGCGGACGGTCGAGACCGGCATTGGCAAGCTGGACGCCGGTAACGCCGCCGACGGTGAACAGGAAGATGAAGCCAATCGCCCACAGCATCGGGGTCTTGAGCGAAATCGACCCGCCCCACATGGTGGCGATCCACGAGAATATCTTCACGCCCGTCGGCACGGCGATAACCATCGTGGCGAAGACGAAATAGCGCTGCGTGTCGAGCGACAGGCCGGTCGTGTACATGTGGTGCGCCCAGACGATGAAGCCGACCGCCCCGATCGCGACCATGGCATAGGCCATGCCGAGATAGCCGAAGATAGGCTTCCTGGAGAAGGTCGAGACGATGTGGCTGACGATGCCGAAGCCCGGCAGGATCAGGATGTAGACTTCCGGGTGCCCGAAGAACCAGAACAGGTGCTGGAACAGGATCGGGTCGCCGCCGCCGTCGGGCGCGAAGAAGGTGGTGCCAAAATTGCGATCGGTCAAAAGCATGGTGATGCCGCCGGCCAGAACCGGAAGCGACAGCAGCAGCAGGAAAGCGGTGATCAGCACCGACCAGGCGAACAGCGGCATCTTGTGCAGCGTCATGCCAGGCGCGCGCATGTTGAAGATGGTGGTGATGAAATTGATGGCGCCGAGGATCGATGAGGCGCCGGCGATGTGCAGCGACAGGATCGCAAGATCCATCGCCGGTCCGGGCTGGCCCGAGGTCGATAGCGGCGGATAGATCGTCCAGCCGCCGCCGACGCCGTAGGCGCCAGGCGCGCTCGGCACGAAGGCCGAGATGATCAGAAGGATGAAAGCCGGTGGCAGCAACCAGAACGAGACGTTATTCATGCGCGGGAATGCCATGTCCGGCGCGCCGATCATGATCGGCACCATCCAGTTGGCGAAGCCGCCGATCAACGCCGGCATGACCATGAAGAAGATCATGATCAGCGCATGGGCGGTGGTGAAGGCATTGTACATGTTCTTGCCGCCGTCGAGCGCAGCGTCGGCGTTCAAGCCGTAGACCATCTGCGCCAGGCCGGTGAAAATCTGGATCCCAGGCTCCTGCAGTTCCATACGCATGACGACCGAAAGGGCACCGCCGACGCAGCCCGCCATGATCGCGAAGATCAGGTAGAGTGTGCCGATATCCTTGTGGTTGGTCGAATACACCCACCGCACCCAGCCATGATACGGCTTGTGGTCGTGGTCGTGAGCTGCAGCGTCTGCCATGTTCGGCTCCGTTCCCTGATCTTTTCTGGTCGCGGCATCAGTTGCCGGCGGCCGCTACCTTGTCTTTGCCGTCGACCTCGGCCATCAGCGCCTTGTTGGCGCCGGGAAGGTCGGTGCCGGCTGCTGCCAGCCAGGTCTTGTACTGGGCGTCGGAGACGACGCGGATCGCGATCGGCATGAAGGCGTGGTCCTTGCCGCAGAGCTCCGAGCACTGGCCGTAATAGAGGCCTTCCTTTTCCGCCTTGAACCAGACCTCGTTGATGCGACCCGGAACCGCGTCGGTCTTGATGCCGAAGGACGGCATGGCAAAGGCGTGGATCACGTCTGCCGCCGTCACCAGCACCCGGGTCATGGTGTTGACCGGCACCACCATCTCATTGTCGACGGCGAGCAGGCGCGGATAAGCGCCGCGGTCCTCCTTGCCGGCCGCGGCGCGGTCAGAATCCGCCAGGATCGCCGAGTTGAAGGAAAGCGTGTTTTCGGTCTGGTATTCGTAGTCCCAGTTCCACTGGTTTCCCGTCGCCTTGACGGTCAGCTTGGCTTCCTCCGGCGGCGTGTATTGCGCAGTCAAGAGCTGGAACGAGGGGATGGCGAGCAAGAGCAGGACGACGACCGGCCCGACCGTCCAGATTACCTCAATCAGCGTGTTATGGCTGGTGCGCGACGGGGTCGGATTGACGCTCGCGCGAAACTTCAGGATGCAATAGGCGATGAGAAAGAGCACGAAGAGGGTGATCGGCACGATGAACCACAGCGTATAGTGCTCGAACCGGGCGATCTGCCGCATCATGTCGGTGGCTGCGGGCTGGAAGGTCATCTCCCACGGCGCAGGCTGGGCCGCATGGGCGGATGCGCCGGTGAACAGTGTGGCGGCAGCGCTTGCCAGGAGTTTGGCGCCTGCTAGGAATTTTCTCATTGCCGTCATTATCTCCCAGTTCCTCGCGATCGGACCGCAAGAATATCGAACAACGCCGGGACGGGAATCCCGGAGAGTCTCGAGGCTGGTTCAAACCATACTCTATTTGCCTCTGCAAGAAAGGAGCGGGGGAAACCGTGCGGCATTTTTGCGCGCAAGCGCGGCTGCGCCTTGTGGCGGCGGCCGCGGCGGTGTCGGACCCGCGAATGCCCGAGCGGCGGAGTGTCCCGGCAAAATGCGCCGGGCCGTCGCAATTCGGGCGAATTTGGCACGGAAAAGCGCACAATTGCCTTGGTCGAGGCAGGCCGGCAGTGGTCTCATCCTTTACTTGCCCTTGGCGCGGCTTAAAGTGCCGTGATTCGCAATGGAGCCGTCATGAACTCTTGGCTTTGGGGACTTGGGCTTTCTAGAAGCTTGGCAAAGGCCATCCTTCTCGCTGCCGTGTGTAGCGTTGGCCTATCTGGCGTTGGTCTGTCCGGGATCGGCCTGTCCTATGTTGGCTCGTTCGGCGTCAGCCAGGCCAATGCCGCGCAGCCAAGCGGCAAGGTGCGGACGACGCATGGCGCATGGTCGATCATCTGCGACACGCCGGCTGGCGCCACATCGGAACAATGCGTGATGATGCAGAACGTCGTCGCCGAAGACCGTCCCGAGATGGGGCTTTCCGTCGTCGTGCTGCGCACCGCCGACAACAAGGCCGAAATCCTGCGCGTGCTGGCGCCGCTCGGCGTGCTGCTGCCCAACGGGCTCGGCCTCAACGTCGACGGCAAGGATATCGGCCGGGCCTATTTCGTGCGCTGCTTCCAGGACGGCTGCTATGCCGAGGTCATTCTCGAAAAGCCACTGCTCGATACGCTGAAGACCGGAACGTCAGCCACCTTCATCGTCTTCCAGACGCCGGAGGAAGGCATTGGCATCCCGGTCGAGCTCAAGGGTTTCGCCGACGGTTTCGCCGCGCTGCCTTGAGACGGGGCGAGAGGCCCAAAACCCTGCTGACGAAAATGGGATTGTGACCGCCTTTGGCTACAGCGCCGCGCATCCAAGGACGCGCAAAGAACGCTGCAGCGCTTCGATTTTGCGCATGACCCCGAAAATCGATTCCGATTTTCGGGGTCATGTACAGACAATGGTCATTGCCGATTGTCTGGGCGCACCTTCGCGCCTACATCGTGAGGACAATCTCTTTCCACGGACGGACCGCGCCATGAACAGCCTGATCGGCCAATTCGACATTTCCGACGATCGCATCAAGCAGATCGTCGCCGAGACCATCAACGGCGCCGACGACGGCGAGTTGTTCCTCGAATACAGCGAGAGCGAAGCGCTGATGTTCGACAATGGCCGGCTGAAGACCGCCAATTTCAACACAGACCAAGGCTTTGGCCTGCGCGCGGTCGCCGGCGAAGCGAGCGGCTACGCGCATTCCAGCGATCTTTCGGAAGCATCGCTGCTGCGCGCGGCCGACGCTGTGTCAACCGTCAAGAGCGGCTATTCCGGCACGCTTGCTGCGGCTCCCGCCCGCACCAACCGCCATCTCTATGGCGACGACAACCCGATTCCCTCGCCCTCCTTCGAGGCCAAGGCCAAGCTCCTTCAGGAAATCGATGCGTGGCTGCGAGCCGAGGATCCGCGCGTGCGGCAGGTGACGGCGTCGCTCGCCGCCTCCTGGCAGCATGTCGAGATCGTGCGTGCCGACGGCCAGATGGTGCGCGACATCCGCCCGCTGGTCAGGATCAACGTGTCGGTGGTGGTCGGCAACGGCGACCGCCAGGAGAGCGGCTCCTTCGGCATGGGCGGACGCAAAGGGTTTGGCGAATTCCTGGTCGAGGACAGCTGGAAACACGCCGCCAAGGAGGCGCTGCGGCAAGCGCTGGTCAACCTCGAGGCCATTCCGGCCCCCGCCGGCACCTTTGACATCGTGCTGTCCAGCGGCTGGCCGGGCGTCATGCTGCACGAGGCCGTCGGCCACGGGCTGGAAGGCGACTTCAACCGCAAGAAGACATCGGCCTTCGCCGGGCTGATGGGCCAGCAGGTGGCAGCAAAAGGTGTCACCGTCGTCGACGACGGCACCATGGCCGAGCGGCGCGGCTCGCTGACCGTCGACGATGAAGGCACGCCGTCGGCCCGCAATGTGCTGATCGACGACGGCAAGCTTGTCGGCTATATGCAGGATCGCCAGAACGCCCGGCTGATGGGCATGAACGCCACCGGCAACGGACGGCGCGAAGGCTACGCGCACCAGCCGATGCCGCGCATGACCAACACCTATATGACTTCAGGAGACATGGAGCCGGACGAAATCATCGCCTCGGTCAAGAACGGCATCTATGCCGTCTCCTTCGGCGGCGGCCAAGTCGACATCACCTCGGGAAAATTCGTGTTCGGCTGCACCGAGGCCTACATGATCGAGAACGGCAAGGTGAGGCAGCCGATCAAGGGCGCCATGCTGATCGGCAATGGGCCGGATGCCATGCATCGGGTTGCGATGATCGGCAACGACATGAAGCTCGACACCGGCATCGGCATGTGCGGCAAGGCCGGCCAGGGCGTGCCGGTCGGCGTCGGCCAGCCGCACCTCAGGATGAACCAGATGACGGTTGGCGGAACGCGGGTTTGATAGAAGCTGCGGTTTTATCTTACATTCAGAGGATGCGCCGCGATGGCCAACCCGGAAAGACTCGTAACCACTGTCTCGACCAAGGGGAAGGTCACCCTGCCCAGCGCTATCCGCAAGCGGAGGGAATGGGACGCCGGCACACGTCTTCTGGTCGAAGATACTCCAGAGGGCGTGCTACTGAAGCCTGCACCAGTCTTCGCCGAGACACGGCCAGAAGACGTGTTTGGATCCCTGCCCCGTAGAGACAGGCCGAAGACGTTGGAAGAAATGGACGCGGGTGTGCTGGCCGAAGCGCGGCGGCGCGGCCGGTTCGAACTGCCCTAAAGCGCGTCGCGTTTGACCGGCCTCATGCGACGCGCTTTAGGGTGTTGTTTTATGCATGTCGTTATCGCAAAACCGCTGCACACCCTCGGGTCCAGGCCCAAGGGCATGCTTTTGCGCGACACGCATTACAGCCATGAAGCCGCCGTTTTCGGCAAGCGATGGTCGGGGTCGATAACCTTCAGGCGGGGTGCGTTGCTCTCGTTCCATAGCCACAGCGCGACGCATGTGCCGCCGGGCGACATGAAGGAGGGGTAGATCACGCCATGCTGCCCATCGGCAATCAGGCGATCTCTCAGCGTGTGCGTCTCAGGTACCAGGCCTTGATCCATGACATCGCGCCATTCACATCGGTGAATGTCCGCCGTCACGCCGAGCCTGGTCAACTCATCAGCGTCCGTAAGGTCTGCCAGTCGCGCGCCTGAAAGTGCGAGCTGCGCAATCAGCGCCGGATGCTGGACAAAGCCCTGATTGTACTCCGCCCAAGCCGTGGACAATTCGCCCGCGGCATAGATCGTCGGGGCGTCCACTGGATTCCAGCGACCGCCAAAGCGGGCTGCTCCTTCGCCGGAAAGCGGCAGATGCGCCCAACGCGGCACGAAGGCGCGCCATAGGCTCAGTCTGCTTTCAGGCATAGATGCCGGAGCGGACTGCCTCCAGATAGGCAAGCACCTTGTCCGTCTTGCCCTCTTGAACGAGATCGTAGGCGGTCTTTCCCGCCCAGCCGGGGATCGGCTGATGCTTGAACCAGATCGCCGCACGCTGTTCATCGCCGGCCATCTCGCCTGCCATCGCAAGGATACGGACAATCGGACTCAATGCGGCGTCGACCTTGCGCGCGCCGGTCTTGGCGGCAAGCGTGTTGCGCGCGACGCCGATCAGGCCCGCCAGTTCGGTCAGATTGACGCCCAGCAGTTCAGCCACCCGTCTTGCCGAAAGAAATGGCGTCCGCTCGTCGCCAAAGCGCGATGCTCTGATATCGAGAGCTGCGGTATTCATAACAGGTTCCTAGCACATTTTGAACAGAACACGTTCAAAGTATGCTCATTTTACGCGAAATTCAAGCTCAACAAGTGCGGATCCGCTACCGCCTTCGCTTCGGCTTCTCCAGAAGCGCGACGGCCTCGACATGCGGCGACCACAGGAACTGGTCGATCGGCGTCACGCTTTTCAGGGCGTAGCCGCCATCGAGGAGGATGCGCAAGTCGCGCGCCAGCGTAACCGGATTGCAGGAAACCGCGGCGACCAGCGGCACGTCGGAGCGGGCAATCTGCTTCGACTGGTCTTCGGCGCCGGCGCGGGGCGGATCGAAGACGACGCCGTCGAAGGCATTCAGTTCCCTCGAAGTGAGCGGCCGCCGGAACAGGTCGCGGCGTTCGCTGGTCACCCCCTTCAGACCGCTGGCGAAACGGAATGCCCGGTCGAGCGCCGAAAGCGCTGCCGCATCCCCCTCCACCGCATGGACCTCCGACCTGGCGGCGAGGCGCAGCGCGAAGCTGCCGCAGCCGGCGAAGAGGTCGGCGACCTTTTTGGCGCGCGCGAGGTGCCGGCCGACGATGTCGGCCATCGCCTGCTCGGCGGCCTCGGTCGCCTGCAGGAAGGCGCCCGGCGGCACCGCGACGGCGACGCTGCCGAACGTGACAACCGGCTTTTTTGGCTCGATGATGATCTCGCCATCGATCGAAAGCCTGGCCAGCCCCTGGGCGATGACGAAATTGGAGGCGACGCGGCGCTGGTTCTCGCCGAGCTTGCCGGACTCGTGAACCGCGACATCGAGGCCGGAACCGGTCGCCGTGACCGTCATGCGGAACGATTTCGTCGTGGCGCAAACCAGTTCGGCAAGTGCTCTCAGACGATCGAGCTTTGTGACGATCTCGGGCAGCGAGATCGGGCATTCCTCAATGGAAATTATTTCGGACGACAGCGCCCGAACGAAGCCGAGCAGCATGCCGGTCTCGCTGCGCCGGGCGGTGAACACGACGCGCCGGCGCGTCTGCGGCGCGCACGGCACCAGCGCGTCAATGTCGCAACTGATGCCCCTGCTGTTGAGCGCATGCGCAACCTTGTCACGCTTCCACCGATGATAGGCTTCGGCCTCGAGATGCTGGATGGCGCAGCCGCCGCATTCGGTGAAATGCCGACAGGCAGGGTCGATGCGAAGCGGCGAAGCCTCCAGCACCGACATCAGCGTGGCACGGTCCTTTTCGCGCGCGGCGGTGACGGTTTCACCGGGCAGCGTGAACGGAATGAAAAGCTCGCCGGTTTCGGTCTCGGCGACGCCGTCGCCCTGGGAGCCCAGCCTTGTGATCGTGAAGCGCGCATTCATCGGCCTCCGATCCCCCTGTTCTCGATACCGGCGTCCTTGATCCCGGCGAGCAGGAACTCGCGGTTGCCGTCGCCGCCTTCGATCGGCGACAGATGCAGTCCGAGCGAGCGCCAGCCGGGGACGCCGTCCAGCCAATCCTGCAGCAGACCGGCAACCCGCGCGGCATCGTATGGATCTTTCAGCAAGCCGCCCTTGCCGATCGCCTCGCGGCCCGCCTCGAATTGCGGCTTGACCAGAAATATTGCTTTGGCGCCGCTCCTGGCAATGGCGAGCGCCCGCGGCAGCGCCAGTTTCAACGAGATGAAGCTGACGTCGGAGACGATAAAATCTGGAATTCGATCGGCAAGATCGGCGGTCGAAAGATCACGGGCGTTCAATCCCTCGATAACAGTCACACGTGGATCGCCGGCGATATCCGGATGTATCTGGCCATGCCCAACATCGATCGCCGTGACATGCGCCGCGCCACGTCCGAGCAGCACTTGAGTGAAGCCTCCGGTCGAGGCGCCGACGTCGAGCGCTTCGCTGCCGGCTGGATCGAGGTCGAAATAGTCGAGCCCGGCGATCAGCTTCAGCGCAGCACGGGACACATAGCCCTGCGCCGGATCATCGACTTCTATGAGGCAATCAGCCCGGACGGTCTGGCCGGGCTTGCGGGCGATGACGCCGTCAACCATCACGGTGCCGCGCTCGATCGCGTCGCGGGCGCGAGAGCGGCTGGCAAACAGGCCGCGCGCGACGAGGAGTTCGTCGAGCCGCTGGCGTGTGCTGGCTGGCAAACGGGAGTTCATCGGCCTTCATGGCGAAAGCCTGTCACGAAGGCAAGGATATTGGGGAAGACAACGAACATCTTGCCAAAGCGGCGAGCGCATCGGGCCGCGCCACAAACTGTTGAATATCGCACTGGGTCCGGCACAATGTTGGGAACAACGCTCGTGTTGCTGCCAGAACGTGAGGAGGACAAATGCTGACCGGAACCTGCCATTGTGGCGCGGCCCACTGGATTTTGGAAGGCGATCCCGGCTCGATCACAGCCTGCAACTGCACGCTTTGCCGCCGCTATGGCGCGCTGTGGGCTTACGATTATGTCGACGAACGCATCCGTCTTGCCGGACCGACAAGTGCTTATACCCGCTCCGGAACGGATGCCCCGTCGCTCGAGATCCTGTTCTGTCCGACATGCGCCTGTGTGCTGGCCTGGCGTGGTTTGCGCGCCAGTGCCGCCGGTCGCACTCGGATCGCCGTCAATGTGAGGCTTGCGCCGCCTGACACCGTCGCCGACTTGCCAATCGACCATTTCGATGGTCTCCACACGTTCGAGGACCTGCCTGGCGATGGTCGCTGCGTGCGCGATATGTGGTTCTAGTGGAAAATCTGACACTCAGTTCCGGTGCGGAAGGGCGGAAGATGACCCCTTCGCGGAGGTTCGTTCATGACCCTGAGCTGACCTTCTGTCCTAGTCTCTCCGTTGCCCGCAATTCAGGGGAAGCTGTCGTTCCGGTCATGTCTGATGCTTGGTATGAGGGTGTCACGTCTCATAGGAACTAATGCCGTGGCAGCGCAAAACTTTCGGGGCCGGACGTCTAGCCGGCAGCCGGCCCCGCTTTAAGGGTTATTTCTCGATGCTGGAGGTGACGGACTGGATCACTTCGGTCGCCATCTTGAATTCCCTGGTGCGGCTTTCGATACCGTGGCGCCTGGCGATGTAGTCGAAGTCGGTGTAGGCCGCGTAGACCGAGCCATCAGCCGTCTGGTAAACGACGACGCGCACCGGCCAGTCGAGGCCGGCTTTCGGGTTCGCGGTGATGAAGGTCGTGCCGAGTGCCGGGTTGCCGAACATGATGAGCCGCGACGGCCTGACGACGTTGCCGGCGGCGTTGCCGAGCTTGGCTTGGTCGATGACACCGAACAACGTGATGCCCTTGTCGGCGACATCCTTCTTGATCCGCGACACGGTCTCTGCAACCGAATAGCCGCTCTTGACTGTAACGACGCCGTCGGACGCCGTCTCAGCATTGGCCTGGGCCAGAAACCCCGGGGTGGCAAGCGTCAGGACAAGCGCCGTCGACGCGAGGGTCGATTTGACTGAATTGATCATTTTTCTTTCTCCGTGAGTGAAGCCGGTCCGATGACAGGCTGGAAGAAAGGATGCGGAAAGGCTCGGCGGATTGATAATGCCGTTTGCTGCCTGAATTGATGAGTGCGGCGTATGGCTGGCAGGTTCCATGGAAATGCCGCCGCTCATGAGCGGCGGTAAACGTCGAGGTGAAGCGGGATCAGACGCGTGGCGCCGTCAGCGGGCGGGCGACTATCGTTGCCGCGATCAGGGCGGCGACGAGAACAACAACACAAGTGGTCCAGCCGAGCCGGTCATAGACCTGGCCGAGGACGAAGCTGCCGACCAACCCGCCGGAATAGTATGAAGCAAGATAGATACCGCTCGCAGCGGCCTTGTCGCGGGCGGCGACGCGGCTGACATGGCCGGTCGTGATCGCCTGCGCCAAGAATGTTCCGATGGCAATCAGCGCCATGCCCGCAAGAACGATCGGCAGATTTGGAGTGAGCAGCGCCAGAAGGCCGGCGATGGCAATCCCGAGCGTCAGGACGATGCCGCTGGCCGGGCCGAACCGCCTTGCCACGCGGCCGGCGAGCGGGGTTGTCAGCATCGACGGCAGAAATACGAAATAAACGAGACCGAGCGCCATCGGCGACAGGGCCAGCGGTGCTGCGGCCAGCTGGAAATTCACATAGGTAAACGTGCCGATGAAGACGAACAGGATCAGGAAGCCGATCGCGAAGCTGCCGCGCAGTTCTCGGTTCTTAAAGTGGGCTTTCCAGGCGCGACCTGCGGGAGGGTGGTCGGCGTCGATTCGCATCATGCGGTCGGTCTTCTTCAGAGTCAGCCAGACCAGCAACGCGCCGGCAATATTTAGGGCAGCGAAGGTCAGGAAGTTAATGGAGATGCCAAAGCCGTCCGCAACAGCCGCCGAAAGGATGCGGCCGAAGAAGTTGCTGGCCACGTTTCCGGTGACGTAGGCGGCGAGCGCGCCTGCCGCCTGGCCGGGTGAGAAATGCTCGGCGAGGTAGGCGATCGTCAACGTGAAGGCCGCCGACATGCACAGGCCCTGCAGAACGCGCAGGAAGGCAAACATTGCGATGCTGTCGGTGATGGAAAGTAGCGCGGTCGGTATGGCGAGCACGACAAGGCTGAACCATATCCCGTTGCGCCGGTCGACGTTGCGGCCAAGTAGCGCCACCGCGATGCCGGCGATCGCCATTCCAAAGGTGCTGGCGTTCACCGCGAAACCCATCGTCGCGCGGCTGACGCTGAATTTGACGACGAGCGAGGGAAGGATCGCCTGCGCGGCGAAAAGGTCGACGAGCGTCAGAAATGCGATCAAGGCAATGATGCCGAAGCGCAGGCTGTCCGTCGACACCCTGCGGAGCTTCGAGGCAACGGCTTCGTCATAGCTGGCCATCGGAATTTATCCGTGCATGGTTCGACGCTCCCGAAGGGGACCGGGAACGTCGATGGAGGTTGAGGGTCAATAAGCGGGACGCTGCGGTCCGGTTACATCGCGCCGTGGGCGTCCATGTCCGGCGGCAGGATGTCGGCCGAATAGAGCACGGCAGGAACCGAACCGTTGTTCTTCCACCAATGCGCGAGTTGGCCGAACTCGGCGGTGGCTTCGCCGGCCTTGTGCTCGATCGCCACCTTGCAGGTGTTGCTGTATTCGCTGATCGCGCCCTCGACGACCAGGATATTTGCCGGACGCGTGGAGTGGTCGTGCCACGGCACGACGCCGCCGGGCTGCACGACGAGCTTGCGCAGACGGAACCTATTGCCCTTCCAGGCGTCGCCCTTCGTGCTGAGGTCGATCGTGCTGATGACCTCGTCGGTGACACCTTCCGGCGCGCTCGGCATCGACTGCACGGCATTGGTGGCGACCTGGTCGACCGGGCATTCGCCGGCGTGGGCAGGTGCTGCAGCGAAAGCCGCGGCCGAAGCGAGCAGGCCGAACGCAAGAACAAGTTTGATCGGGTTGCGAGGTGCTATGACTTTCAAAAACATTTTGCGGTTCTCCTTTTATCGAGCCCGGCAATGGGAATTCATGCGGGGCGTGATGAGGAGATTGGGCGAGCACGGCTGCCAAGAGAAATGCCGGGTACTTCTGAATTCCATAGCCTGAAGCTATCGCGTGAGCCTGGGCGCAGTCGTACCGGCTCGCACCCGAACCGCAGGCGTAATCCTGCGTAGTCGACGGAGTTTCGATTACGCGGCGGAACGGCGCATCGAAACCGGTGATGCGCCCTCTGCCCAGCCATAGGATTTGACCGCACCGACAAATGTCGACACCGCGGGCGAGAAGCGGCGGCCGGCGACGGTGACGAGGCACACATCGCGGGTCACCTCCGGCTCTGTCACAGGCCGCACCTGCAGCCCTGGAATCACGGCTGTGTATTCGGGGAGGAAACAGATGCCGAGCCCTCCGGCAACCATGTTTTGGATCCAGTCCTCTCGCTCGCTGGAATAGGAGATGCGAAGCTTCACTCCGCGCTCGACGCAAAGATGAGAGAGATGGTCCCAATACTCGCAGTTGACGCGTCTCAGATAGATCTCGCCATCGATCGCGCTGATTGGCACGGTCTCGTGCTGCGTCAGCCGATGGCCGGTCGGGAACGCCAGCATGAAGCGTTCGCGAAAGAGTGGCGTCACGTCGAAGCGTTCCGGGAACTTTTCGCTCGACGACATGATTGCGACGTCGATCTCGCCCGCCTCGAGCAGTTGTGAGAGCCGGCTTGGTACCCCTTCAACCAACTGCAACTGAATTCCCTTGTGGCGCATGTTGAAATCCGTAAGCAAACCGGTGAAGCGGCGCGGGCCGATCGTGCACATGATGCCGACCTTCAGATGCGCGTCCTTGAGGCAAAGGAAGCGCGAGGCTTCCTGACGCACGCCGCTCAGTTCATCTGATATCTGTTGGAAACGCGGCCGAAGCAGCGCGCCAAGGTCGGTGATGTGGGTCAGATTGCGCTCGCGTCGGAACAAAAGGCCGCCGACCTCGTCCTCGAGCTGCTGGATCGCGCGGCTGAGCGCCGGCTGGGTGACGTTGCATTTCTCGGCGGCGCGCGTGAAGTTCCGCGTATCGCAGACGGCGAGGAAATATCGGATGTGGTGAATGTCCATGCCAATCCCCTAGCGCGCCCGAGCCTTCTCCAGCCAATGCAATGAACGCATGGATTTGATAGCACAGCGGCATTTTATTGTTGAGCGCGCATCGCTCAAGGTCCCGCAGAACAGCCGCAGCGTTGCGGCACATCAACGGAGACCGAAATGCTCAACGTCAGCAAACCTGAAACCGATACGCTTGCGATGCGCCGCCCCCTGGAAGGCCGGACGGCGATCGTGACCGGCTCGACCAGCGGCATCGGCCTCGGCATCGCCCGCGCCCTGGCGAAGAGCGGTGCTGCCGTCATGCTGAACGGGTTCGGGGATCCGGTGGAAATCGAGACGCAGCGTGCCGCCTTGGCCGAGGAAAATGACGTCGACGTCGCTTACGACAACGCCGACATGTCGAACCGCGACGCTATCCACATGATGGTGGAGCGGGCCGTTGCACGCTTCGGCCAGATCGACATCGTGATCAACAACGCGGGCATACAGCATGTTGCGCCAGTCAGCGAATTTCCCGTCGCTAAATGGGACTCGATCCTGGCGATCAACCTGAGTTCGGCTTTCCATCTGATCCAGGCGACCTTCGAGCCGATGAAGGGTCGCGGCTATGGCCGCATCATCAATATCGCTTCCGCCCATGGGCTGATCGCCTCGCCGTTCAAATCAGCCTATGTCGCCGCCAAGCACGGCATGGTCGGGTTGACGAAGGTGGTCGCTCTCGAGGGCGCCGAGTACGGCGTGACTTCGAACGCGATCTGTCCAGGCTATGTCTGGACGCCGCTCGTCGAGAAGCAAATCGAGGATCAGGCGAAGTCGCACAACATCGCCCGCGACGCCGTTATCCGCGACATCTTTCTGAAGAACCAGCCGACCAGGCGCTTTGCGACTGTGGAAGAGATGGGAGCGCTTGCGGTGTTTCTCTGCAGCGACTGCGCAGCTTCGATCACCGGCACAGCCTTGCCGATCGACGGCGGCTGGACTGCGCACTGAGCGCATCGTCATCGTCAAAATTTCTGCAATTTTACGCGAGGAGGGTACCCGATGAACACTCATGCCGACGTTGTGAAGCTTGCCTCCAGCCAATCGGAACCGGCCGCGCCCAGCGTGGTCCGCGGGAAGCGGACGATCAACCTCGCGCTTCAGGGCGGAGGCGCGCACGGCGCCTTCACATGGGGTGTCATCGATCGGCTCCTTGACGAGGAAAACTTGTCCTTCGAGGGGGCAGTCGCCACCAGCGCCGGGGCCATGAACGCGGCGGTGCTTGCCTACGGGCTTGCCGAAGGCGGACGGCGCGGCGCGCAGAAGGCGCTTGCGAATTTCTGGCGCCGCGTCAGCCACGCGGCGGCCTTCAGCCCTCTGCAGCCGAGCCTGCTTGACAAGATGACCGGGTCGCGTTCGCTCGAATACTCCCCGGCCTTCCTGATGCTCGATATGGTGACGCGTTTGATGTCGCCCTATCAGTTCAATCCCTTGAACTTCAATCCGCTGAAAAACGTTCTCGAGCAGTCTATCGATCTCGATGCCGTCCGCATGTCGCGCTGTCCTCTGAAACTCAGCATCTGCGCGACCAATGTGCGGACCGGGAAGGTCAAGGTTTTCTCCAATGACGAGCTGTCGATCGACGCCATCATGGCGTCGGCATGCCTGCCGTTCCTGTTCCAAGCCGTCGAGATCGACGGCGAGGCCTATTGGGACGGCGGTTACATGGGAAATCCGGCAATCTTCCCGCTGATCTATTCCTGCGACACGCCGGACGTGCTGATCGTACACATCAATCCTATAGAACGCGCCGAACTGCCGCGCTCGGCGACGGACATCCTGAATCGCATCAACGAGATAAGCTTCAACTCTTCGCTTTTGCGGGAAATGCGGGCGATCGCCTTCGTCACGCAACTAGTCGACTCGGAGGCCGGCCAGGCGCTCGACCTCAAGCGCATCTTCGTCCACGGCATTTCGGATGACGAGACCATGAAAAAGCTTGGCGTCTCCAGCAAGCTCAATGCCGATTGGGGCCTGCTTACGGATCTTCGCGACCGCGGCCGTGAACGCGCCGAGGAATGGCTCGAAGCCAACTATAGCCACATCGGAGAGCGTTCGACGGTGGACATCCACGAACGCTATCTCTGACAACAACTCCCGGCCGGCATTATCCCCCTCTGGATGCCGGTTTGCTGAGCCCTCCGGCACCCTCCCGGAGGGCTCTTTTCATGCAGCCGGCACCTACAGCGCGTCTATCGAAACCATGCCGAGACAGCATTTCAGTTGATGGCTGCGATCGAAGAGAGTGGTTTCAGACGGGCTGATCGCCGGTCTGAACCAAACACAAACCCAGGAGACGGAAAATCATGATCAATACCAAATCGCTCATCGGCTCGGCTTTCGCCGCTGCTACCACGCTCGCCGCCAGCGCAGCCTTCGCCGGTCCGGCCGCCCAGCCGGAGTTCTCGTTCGAAAAGTGCTACGGCGTCGTCAAGGCCGGCCAGAACGATTGCCAGACCGCCACGCATTCTTGCGCCGGGACATCTACGGCCGACAACCAGTCCGACGCATGGATCTACGTGCCGGCCGGCACTTGCGGAAAGCTTGCCAGCGGCAGCACCGAACCCAAGGCCTGATCCACTCCCACGCAACCCAATGGAGACGACTGATGCCCAATAAGCTTCCCACCCTCCCAATTCCGCAAGCCGCGGGCATCGGTCTTCGCTCGCCGCACATTGCTGAAATGCTTAGCCGCCGCCCGTCGGCGGGTTGGCTGGAGGTTCATGCCGAAAACTACATGGGCGGTTCTGCTGCCGTCGCCGCGCTCGAAAACCTGCGTGAGACCTACCCCCTTTCTGTTCACGGCGTAGGGCTGTCTCTCGGCAGCGCTTCCGGCGTCGACCGCGACCATCTGGAACGCATGCGCAAGGTATGCGTGCGCTTCGAGCCCGATCTTGTTTCCGAACACCTCGCCTGGAGCGGCGCCGATGGCGCCTACCTCAACGACCTTTTGCCGCTCCGTTACGACGAAGCAGCGCTCGCTATCGTCGCCAACAATATCAAGCTCGTTCAGGACACTCTGAAGCGCCGCATCCTGATTGAAAATCTCTCTGCCTATATCGAGTTCAGCGGTTCGACGATGACGGAGGCCGAGTTCTTGGCCGAGCTTGTGAAGCGCACGGGATGCGGCCTGCTTCTCGACGTGAACAACGTCTACGTTTCCGCCCACAATCTTGGCTTCGACGCGGCTGCGTTCATCGAAGTGCTGCCTGCCGAGGCGATCGGCGAAATCCATCTGGCAGGCCATGCCGTCAACGAGGTTGGCGATGACACGGTCCTGATCGACGACCACGGCTCGCGCGTGCCGCCCGCCGTGTGGTCACTCTATGCCGGCGCGATCGAGAAATTCGGCCCACGTCCCACCCTGATCGAATGGGATACCGACGTGCCCGTGCTCGACGTGCTGCTGGGCGAAGCAATGTGGGCGGATATGCTTGCCGCTTCGATCGCCTTCCGCAAGCGGCAGGATTCCCTTCCTGTTTCCGCGCCGAAGCAGTCCGCTCCGGGCATTGTCGTTCCGTTCGAACGCTATGCACCGCGCGGCCAGATGCCGGTGCTTGCCGCTTTCAATGCAATCAAGCCCGCGCGCCTCGCTGCAGACCGTGACGTCAGGAGGAACCGCCATGCTGCCGCTTGAACATCTGCAGAACATCATCGCGCAGTCCGTGCTTGGCAACCCGCAATTCGGCCTTTCGTCGCTTGTTTCAGCGGGCCGCGCCGATCCATGCCGAAGGCTGCGCATCTATGAGAACAATACCCGCGCCTCGCTGACAGCGACGCTGATGGCCGTATTCCCAGTCGTCGTTCGCATGGTCGACGAGCGGTTCTTCCGCTATGCCGCAAGCGAGTTCATTCGTCAGCATCCGCCCGGCGAGCCAAGGCTGGTGCGCTACGGCTCCGACTTCCCGCGCTTCCTCGGGACCTTCGAAGGTCTGGCTGAAATGCCCTTCGTAGCGGAAACGGCGCGGCTTGAATGGGCGATCGCCGAGGCGCTTGATGCGGCATCACTGCCGGCCCTGAACCTGGCGGCACTGGATGGTGAAGCCTCGAGCTCGACCCCCGAACTGATGCTCCAGCCATCCCTGCGCCTCGTTATGTCGCATTGGCCGGTACTGTCGATCTGGTCGGCGCATCAGAACGGAGGCGTTCCGGATCAAGCTGATGTCTGGCAGCGAAAAGCCGAGCGCATCGCGCTCTCTAGGCACGGCGACAATGTACGCTTCGCGCGCCTCACGAGCGCCCAGTTCTCGTTCCGCCATTCCCTGAAAAACGGCCTCGGCCTGGAGAGGGCCGTTTCACGCGCCCTCACGCACGAACCGACGTTCGATGTCCTCGGCGCCCTCGTCAGCCTGTTCGGCGAAGGCTTGGTGACCGGCATCGGCTTCGACCACCCGCAGTAAACGAAATGGAGAGACCAATGAGCGTGACCCGCGAAATGCCTTCAACCAGTGGCCGCAGCCTAGCCGCCGCCTACCGCAGGCCTCTGAACCTGGCGGGCAGCATACCCCTTTCTCTTGTTCAGCTGGCGGGTCGCGTCGCCGTCGCCCACGTGTTCTGGCAATCGGCGCAGACCAAGCTCGCTTCCTGGCCGGTAACGCTACAGCTTTTCGCGTTTGAATATAATCTGCCGCTGATCGACCCGGCGCTGGCGGCCCCGCTCGCGACAGCCGCCGAAATCATCGGCGCCGCATTGCTTTTCCTCGGCCTGCTCTCGCGCCTCGGCGCGCTGATGCTGCTCGGGGTAGTCGCGGTGATCCAGATCTTCGTCTATCCGGGACACTGGGGCGAACACCTCATGTGGAGTTCGCTGCTGCTGCTCATTTTGGCTCGCGGCGCAGGCGTCGTATCGTTGGACTATCTGGTCGACGGCTATTTCCGTCGCGGAGCGTGAACAATGCTGCAGCAATCAAGCGAAGAAGCGATGATCTTGGCAGAGTTGGAAGCGACGCCGGCCAAAACAGATACGCTTCCACCGCGCCGGCCGCAGGTCGTCATTCTCGGCGCGGGCTTCGGCGGCCTCAACGCAGCGCTCCGGTTGCGCAACGCGCCGGTCGATATCACTGTCGTCGACCGCCGCAATTATCATCTGTTCCAGCCGCTGCTATATCAGGTGGCGACGGCCGGGCTATCTCCGGCGCAGATCGCCATGCCGATCCGGCGCGTCCTCGCCAGCCAGAAGAATGCAACCGTCCTGATGGAAAAGGTGGAGGGCGTCGACACCGCTGCGCGGACTGTGCTGACCGGCAGCCGGCGAATTCCCTACGATTACCTGATCATCGCCACCGGCGCCCGCCACGCCTATTTCGGTCACGACGCCTGGGAAGCGAATGCTCCCGGCCTCAAGACCATAGGCGACGCCACCGAAATTCGCGCCCGCATATTGACCGCGTTCGAAAAGGCAGAGGTGACCGACGATCCGGCTCTTCGAGAAAAACTCCTTACCTTTGTGGTTGTCGGCGGCGGACCGACCGGCGTCGAACTCGCGGGCGCTATCATCGAACTCGCGCGCCAAGCGATCGTTCGCGATTTCCGCAACATCGATTCCTCGACTGCAAGGGTTGTACTTGTCGAGGCCGACGAACGGCTGCTCACCGCATTTCCGGAGAAGCTCTCGCAATCGGCCAAATCGCAGCTCAAAAAGCTTGGCGTCGAGGTCAGGCTCGGCGCCGCGGTTACGCAGTGCGACGACAATGGCGTCGCACTCGCGGATGGGCAACGCGTTGCTTCAGCCTGTGTGCTCTGGGCTGCCGGCGTCATGGCCTCGAGGGCGGCGAAATGGCTGGACGTCGCGGCCGATCGCGCCGGCCGCGTCGTTGTCGACGGACATCTGCGTGTGCCCGGCCGCGAAGGCGTCTATGTCATCGGTGATACCGCTTCGGTAAAGGGCAAGGACGACCGTCCGGTTCCGGGCGTCGCCCCTGCCGCGAAGCAAATGGGCCGCTATGTGGCTGGCCTCATCAAGGCGCGACTTGCGGGGCGGACGGCAGAACCTTTCCGCTACGCCGACTACGGAAATCTCGCCACAATCGGCCGCAAGGCCGCCGTCGCGGACCTGGGACCCATCCAACTGAGCGGTTTCCTAGCCTGGCTGCTCTGGAGCTTCGCGCATCTTTGGTTCCTTGTCGGTTTCCGCAACCGCACCGTTGTCTTCCTCGATTGGGCTTGGGCCTATGCAACATTTGACCGCAGCGCTCGCCTCATCACCGAACGCCGCGACCGGTAGGCGCCGCCTGCCGCGCATAGCGCTTGGGCGGGCGATGACGGCGCTGCTGCTCATGGCGGTCATGTCGACGGCTGCATCGGTACATGTCATCTGGGAGCGCACGGCAACCCGCAATGTCGAGAAGATCGTCGCCAGCCTTGGCGCCCAGAGTGCCGATTCTGTCCGCGGCGAATTGACATCAACGCTGGCCGTCGTGGCAGGCACGGCCGAGATCATCCGCTCGATCCTGTTCCAAGGCACGATCAAGGCCGATGACGAGGTCAGACGCGAATTCCTGTTCCTGTCGCTGCTGCGTGAACAGCGCGCGATCGGCTGGATCGGATTTGGCTTCCCCGACGGACGGTTTTTCGGCTCGCACGCGGCGGCCGGCGGCAAGATCGAGATGGTTGAAATCGGCCCGGGCATGCCGGGGAAGCCGCGCCCGTTGCGTCGTGATATCTATCATCCCATCCCCGGCGATGTGATGTTCGAAGAACGCATCCATGGCGAGACCGCTTACCTAGCGCTCGGTGCGCCCTGGTATCGCCGGGCGATGGACTCGACGGAACCTGTCTGGAGCGTGATCGACGTCCTGCCCAATGGCTTCGAGCCCTCGGTGGTTGTTTCAAAGCGGGTCGAGCTCTATGGCAGGTACCAGGGCGTGGTCATGGTTGCCGTGAGTTTCGCCAATTTGTCGCAGGCGCTGGGTGGTCTGCAAGTATCAGGTCACGGCAAGACGTTCATGCTGGGCGGTGGCGACAAAGTACTGGCTGCATCGGATGCGCCCGGCGGTCCTATGCCTGCTCATCTTCGCGATTTTCCCAAGAGCGATGCGCTTGCCGCCGCGGTGGGCGACGCCATTTCGATGATGAAAGGGAACGAATTTCGCACGCTGGTTGATGGTGGCGAGATCGGCCCGGTTTACGTCTCGTCGTTTGCGCTCCCCTTCGAACAATGGCGGCTCCTGACCGCGATACCGCGCTCCTCCTTCGCGGAAGAGATCGACCGTAACACGCGTCGGGTGCTGCTGGTGGTCGCCGGGCTCGTCGTGCTGGCAGCGGCCACTGCCGTGCTGTTTTCGAACCTGCTTTTCGCCAGGCCAATCCGCCAGCTTGCCGCGCAGCTCCGTGAAATCGAACGGTTCTCGCTCGACCAGGTGCGGCATGTTCCGACATTCCTGGCCGAACTCAATGATTTCTCGGAGGCGCTGAAGCGCATGGCGGGCGGCTTGTCGGCTTTTGCCAAATACATGCCGCTCGACGTCGTCCGGCCCCTCGTCGCGGGCGGGCTTGAGCCTGCGCCCGGCGGCAAGCTCGTGGAAGTGACCGTGATGTTTGCCGATCTGCCGGGCTTCACCGAACTCACCGAGCGGCTCGGGCCCGATGTCCAGCCGCATCTCACCAATTTTCTCACGCTTGCAGTCGAAGCCATTCATTCCGAAGGAGGCACCGTCGACAAGTTCATTGGCGACGCCGTTATGGCCATCTGGAACGCACCGACAGCCGTGCCGGATCACGCACGCCGCGCATGCAGCGCCGCAGCCGCGATCCGGGCCGCGATGCATGCGCTGCCCGCCGTTTCGCCGGACCACAGCGACATACGGGTGCGAATTGGCATCAATACCGGCACCGCGATTGTCGGCAATGTCGGATCGGCCGAACGGCTGAGCTATACGGCCATCGGCGATACGGTCAACTTGGCAAGCCGTCTTGTTGGCGTCGCCAAGGAACACGGCGTCGAAATCGTGCTTAGCGACATGACGCTTGCGCAGACAAGCGGCCAGACCGCCGCGCAGCCACTTGGCATCACGAATGTTCGCGGGAAGGCAGTCCCGGTCCTGATACACACGCTCGCAACCTGAACAACCGCTGCGGCCATGGAGTATGGTCATGGAAATGACGATTTTGACGCTCGCAATGCTTTTCTGCCTCCAGCTAAAGCACTTCATTGCCGACTATCTGCTCCAGCCCGGCTGGATGTTGGGCGGAAAGGGCGATCTGCGTCGCGTCGGCGGCTATGTCCACGCGGGCTTGCATGCGCTAGGCTCTTTGCCGGCCCTCCTCATCGCCGGGCTCGAACCCACCGCAATCGTCCTGCTTTCTGCCGCGGAATTCACGGTCCACTACGCGACAGACTACACCAAAGCCGGGCTGTCGGGGCGCAGCCATGCTGGCCCCGACACGCGGACATACTGGGCCATGCATGGGGCTGACCAATTCTTGCACCAGCTTACCTATGTCGGCCTGATCTTCGCTGCGCTCGCTTAGAAAGAGGAATTTGCGGCAGGACAACGAGGCATTCACCGCGCGCGGATGCCAAATGACAACGCAAACAGTCAGTTACGACCGCCGGTCGGCAAACTGATGCAAGCCGTTGAGATTTTGATTCAGGCGCTTTGCGCGCTGGCGGTGCGTCCCAGCGCCACGAAGACGGTGCGCACGATGCCGGCGGCATCAAGCCCGGCGTCGGCATACATCTTTTCGGGCTTGGCGTGATCGACGAAGCTGTCGGGCAACACAAGCGGGCGTACCTTCAGGCCGTTTTCCAGCAGCCCTTCATGGGCCAGGAATTGCAGCACATGGCTGGCGAAGCCACCGACCGCGCCCTCTTCGACTGTTACCAGCACTTCGTGCGAGCGCGCCAGCCGCCGGATCAAATCCTCGTCGAGCGGCTTGGCGAAACGAGCATCGGCGACCGTGGTGGAAAGCCCGGCCGCGCCAAGCTCCTCGGCCGCAGCCAGGCAATCCTGCAGCCGCGTGCCGAAGGAAAGCAGCGCAACCTTGGTGCCCTCCCTGACGACACGGCCCTTGCCGATTTCGAGAACCGAGCCACGCTCCGGCAGGTCGACGCCGACGCCGTTGCCGCGCGGGTAGCGGAAGGCGATGGGGCCTTCATCATAGCTTGCCGCCGTGCGCACCATGTGTCGCAGTTCCGCCTCATCCGCCGCGGCCATGACGACGAAACCGGGCAGCGTCGCCAAAAAAGTCGTGTCGAAGGCGCCGCAATGGGTCGCCCCGTCGGCCCCGACGAAGCCGGCGCGATCGATCGGGAAGCGCACCGGCAGTTTCTGGATCGCCACGTCGTGGACGACCTGGTCGTAGGCACGCTGCAGGAAGGTCGAATAGATCGCCGCGAAAGGCTTGAAGCCTTCGGTGGCAAGGCCGGCGGCAAAAGTCACCGCATGTTGCTCGGCGATACCGACGTCAAAAGTCCTCGCCGGGAACGCCTCGCCGAAGAGGTCGAGGCCGGTGCCGTTCGGCATGGCGGCGGTGATGGCGACGATGCGATCATCTTCGCGGCCTTCTTGGATCAGGCTGTCGGCAAAGACTTTCGTGTAGCTCGGCGCGTTGGCCGGCGCCTTGGCCTGCGCGCCGGTGATGACGTCGAATTTGTTGACGCCATGATATTTGTCGGCGGCCGCCTCGGCCGGTCCATAGCCCTTGCCCTTCTGGGTCACGACGTGGATCAGCACCGGGCCGTCGGCATTGTCGCGGACGTTCTTCAGCACCGGGATCAGGTGCTCGAGATTGTGGCCGTCGATCGGGCCGATGTGATAAAAACCCATTTCCTCGAACAGCGTGCCGCCGGTGACGTAACCGCGCGCATGCTCGACCGCCCGCTTGATGGCGCGATCGGCGCGCTCGCCGAGATAGGAGGTCAGCTTCTTGCCGAAATCGCGCAGCCCCAGATAGGCCTTGCCCGACGCCAGGCGGGCCAGATAGGCGCTCATCGCGCCGGTCGGCGGCGCGATCGACATGTCGTTGTCGTTAAGAATAACGATCAGCCGGGCATCGAGCGCGCCGGCATTGTTCATCGCCTCATAGGCCATGCCGGCCGACATGGCGCCGTCGCCGATAACGGCAATGACATTGTTGCGGCCCCCGGAGAGATCGCGTGCCATTGCCATGCCGAGGCCGGCGGAAATCGAGGTCGAGGAGTGGGCGGCGCCGAACGGATCGTATTCGCTCTCGGCGCGCTGGGTGAAACCGGACAGGCCGCCCTCTTGCCGCAGCGTGCGGATACGGTCGCGGCGGCCGGTCAGGATCTTGTGCGGATAGGCCTGGTGGCCGACGTCCCAGATCAACCGGTCGTCTGGCGTGTTGAAGACATAGTGCAACGCCACCGTCAGTTCGACCACACCAAGCCCGGCACCGAGATGTCCGCCGGTGTGCGACACGGCGTCGATCAACTCGGTGCGAAGCTCCGATGCCAATTGCGGCAGATGACGTTCGTCAAGCATCCTGAGGTCGGCCGGGATGCGGACCTTGTCGAGAAGTGGCGTATGGAGCTTTGCGTTCACTGGTGCTGGGGCCTGCTTTTGATTCATCTGCGAAATAGGCTGCCGGCCGGCGAATGTAAATGCGTGCGAGTGACGCGGCATAGCTTCAAACTGTTAGGGTTTCGTTTACGCGTCAAAAACGGCGCGTCGCTCTAATTGTCCGGCAGCGGAATGAACTCTTCTTCATCTCCCGGAACGATATCGAAACGGCCTGTCTTCCATTCTTCTTTCGCCTGTTCGATGCGTTCCTTCGACGATGACACGAAATTCCACCAGATGTAGCGCTTGGAGCCGAGCGAGGCGCCGCCGAACAGCATGAAATGCGCCCCACCCTCCGACGACACGACGATCTCGTCGCCGGGCCGGAACACCAGCAGCCGCTCTGCCGGAAAGCGGTCACCGGAGATCGAAACCTCGCCTTCCAACGCATAGATGGCGCGCTCCTCGGCATCGGCTGGGATTTTCACGCTGGCGCCGGGCGCCAGGCTGAGGTCTGCATAGAGCGTGTCCGAAGCGGTCACGACCGGTGACCGCAACCCGGAAAACGCGCCAATGACAACGCGTCCGCTGACGCCTTCAGCGTCGATCTCGGGCAGACGCATGGCCGCCGTATTCTCGAAGATCGGGTCGACCTCCTCCTTATCGTCCGGCAGCGCCAGCCATGTCTGCAGGCCGGAAACCGACATCGGCGCACCGCGCAGCTCCTGCGGCGTACGCTCGGAATGAACGATGCCGCGACCGGCGGTCATCAAATTCACGTCGCCGGGCTGGATGACCATTTCGGTGCCGAGCGAATCGCGATGCCTGATCTTGCCGTCGAACAGGTAAGTGACCGTCGACAGGCCGATATGGGGATGCGGGCGGACATCGAGTGCCTGACCGGCCCGCAAAATCGCCGGTCCCATGCGATCGAAGAAGATGAAGGGACCGACCAGCCGACGCCTGGCGGTCGGCAAGGCACGGCGAACCTGAAAGCCGCCAATGTCCTTGGCGTTCGGAATAACCATCAGTTCGATCTGGTCGCTGGCGAAGGCGTCACCGGGCAGAGGGTCGTTTCCGGGGAAGAAGCTCATGCGGCCTTCCTCAGGCGAAGCGGAGTGCAGACCTGGCTTTCGCCTTGGCCGCCACCTCGTCGCGATTGCGCGGATGCTGTGTCGTCTCGAGGCTGTCCAGCAATTCGCGCGCAGACGCGGCTATGGCCTCGACGGCGTGATCGAACGCATGCTGGTTCTGTTTCGACGGCCGTGTCGTTCCGCTCAGCTTGCGGACAAACTGAAGTGCGGCATCGCGGACCTCGTCATCGGTTGCCGGCGGATCGAAATTGAACAGGGTCTTGATGTTTCTGCACATCGTTCGCAATCTCCTCTCGTCCTGGAGACGTTTCAAGCGGGATGAGTATTATCCTCAATCATGATCATGTCGAAAAGCCGCCCGGCGAAATTATCGTCCGGGACCGTGCCTTACTCCGCATCCAGCGGCTCGGTCCCCACCGGCTTGCCGTCGCGCGAAAGCCTGATCTTCTCGACCTTGTCCTCGGCCGCCTTGAGCAGCCGGTCGCAATGGAGTTTTAGCGCCTCGCCGCGCTCATAGATGCGGATCGACTGGTCGAGCGGCACGTCGCCGCGCTCCAGATCATCGACGATTTTCTCCAGCGCGTCGAGCGCCTGCTCGAAGCTCATCGCCTTGACGTCTTCGTTGCTCTCACCAGCCATCGTCTATCCTTTCATCAGTCGCCCGACATGGGCGGCGACCGAAAATGCCAATCCCTGCAGATCGTAGCCGCCCTCGAGCAGGCTGACGAGCCGGTTGTCGCTGTGGCGACCGGCGCGCTGCATCAACTGGCCGGTTGCCCAGTCGAAATCGTCCTCGGTCAGGTTGATCTCGGCCAGCGGATCGCGGTGGTGCGCGTCGAAGCCGGCGGAAATGATGATGAGGTCGGGCGCGAAATTGTCGAGCGCCGGCAAGATCCGCGACAGGAAAGCGTCGCGGAAAACCTCGCTGCCGGTCCGTGGCGCCAGCGGCGCGTTGACGATGTTGCCGGCGCCGGTTTCGCTCACCGCCCCGGTCCCCGGGTAAAGCGGCATCTGGTGCGTCGAGCAATAGAGCACCGACGGATCGTCCCAGAAAATATCCTGCGTGCCATTGCCGTGGTGGACGTCCCAGTCGACGATGGCAACACGCTCGGCCTGGTGCTGCCTTTGCGCGTAGCGCGCTGCGATCGCCGCGGTGTTGAACAGGCAGAAGCCCATGGACGTGGTCTTTTCGGCGTGGTGGCCGGGCGGCCGGGCGGCGACAAAGACATTGGCTACGTCGCCCCGAAAGACATCGTCGACGGCGGCGTTGGCAGCGCCGATCGCCGTGACGGCCGCCTGCCAGCTTTTCGGGCTGGCGGTGGTGTCGGCGTCGACACGAGCGATACCGGTGTCCGGCATCAAAGCGCGGACTCGTTCGACGAATTCCTGCGGGTGTGCGTAGAGGATGGTGGCCTCGTCGCCTTCCGGCGCCTCGGCACGATCAAGGGCCGCAAAGGCCTCGTCGTCGAGCACGCGCTCGATGGCGCGCAGGCGGTCCGGCCGCTCCGGATGACCGGGCGGCGTTATATGCTCGAGGAAGATCGGGTGGGTATAAAGCCTTGTGACCATGCCCTCGATATAGGCGCGCCCGGCGGCTTTGACCATGTTTTGCAACCGGCAAAGGCAGACGTTCAACAGGGTTTAGGCGTTGGGTGCTGGTTGGGTCCGGCGCGAGCTGCCCGAATCTTGAGGCGCGCTTCGCCCGTCCCATCCGAGGTCGCGCCTTGCCTTTGGTGGTCTTGAGACAGGCTCAGGCCGGCGATTTGTCCACCTCAGCCGGTGCTTGTGGACGACCAGTGCTGCGGCCTTGCCTGAGCAGTCCCTCCAAAAGCACGTTGAACGCCTTCACCGCCTTTTTCGACGTCGCTTCTGGATTTTCCGAATTTGCGATCCACTGCGCGGCATGTAGCGAGGCGCCGCTGACCAGCCTTGCTGCGGCTTCGGGATCAACGGCAACGATGGTTCCCTCGTCCCTCAGCTTTTGAAGGTTCTCGCTCATCGAGCGGATGCATTCGTTCTGGCTCGGCCATTGCGAAGGATCGCCGAGCACCGCCGGTCCGTCGCGAAGGACAATACGCTGGATCTCCGGCTCCAGCGCCATCTCGATATAGGCGGTGCATTCGTCGACAAAGCCCTGCCAGAGAGTGTCCGCCCTGACTGAGACGATCTTCAACCGGGCCAACATCTCCGCGTCGATCTCGGCGATGACCGCCTGGAGAAGGCCCTTCTTGTCGCCGAAGTGATGATAAAGCGCGCCGCGCGTCAGCCCGGCCGATGCGGTGAAGTCGTCCATCGAGGCCTCGGCATAGCCGACAGTGCCAAAGGCATGGCGCGCCGCCGCGACCAGTTTGGCGCGGGTTTCGGCGATCATCTCCCTGCGTGGTTTGTGCCCCATTCGCCCATTCCTTCACATACGTCTCGTATATTATTTGACATACGCGTCGTATGTCATTATCTGATTTGCATACGCCACGTATATAAGTGGCTCGGCCTCAAAAATCCAGGAGTGTTCCCATGCCCAATCCTTATCGCGAAATATTCAAGGCAAGGGGAGCCAAGGGCTTCGCTGCAGCCGGCTTCGTCGCCCGGATGCCGATGGCCATGGCTCCGATCGGAATCGTCGCGATGCTGTCGCAGACGCACGGCGAGTACTGGCTGGCCGGCGCCGTCTCCGCGACATATGCGCTGGCCAATGCTTTTGTCGCGCCGCAGATATCGCGACTGGTGGACCGCCTCGGCCAGGCGCGGATTGTGGCGCCCACCACTGTCATTTCCGTGCTCGCTTTCGTGGTGCTGATTGCGGCGGCCAATCAGGACTTGCCGATATGGACACTGTTCGTATCAGCGCTGCTGGCCGCCGCTATGCCCAGCATCCCAGCGATGGTGCGCGCGCGCTGGACAGAGCTCTTCCGGGATCGCCCCGAGATGAACACGGCGTTCGCCTTCGAATCGGCGGCGGACGAGCTGGTCTACATCGCCGGGGCTTCGCTGTCGGTCGGCCTGAGTGTCGCGCTTTTCCCGGAAGCGGGAATGCTGGCGAGCACATTGTTCCTCGCCTTCGGCTCGACAGCCCTCATCCTGCAGCGCTCGACCGAGCCGCGCGTGCGACCGGTCGACCAGGGTTCGCGCGGATCGGCAATCCGCCTGCGGCCGGTCCAAATCATCACCTTGGCCCTGATCTTCATCGGCGCGACCTTCGCGACCACCGAGGTGAGCACCGTGGCGATCACCAAGGAGCTCGGCCAGCCGGGCGCCGCCAGCCTCGTCATCGGCGTCTATGCCCTCGGATCGTTCGTCGTCGGCATCGTCCTTGGCGCTCTGAACCTGAAAACACCGCTGCAAATTCAGCTTGCCATCGCGATCGGCATCATCGCGCTCACCACGCTGCCGTTGCTTGTCGCAGACACGGTGCCGCTTCTGGCGCTGGCTGTCTTCGTTAGCGGTGTGGCGATCTCGCCGACCTTCATCACGGCATTCGGCCTGATCGAGCGGCGCGTGCCGGAGGCGATGCTTACCGAGGGCGTGACCTGGGTCATGACCGGCATTGGCATCGGCATGGCGCTCGGCTCCTTTGCCGCCGGATGGGTGGTGGACGCCTTCGGTGCACAGAGCGGCTTCCTGGTGTCGGTGGCGGCGGGCACTGTCGCGCTGGTCACCGTGCTCGCCGGCCAGCGCAGCCTTGCCACGAATTCTGACATCCCCGCGCGCAACGCCGCCGCGGTTCCTGCCGAATAGTCTCCATGCGTCCGGTGCCAAGCGGGACCGGACGCATGCCGGCGATCCGCTAAACCAGCCCTAAAGAATTTCGGTCTTGGCGATATGGATGCCAAAGCCTTCGAGGCCGACATAGTGGCGTTCGCGCGAGGCGATCAGGTTGATCGAGGAAATGCCCAGATCCTTCAAGATTTGCGCGCCCAGGCCGATCTCGCGCCATTCGCTTTCGCGGCGGCGCGCCTCTTCATGGTCCTCGCGGTCGCCGGCAGCCGGCCGGTTGCGCTCCTGATGGGCGACGCCGACGGAACCTTCGCGCAGATAGACGATGACGCCGCGCCGGCGCTCGCCCATCGATTTCATGATGCCGTCCAGCCTGTGGCCGGTGCCGAAAACGTCAGTCACAACATCCTCGGAATGCAGTCGCACGGGCACCTCCTCGCCGTCGCGGATGTCGCCGAAGACGATCGCCACATGGTGCATGGAATCCCAGGGCAGCGTGTAGGTGAACACCTGCGCCTTGCCGCCGGGCGTATCGATCTCCGAACAGGCGACACGCTCGACCAGCGTTTCCTTACGCTGGCGATAGGCGATGAGGTCGGCGACCGAAATCTGCTTCAAACCGTTCCTTTCGGCGAAGGCCTGCACCTGCGGGCCGCGCATCACGGTGCCGTCATCATTGACCAGCTCAGAAATGACACCGACCGGCGGCAGGCCGGCAAGCTTGCACAAATCGACCGCAGCCTCTGTATGGCCCGAACGCATCAGCACACCGCCTTCGCGCGCAATCAGCGGAAAGATGTGGCCGGGGCGGACGAAATCGGAGGCGCCGACATTGCCGTTGGCAAGGTTGCGCACGGTCAATGTGCGGTCGTCGGCCGAAATGCCCGTCGTGGTGCCGTGCTTGAAATCGACGCTGACGGTGAAGGCGGTGGTGTGGGCCGAGTCATTGTCGGCGACCATCGGCGACAGGTTGAGGCGCTTGGCCTCGTCGCGCGGCATCGGCGTGCAGACGATACCAGAGGTATTGCGGACGATGAACGCCATCTTTTCCGGCGTGCAATGGACGGCGGCGACGATCAGGTCGCCCTCGTTCTCGCGCCCGTCATCATCCATGACGACGACAATCTCGCCGCGTTCGAAGGCGCGCAGGGCTTCGACGATCTTCTTCTGGTCGTAAGGCATGGACGCTCGCTTCGCTCTCGCAGGGAATAGGGCAGTAAGGCAGTAAGGCAGTAAGGGATTAGGGAAAAGGATAAAATTGGCTGCTTAGGCGGGATAACATACTGCCCTACTGCCCTACTGCCCTACTGCCTTACTGCCCTCTCCTCTCCCTGTCTGTCCCCGATGACGCAAATAGTGATCGGCGATCGCGCAGGCAACCATCGCCTCGCCGATCGGCACGGCGCGGATGCCGACGCACGGATCGTGCCGGCCCTTGGTCATGATCTCAACGTCGTTGCCGTCCTTGTCGATCGACTTTCGCGGGGTCAGGATCGACGAGGTCGGCTTGACGGCGAAGCGCGCGACGATCGCCTGGCCGGTGGAGATGCCGCCGAGGATGCCGCCGGCATTGTTGGACAGGAAGACCGGCTGGCCGTCATTGCCGATACGCATCTCGTCGGCATTTTCTTCGCCGGTGATGCGGGCGGCCTCGAAGCCGTTGCCGATCTCGACACCCTTGACGGCATTGATCGACATCAAGCCCGAGGCAATGTCCTGGTCGAGCTTGGCGTAGATCGGTGCGCCCAGGCCTGCCGGAACGCCGTCGGCGACGATCTCGATTACCGCGCCGACCGAGGAACCCGCCTTGCGGATGCCGTCAAGATATGCGGTGAAGACGGCGACCGATGCCGGATCGGGCGTGAAGAATGGATTTTCGGCGTCGCCAACGAAATTCCAGTTCCAGTTGGCGCGGTCGATCGATTTTTCCCCCATCGACACCATTGCGCCGCGCACGATCATGCCGGGCACGACCTTGCGGGCCAAGGCTCCGGCCGCCACCCGCGCCGCTGTCTCGCGCGCCGAAGAACGGCCGCCGCCGCGATAGTCGCGCAGGCCGTATTTGGCATCGTAGGTGTAATCGGCATGACCAGGCCGGTACTGGCGGGCGATTTCGCCATAGTCCTTGGAGCGCTGGTCGACATTCTCGATCAGCATCGACACCGGCGTGCCGGTGGTGATCATGGTCTCGCCGTCGTCATCCAGGATGAAGCCGGACAGGATCTTGACCTCGTCTGGTTCGCGACGCTGCGTCACAAAACGCGATTGACCCGGGCGGCGCTTGTCGAGTTCGGCCTGGACCTCGGCGCGCGTGAAGCGGAGGCCGGGCGGACAGCCGTCGACGACGCAGCCGAGCGCTGGGCCATGGCTTTCGCCCCAGGTGGTGACGCGGAAAAGATGGCCAAACGTATTGTGAGACATGAAAACCAGCCCTGCCGGCACCGAGCCGGCTTAGCGCATGACCCTGAAAATCGGAGCGATTTTCGGGAAGGATCATGCGCAAAATCAAAAGTGCCACAGCGTCGTTTCTGCGTTAGGACGCGCGGCGCCGTAGCTGCGTTCTATTGGCGTTTTCCGCAGCGGTCAAACTGTGATCTGGCGGATTTAGTTTTGACACATTCGGTTGGTTTCTGCTTCCCTCGACCCGTCTGTTGAACACCGTCTGTTGAACACCCGCCGCCACTGTGCCGGCGCAATGATAAGAGGACGATGATGCGTATCCCGATCGGCGCCGTTGCCGCCATGTTGCTGATTTCCACCGCCGCCTTTGCCGGCCAGACCGAAGGCCTGATTAAAGAGATCGACAAGGAGACGTTGACGCTGACACTCGACGACGGCCAATCCTACAAGCTGAACGCCGAAACCGATCTCGAAGCGCTGAAACCCGGCATGGACATCGTGATCGCCTACGACGAGACAAACGGCGAGAACATCATCACCGACATGCAATTGCCGGATAGCGATTCAACCGAATAGACTCATTCAGTCTGGGCGGTGCTGGCTATTCTCGCGAGCAACGCGACCAGTTCCGCGATGGGTCTCGGTTCCTGGCGGTTTCGCAAGTGACTTGCAAGTCACCCGCGAAAGCTTCAACTCTGCGCCCGATCAAACCCGGCAAGCCAGTCTTGCCTCGGCTTGCGGCGTCCGGCTGGACTTAGCCTCTCACGGGGTGAAGTCGCTAAATTCGGACGGCAGGACTGCATTCTCACCAATTTCTAACCTGAATCTCTCGTATCCTTAATAGCGGGTCCTCTATGGTTGCTCCGTGCTGAAACGGCGTCGCGGAAATGTTGCGCCGATCTGCGCGAGCCATCCTGCACGGTGGCCTTCTCTGCCGCGAAGGGGGTATTCTTGAATCCGATCGGTTTCGGGTTCTCAACGCCGATGGACACCGATGGGCATCAGGTCTCGCATTCTTGTATTTCAGCTCATTGTTGTGGGGGCAGTCGTGATTATGGCGGCTATCGTCTACATCACCATTCGCTCGACAACCTACTACACGCAGCGCGTGCAATGGGCCAACAACCAGCTGGAAGCCGTCACCGCGCTTACGGTCAACGCCAACCGATATTCCGAGCAGATCGCCGAGTTCCTGTTGATTGGCGAGCCGGAGCGTCCCGACTACGAGAGCGCCCGCGCCGAGCTTGAGGCAGGATTCGAAAAGCTCGCGCAGCTGACCAGGGGAGAAGCCGAGTTTCTCGGACGCAGCAGCGAACAGGAGGACAGCGGTGACGAGATCTTCCGCATCACGCGGATGCGCACGCTCTACGGAGAAATCGCCAAAGCCACGTCGGACGCAATCAATCTTCGCAACCAGGGGCGCCAGGAGGACGCGGTCAGGATTTTTCGCCGGGACATCGAGAATCGTTTCGACGCCGAGTTCGAAAACATCCTGGAAGCCGCGCGGCGCGACGAAGAGGAAGAGGTTGTGCGAACCGAACTGCAGGCAGAAGCACTGTGGCGACGCCTGACCTGGATGACGGCCGCGCTTGCATTGGCTGCTGTGGTTCTCTGCTTTGTTGCCGCTTTCCTTCTCGCCCGATCATTGATGCGCCCGATCAGCCTGCTGACCGAAGGCACAGAGGCGATCAGTCGTGGTGATCTCGACCACCGGATCGCCTTTGATGGCCGCGACGAACTTGGTGCGCTCGCCAAGCGGTTCAACGAAATGGCCACGCACCAGCAAGACCAGCGCGACCGGTTGCTCAACGCCAAAGCAGAACTCGAGCAGCAAGTTGCCGCACGGACCGCAGAGCTTGCCGCGGCGAACCAGCGGTTGACGGAGCTCGACCGGTTGCGCGTCCAGTTCCTCGCCGACATCAGCCATGAACTGCGCACTCCACTGACGGCGCTTCGCGGTGAAGCGGAAATTCCGCTGCGCCATGGTTCAAAGCCAGAGGCAGTGTACCGCGATGCGCTCGAACGGATTGTCACTCAGAGCCTGGAGATGGGACGCCTCGTCGACGATCGCGTTTTCCTTTCTCGTTCGGAAACCGATACAATACGTTTCGAGCCGCGCCGAACGGACCTCGTTACTATCGTCGCCGATGCGGTCCACGAGGGCGAAATCCTGGGGCGCGTCAAGGGCATCTCGATCAAGGCGACCTACAGCACCCGTCCGGTCTGGATCACAGCCGACGCGCAGCGGCTCAAACAGGCTCTCGTGATAATTCTGGACAATGCCATAAAATATTCTCCGCGCGATCGCTCGGTGAACTTGAGCATGACCGTTATGGACGGGCATGCGGAGATTGCGATACGCGACAAGGGTTTGGGCATTCCAGCCGAGGAAATACCAAAGGTGTTCGAGCGATTTTACCGTGGCCGAAGCCCAAGGGCGTCGCGCCAACTTGGCAGTGGCCTCGGTCTGGCGATCGCGAAATGGCTCATCGAAAAGCATCGTGGCGAGATTGCGCTCACGAGCGAGGTCGGGTCTTTCACTGAGGTCGTGGTCAGGCTTCCACATGCTGACGCAACCGCGTCTGCGGATGCGAACGCAGGTGCCGCCGTGGTCGTTCTGAAAAAGAGGCTGCGTGCAAAAACCGGCTCGGAATAAACAACGACCTCCTTCGTTTCCTGGATTACGATAGTTGAGGCGGGAGCTCGGCGGAATGACCCCGCCCACCGCGAGGCGGGGAATTCTCTGACTCCCGCAATACGACCCGGGGAGAAGGTGGTGTAAATGTCAAGGATTCTGCTGGTAGAGGACGACGATCGCATCGTCGGCTTCATCAAGCGAGGGCTCGAAGCCGAGGGTTACGTTGTCGACGTGACCGACAGTGGCGGGGATGCGCTGGCGATGGTGCGGGAGACGCCATATTCGCTGATCGTTCTCGACCGAATGCTTCCAGGAATCGACGGCCTCGAAGTATGTCGCATGCTGCGGCGCGAGCAGCACCAGCATCTTGTCCTGATGCTCACGGCCAGAGACAGCCTGCAGGACAAGGTCGAAGGGCTGAAGGGGGGCGCCGACGACTACCTGACCAAACCTTTCGCCTTCGACGAGCTGATCGCGCGCATGGAGGCGCTGCTTCGCCGCGGCTCCAGCACAGGCACGGACCCGGTCCTCAGGGTTGGCGATCTGGCGCTTGATCCGGTCGGCAAGAAGGTCTGGCGCGGCGAACGCGAGATCAGCCTTACGGCCAAGGAATTCAGGCTTCTCGCGTATCTGATGTCGCACTCCGGCGCTGTGATCAGCAGAACCCGGCTGCTCAACAATGTTTGGGATCTGAGCTTCGACCCGGAAACGAAGGTGGTCGATGTCTACATCCGCTACCTTCGCAGCAAGATCGAAAGCGTGGACGAAAAGCCGCTCATAAAAACCGTGCGGGGCTTCGGCTACGTGATATCGGCTTGAAGCCAGCGGGTCACCTTCGTTTTCAGGAAATAGGCAGTTCTCTCACCAAGCTCTAACCTGATGCTTGCCATAGTCTAATCCTGGCCTTTCCGAAATCTAGCCGGACTCCCACGCTGGTTTAGCCGCCGTGGTCATATGCTGCCACATGAAGATACCGACCCACCCCGAATGCGTGCGGAGGCGGTTGACTTCGCTCGGTCCTCAAGAAACCGGAAACTTCGACGTGATTGAGACTGATCAATTCGGAAAGCAGCTTGTTGCATTTCTTCCGAACCTGCGCCGTTTTGCGATTTCCCTTTGCCGTTCCCGCGATCTTGCCGACGATCTGGTGCAGGCGGCCTGCGAACGCGCGCTTGCCAACACCGGGCGCTTTGAACCTGGAACCCGTTTTGATGCGTGGTTGTTCCGGATCCTGCGAAATTTGTGGATTGACCACATCAGAAGGCAGCGCACGGCCGGGCCGCAGGAGGACATCGAGCAACGGCAGGACCTCGTCGGCGCCTGTGGCGAGCGAGATGTCGAAGCACGCTTTACCCTTAACAGCGTTGCCCAGGCGATCACCGACCTGCCGGACGATCAGCGCGAAGTCATTCTCCTGGTCTGCGTCGAGGACCTTTCCTACAGGGAGGCGTCCGGCGTTCTCGGGATCCCGATCGGAACGGTGATGAGCCGGCTGGCGCGCGCCAGAAAGAATCTCGCCGAGGCAGTCGGAATAAATCCCGACTTGCCACGTTCACCGGTCATGAAGGGCGAGAACAGAAATGATAAGATGCGAGTTTGCTGACGAAACGCTCATGGCCTTTGCAGACGGCGAACTTGACGACGCGACTGTCGCAGCCATCGAGAAAGCCATGCAGCCGGATATCGCCAGCCGGGTCGCCCTGTTCCTGGAAACCCGCATTCAGGTCAAAGAGGCACTGATGCCGGTTCTCGATGAACCCGTTCCCGACCGGCTCAGCCAGTCGGTGCAGCGAATGATCGACGAGGCCGAGCGGCGCAGCGTTCCATCGCACGCCAGCGAGGGCGCGCGTGTCGTTGCCTTCAGGGCGAGGGACAATCAGGCGATGCGGCGCCCCCAGGCATCCTGGATCATGCCGCTGGCTGCTTCGCTGGTTGCAGTCGTTTTTGGGTTCGGCGGATATTTTTTTGGGCTTGCCAGCCAAAACCAGCCGCATGGACTTGAGGTGGCAGGGCAGGACAGCCCTCTTTCAGAGGCGCTCGGGCAGGTGGCGTCCGGCGAAGAAACCGTGCTGGCAGGCTCCACCGACAGGATCCGTGCCGTAGCCACGTTTCGCGATGGAACCGGTTCCTTGTGCCGCGAATTTGAAATCGATTCCGCCAACCGCTCGACCGTCATATCCGTGGCGTGCCACTCGGATCATGGTTGGGCGGTGAGTTTTGCCGTCGTTGCGCCCGCACGCGATGGCGGATATGCACCGGCCTCGTCTACGGAAGCGCTCGATTCCTATCTCGCGGCAACTGGAGCGCATGAGCCTCTGTCACGGGAAGACGAGGCGGCGGCATTGAGATCGTTGGGCCCGTAGAAGGCGGGCCCGTGGGCATGCTTTTGGGCGACATGCATTAGAGCCAGTCCAGGCTTCGGCCCTCCAGCCTGAGCAAGCGATCGTGCGGCACATTCAGCCTGGCGGCTTCTTTCTCGGGCATCCCCAGCACCATGCGGAACAGGACGCGCACGACGCCGCCATGGGTCACGCAGACCGTCCGGCGGTCCAGCGCGTCGAACCACGGCTTTACCCGTTCGAGCAGCATTTGATAGCTTTCGGCGCCCTCGCCGGGCGGCAGGAAATTCCACTTGTCGAGGCGCCTCTCCCTGGCCGAGCCGAGATGCCGGGCCTCGAGTTCGGGAAAGGTGAAACCCTGCCAGTCGCCGAAGCTCATTTCGACAAGGCGGGGATCGGAGCGGTAAGCTTGGGGATCGATTCCCATCGCCATGCGAATGCGTTCCATGGTCTCACGCGTTCGCCGCATCGGGCTGGCGACAAAATCGAAATCTTCGGGGTTATCAACGAGTTCGGCCAGTCGACGGCCATTGCCGGTCGCCTGCTCGCGGCCGAGCGGGTTGAGATCGGTGTCGGCCTGTCCTTGCAGCCGGGACTCGGCGTTCCATACCGTCTGGCCATGGCGCGCGATGTAGACGAGCGGATACATCAGGTCATCCGGAGAGCGGTCGAGAGCGTGCGGGAGAGTATATTCGAGGCGGGTCTATTCCTTGACGGTCGAAATATCAGGCGCGTCGACCGCCTTCATGCCGACGACATGGTAGCCGGAATCGACATGGTGGACCTCGCCGGTGACGCCGCGTGAAAGGTTTGAAAGGAAATAGACCGCAGAATCGCCGACCTCCTCTTGCGTCACCGTCTGCTTTAGCGGCGAATTGTATTCGTTCCACTTCAAGATGTAGCGAAAATCGCCGATGCCGGAGGCTGCCAGCGTCTTGATCGGACCGGCGGAGATGGCGTTGACGCGGATTTTCCTGGCGCCAAGGTCGACCGCCAGATAGCGCACGCTGGCTTCGAGCGCCGCCTTGGCAACACCCATGACGTTGTAGTGCGGCATCACTTTTTCCGCACCGTAGTAAGTCAACGTCAGCAGCGAGCCGCCATCGGTCATCAGCGCCTCGGCGCGCTTGGCGATGGTGGTGAAGGAAAACACCGAAATGTCCATCGTGCGCAGGAAATTGTCGCGCGTCGTCTCGACATAGCGGCCTGTCAGCTCGTCCTTGTCGGAAAAGGCGATGGCGTGGACGAGGAAATCGAGCTTGCCCCAACGCTTGGCGATGTCGTCGAATACCGCATCGAGCGTTGTCGGATCGGTCACATCGCAATGGCCGGCGACATGGGCGTTGAGTTCCGCCGCCAGCGGCTCGACGCGCTTCTTGAACGCCTCGCCCTGATAGGTCAGCGCGATTTCGGCGCCATGGTCGACGCAGGCCTTGGCGATGCCATAGGCGATCGACCGATTGTTCGCGACGCCAAGGACAAGCCCGCGCTTGCCGGCCATAATGCCTTGTCCACCCGCCATGTGAGCGCTCTCCGCAAGATTTGCTGCTTCGTGAAGTGGCTATCGCACAGGCACAGAGCCCCTTCAAGCGCTCAAAACGGACGGTGCCCGCCCGGCTGACCTTCCGACCTGGATACCATGCGGCAGTTCTGCAAGCGTAGTTGTGCGTCGAAGCGGTCACTCGATCCTGAAACGAGGCGCATCTGCCGGCGCCGACGCCAAGAGGTCGCGAACAAGTTTCCTTGTCATGAATTCACCGGCGTCTTTCGCATCCGAGATGTCCATGGCGAACGCTCCCGGACCGCCGATCACGTTGGAGCGGAAATATTGCGCAAGTTCCGCATCCTGCCCCAGGACCAATCCGTTGATCGTAAAACCTTGCGCCAGCGCCGCGTCTCGCGAGGATTCTGTTCCGCCCGCGAAATTGTCGGTTCCGTTGGCGCAGATGTTCATGACCGCGCGATCCGTCGCGTGCGGCGATGACGTCAACAGGAGCGAAGCAAAGTCGATCGCCTCCGACATGTCTGTCAGACGATCGTGCATCGCAGCGGGATCAGCGTCGCCGTCGCGATCCTGCTCCATATCGCCGCCTCCGTAATGGGTTCGGTCGATGAGCGTCACCGAAGCGAGCGCCTGAGACACGCGCGCGGCGTCCTCGGCCGAGCCGATGACGGTCCAGGGCACCAACAGGTCGAACTTGCCATCGCTTGACCATGTGAAGACGGCGAGCCCGATCCGACGCCGCGGGCCGGCGGTGGCGGCGCGCAGGAAGTCGGGGTGGACGAGCGCCCGCACGAGCCCGGCCTGCTGGAGCCATTCCTCATATCGGCCGATCGAGTCCGATACGTCGATTGCTGTGACGACATTGGCGTCGGTGCCCGGCACGACCGCGTTGGCCGCTGGCGAAGCGCCGCACAGGAAGACCATCAGTGGCAGGGCGAGGTGAAGGGCGCGCCAGCGGCAACGTTTCGCCGGCATGGCAGGCTTCGACTTCACACCCTGGTGTTCTGAACGACGCCGGAACCAGCGCGTTGGAACGGACGGAAACAGGTGCGACAGCATTGGCTCCTCCCGGAATGATCCCGGGGGTAACGGGCCGGAGCCAAACTTATTCCTCCTGTTCGCGCGGCCGTTTCCGCAATTCGGTTATGTCCGCTTTGAGAATGGCAGGCTCGGATCCATTGCGTGAAGATCCGCATCACGCCCCAGCCCGCGGTAGAGGATGAACGCACAGCAACAGGCGACGGCAATCGACAGCATCTCGCCGCCGTCTTCCGCGTAGCCAACGAGCTTCGAGCCCGTCAGGAAGTGCAGCATGTCAACCACCACGGCATAACCCACAAGACACGCGAACAGCAGCAAAAACACCGATCCGAGGGCTTGTTGCCTCGGTCTGCTTTGCCAGAATGACCACAACAGCGGCGCCAGCAGGCCGAGCGCGACCGCCGACCAGGTGATGATTTCCCCGGTGTCGCGAGCCCGCATGCCCGGCAGCGAAACGAGGTCGAATGTCGCTGCCAGCAGCAGGCCGCCGCGCTCATGGAAACGGGTGGCGTCGTCGAGCGTCACAAAACTGAAAATCAGGGACCAGGCAAGAAACATATGCTCCCTGGTTCGAAGCCAGACGCCGAACAGAAACAGGGCGCAAAGCGCGGCCTGCCCGTAGTTGAACATCTCGGGCAGCGATCCATCCCTGCTGATGTTGAGACGCGCTGGCAGATCGTAGTGTGAAATTCCAACAGATCGAAGCGCCTCGATCGCGAATGGAACGATGATGACGAGGATATTCAGGCATATCACTATCAGCGCGAAAACCCTGCTGAGCCTGTCGTTTCGATACATCGCCCGGATTTCCCCGAACGCATTTTCCAAACTCGATAACGCATGACCCAGCAATCCGACGCGCTCCTTCGTTGCTATTCGTTTGACGGCAATTTCGTTAGTCGACCAAGAGGTCCAGATTGCGGCGGGACGTGCTCCTGGACCGCCCGTCGACGTTCAGCCCGCCCGGCTGAGTTCGGTCCGGCATGGCATGGAAAACGGGGCGGCCGCGGGTTTATTCCGCCCGAGCAAAAGAAAACGCTCTCGGCGACGAGCGATTGACCCGCCTGGCGCAAGCCGGCCACGTTGCGGGCGGGCGTTCGCCATCGAGCGATGTCGCGGAATGCGGCTGAGCCCTGCAGTCGAACAAGACGGACAGGTGAGAGACAGGAGCGTTTGCGGCGCGCGTTGTTGACGCGCCAGGCTAGCGTTTGTGGTTGCGCATCAACGCTTCGAGATCGCTGTCGCCACCCTCAGGCAGCATCAGCCGCACATGCGCGTAGAGATCGCCGTGACCGCCGACTTTTTCCGGCAGGCCCCTGCCCTTCAGCCGCAGGACCTTGTCCGAGCTCGACCAGGCGGGAACATTGACTGCAACCTTGCCGGTCGGCGTTTCGACCGCCACCTTGGCACCGAGCACGGCATCCGCCAGCGCAATCGGCAGGTCGGCGTGGAGGTCGCGGCCTTCGACACGGTAGCGCGGATGCCGCCGGAAGCGGATCTTGACCAGCGCATCGCCCGGTTGCCCCGGCCCTTGCTCGCCCTGTCCTTTCAGCCGGATGGTCTGGCCGTCCTCGACATAGGCTGGAAGCTTGACGGCGACCTTGCGCCCGTCGGGAAACATCGCCGTTACCTTCTCGGCAGTCGCCGCTTCTTCGATGGTGATGTCGAGCGTCACGTTCAGGTCGGCGCCGGACGGCGCCTGCCGGCCGGCGCCCATGCCGGCGCCGCGAGAGAAAGTCTCGCCGAAAATCTGGCTGAAGATGTCGCTGCTGCCGTCGAACGGATCGCCGCTCGGACGGCCTGAGCGAAACTCGAAACGCGAGCCGCCCGGCCCTTGCTGCCGGCGAAAACCGGCGAACGGATCGGCGCCGCCGGCGGCGCCCTCGAAGCCTTGAAAGCGCGGCTTGCCCTCGGCATCGATCTCGCCGCGATCGAAAGCCGCACGGTTCTTCTCGTCGCCAACGATCTCGTAAGCCTGGTTGGCCGCGGCAAACCGCTCCTTCGCCTTGGGATCCGGATTCTGGTCCGGATGATACTCCTTGGCGAGTTTGCGGTACGCCGATTTTATGTCCTTGGCCGATGCGTTCTTGGCAACGCCCAGCACCTCATAGGGGTCGCGCATGCTTCCTGTCCCGGAGAAGGAGTGAGTCCACGATTGCCATCTATATGCGCTCGCATAGGAAGAAATTCCAGTAGCGCGGTCATATGATGGCGGAAAATCAGAGCGCTTTGAAGTCCTGCATCCGCCAGGCGCCGGCGCCGGCCAGGCACACCTCACCCTTGAACAGGGCGACGCCGTCGAAGCTTTCGCGTGAGGCGGTGAAGCGGCGGCAAAGCTGGCCGTTGTCCCTGGACTCCGCCAGTTCGGTGATCGAGCCGCGCGAACCGGTATCGGAATTCGCCCACGGAACGGCCTGCCCGCCAAGTTCCTGGATATCGGCTGAAGACACCGCGTTGCGGATCGTCGCCTGGTCCGAGGCGCGATCCTGGTCGATCGGCAAGGCAGAGGCAGGCGTGCTGCTGGTCAGGATCGTACGGTCGACCTCCGCCTGCTCCAAACTGAAGCCGCCGGCACCGCAGGCGGCAAGCGGCGAGGCGACCAGCACAATCGCGGCCGACTTGACCGCAGCCTGGGCCCTGGCCGAAGCAATAAGGCGCCATTGCCTGCTGTCAAAAAGTTGCGCGATGCGCGACAATCGGCAATCTCCCCCGGCCGGCAATAGAATTTGGAAAAACTATGAGCGAAACTGAGTTAACAAGCGGTGACTTTGCCGAGGCTGCCGAGCCATTCCGCCTGTTTGCCGCATGGCTTGACGACGCGACGAAGAGCGAGATCAACGATCCCAACAGCGTGGCGCTGGCGACCGTCGACGCCGAGGGCATGCCGAACGTGCGGATGGTGCTGCTCAAGGGGTTCGATGAAAGCGGATTTGTGTTCTACACGAATTTCGAGAGCGCCAAGGGCCGCGAGATTCTTGGCAGCATGAAGGCGGCGATGTGCTTTCACTGGAAATCGCTGCGCCGGCAGGTGCGTGCGCGGGGGCCGGTGGAGATCGTTACCGATGTGGAAGCGGACGCGTATTACGCGACGCGTCCGCGCGGCAGCCGCATCGGGGCATGGGCGTCGAAACAGTCGCGGCCGATGGAGAGCCGTTTCGCACTGGAAAAAGCCGTTGCCGAATACACGGCGCGCCATGCGATCGGCGAGATCCCACGGCCGAAACACTGGTCGGGTTTCCGCATCGTGCCGCAGACCATCGAGTTCTGGCACGACCGGCCTTTCCGGCTGCACGATCGCATTGTCTTCTCGCGCAACGCTGAGGGCGGCTGGGACAAGACAAGGCTTTATCCCTGAGCGGGTGGTCCATCAAGCGGCTTCACCAAGGGGGCCGGGGCAATCCTTGCCGAACCACCTTGGTAAACCGCGCCCAGACCAGCCTCAAGACTCTCCTGCCTCCGCCTTGCGAAGCGCTGCCGCCCGCCGTCCAGCAAAATGGGTTTCGGCGTCGGCGTCTTCAACGTCCGGCCGCGTATCCTCGAGCGCCTGCTGAACTTTTGCCCGGAACCAGGCATCATGGGCGTCACTGTTGCTGACAAGTTCGAGCGGCAAGCCGCCCTCATTGGCGGTGCGCGTCAACAAGATACGGACGGCACCGGAACCGTGAGCCCCATGTTTTCCAGAACCGCCGTGGCGCGTTCCTTCACCTCAGCGTCAATTCGGGTCTGGACCAGTGCGTTAGACGGCATGGCAGTCTCCTTCTCTAGCAGACAATGTGATGCATTTGCATGACACATTCCAGGCTCTTGGTCGGCGCGTCTAGGTCCTCTGCACAGTGGTTTTGACAGGTTGCGCCGATCGGCAGCGACCGTCGACAATTCCTCTCAGCCAATTTCAGTGGCAATCGCAAACCTCTAGGATTGGCTGAAACATCCCTCCCTTCGTCATCCCAGGGCAAAGCTAGGAGCGAAGCGACGCGGCGCAGACCCTGGGATGACGAAGACGTGGTGGGAACTAATAGTCCAGCTATCCCTTCTTCCTGGTCATGAAGGCCATCAAGGCAGCGCGGGCCTCGTCGGATTTGAGCCGCTCGCGAAAATGCTCGCTTTCCTGGCCGATGCGGGCAACGAGGTCTTCACGCGAGCCGCGCATCAAGTCACGCGCGATCTTCAGCGCCTGCGGCGGCTTGGCCGCAACCTGCCCGGCAGCGGCAAGCACGGCGGCTTCGAGTTCGTTCTCCTCGACCACTGCGTAGATCAGTCCGGCGGCTTTCGCCCGCTCGGCCGAAAAGCCTTCGCCGAGGCCAAGCAGCGCGAAGGCGCCTTGCCGGCCGAGAATCTGCGGCGCAAGCAGGCTCGACCCGGCCTCGGGGACCAGTCCGAGATCGACGAAGGGCGTGCGGAATAGTGTGCGCGGCGTGGCGAAGGTCAGGTCGCAGTGCAGGTTGAGCGTGGTGCCGATGCCGACCGCGATGCCGTCGACGCCGGAGATCATCGGCTTTTCCGTCCTGGCAAGCGCCATCAGGAAATCCCAGACTTCGGTGCCGCCCTCGCCGCCGGTGGCGACGACCATGAAATCGGCAAGGTCATTGCCGGACGAGAAGGCGCCTGGAACACCGAGGAAGACATGGACGCGGATCGCCGGATCGGCGTCGCCCTCGGCAAGGGCTTTGGACATTGTTGCATACATGGCCCGCGTCAAGGCGTTCTTCTTGTCCGGACGGTTGATGCGGATGATCTGGATGGCGCCCTGGCGCTCGACGAGGATGTGGTCTGTCACGGGTGATCCTTTGTGAAACGCCGGGCTTTTGTGAAACGTCAACCTGGTGGCTGTCAGGCAGAAATCAGTGTCTGGCCGGCAGTGGCAAGGCTGTCGGCGCCGCCGATGACACGCTCCTTCAGCGCGCCCGCCTCGCCAAGCAGGTTTTCGGCGTAAAAACGGCAAACGGCGATGCGGCTTTGATCGGCAAGCGCGCCGCGCGCCAGATAGGCGCCGCCCGCCGCCAGCGAGATCAGCCGCAGATACGGCGTCGCGCCGGCCAGCGCCGCGTCCGAGCGGCCGTCGGCGAGCAGCCCCTGCAGGAAGCGCGTCGCCTGGCTGAGATCATCGAGCGCCTGGTCGAGGCCATCGGCGGTGCGGCCAAAACCTTGAAGGTTCGAGGTCCGCGCTTGATTGGCGACGGCTTTCAGTTCGGCGATGTAGCCATGCACATGCTCGCCGCCGCCAAGCGGCAGCTTGCGCGCCACCAGGTCTATCGCCTGGATGCCATTGGTGCCTTCGTAGATCGGCGCGATGCGCGCGTCGCGATAAAGTGCTGCCGAACCGGTCTCCTCGATGTATCCCATGCCGCCATGAACCTGCAGCCCGAGCGAGGCGACCTCGACGCCGACATCGGTGGAAAAGGCCTTGGCCAGCGGCGTCAGCAGATTGGCGCGCTCCTGCCAATGGACGGCTTCATCGCCGACGGATACGCGCGCATGGTCGATGGCGTGCGCGCAGCAATAGCTGATGGCGCGCGCAATCTGGGTCAGCGCCTTCATGGTCAGAAGATTGCGCTGCACGTCGGGGTGATGGACGATCGGCGCCATGCCGCTGCCATCATAGCTCGCGGCTTTGCCTTGCCGGCGGTCATTGGCGTAGGCGAGCGCCTTCTGCGTGGCCGTTTCGGCGACCGCAACACCCTGCATCCCGACGGCGAGCCGCGCATTGTTCATCATGGTGAACATGCAGGCGAGGCCCTTGTTTTCCTCGCCGATCAGCCAGCCGATCGCGCCGGGGGCGGTCCCTTCGAAACCGTCGCCATAGATCATGGTGCAGGTCGGCGAGGCGTGGATGCCCAGTTTGTGCTCCAGCCCGGAGCAGAAGACGTCGTTGCGTGCGCCAAGCGCGCCATCGTCGCCGATCAGGAATTTCGGCACCAGGAACAGCGAAAGGCCGCGCGTGCCGGCCGGCGCGTCCGGCAGCCGCGCCAGCACGAGATGGATGATGTTGTCGGTAAGATCGTGCTCGCCATAGGTGATGAAAATCTTCTGGCCGAAGATGCGGTAGGTGCCGTCGCCGGCCGGCTCGGCGCGGGCGCGCAAGGCATTCAGATCCGAGCCCGCCTGCGGCTCGGTCAGGTTCATCGTGCCCGTCCATTCGCCCGAGACGAGCTTTTCCAGGTATTTGGCCTTCAGCGCCGGTGAAGCATGCTTGTCGAGCGCTTCGACCGCGCCCATGGTCAGCGTCGGGCCAATACCGAAGGCCATGGCGGCGGAGTTCCACATTTCGAGCGCGGCGACGCCCAGCATGGTAGGCAGCGCCTGGCCGCCGAATTCCTCCGGCGCGGACAGCGCGTTCCAGCCGCCGTCGATCCAGCGGTCATAAAGTTCCTTCCAGCCGGGCGGCATGGTGACGGCAGCGCCGCTCAGCACCGCGCCTTGTTCATCGCCGATCTTGTAGAGCGGCGCGACCTCTTCGCTGGCAAAGCGGCCGGCTTCCACCAGAATGGCGTCGACGAGATCTTCGCCAAGGTCGCCAAAGGTGCCGGCGTCAAGCGCCGGCTTCAGGCCCGCCACATGCTTTAGCGTGAAGGCGATTTCCTCGACTGGTGCCCGGTACATGCCGCTCCTCCTCCGTCCGGCAGGGAAACTTAATATCCGTGCCGACACAAAACCATTCGCTTTTGGGTCGCCTCCCGCCTTCTTTTTACGTAAACGTCAATTTTTGTCACGCAGATTTTGCAATTGGAGCTGTTCACGCTAAAATCGGCAAAAAGCCGGACAACTCGACCGGCGACAGCTCAAGAATACCGGATCGGACCGCCCGTGCTCGCCAGACCTGACGCTTATCGCTGCATCGAGTGCGGCCTGCCCTATCGAGCGGCAGGTTTTTGGCACCATCGGGGCAAGATCGAGGACGGCGCCGCCTATTGGTCGGATCGCGGCATCCTGTGTTCGCCGCAATGCTCGCTGGCCCATCACCGCAAGCGCCAGGCTGAGGGGACGCTGCCGCAAGCGCCGGCGCCGGACCCGTTCCACCCGCTCGCCCTCCGTTGATGACCAGCAAAGCCATCCCCGGCACGATTGCGGCGGTCGCCGCGGGCCGCCGAAAGTATTTCCTTAACCATGGCGGTTCAGGATCAGGCTTTGGCCACCAAGGATCTGCTGTTTGAAGCCGCCGGCGCACCCTCTTCGCCGCCCAGGACTCCTCGCCGTCGCGACCGTGATGGCAATGGCGTTGGCGCCGGCACAAGCCTCGGACTTCTCCGCGCCCTGGAAGAAGACCAACCGGGCGCTGGTGATCGACGCCTACGAATACAATCCCATCGATTGGGCCGAGCTTGCCACCGACAAGCGCATCGTCGGCTTCATCAACAAGGCCTCCGACGGGATGCCACCAGCGTATTTCTGTTTCGGCGACGAGACCGCGACGCGGCTCTGCAAGGCGCTGTGGAAGCGCCATGCGGTGGCACAGGAACTGTTCCAGACGCGCAAGGTGGTGGCCAAGGCGCTCGGCCTGAAATGGGGTGCTTACCATCTCGCCCGCCCGGGCAACCCCGTTGGACAGGCCAACAATTTCATCAATTTCGCGAGACCTGGTCCGGACGACCTGCTCGCCCTCGACATCGAGGATGACGACCCGACGAAATGGATGTCGCTCGAGGATGCAGAGGAGTTCGTGCGACATGTGCATCGGCGGATTGGCCGTTTTCCGGTGCTCTACACCAACGGCAAGACCGCCAAGCACATCGCCGACAACAGGTACAAATACCGGCTGCTGTCGCGGCTGCCGCTCTGGTATGCGCGCTACAAGCCCGACATCGGCGTGCATTTTCCGATGGGCAACTGGCAAGGCTACGCACTCTGGCAGTTTTCGGCAAAAGCCAATTGCGGCCGGTTCCGCTGCCCCTATCGGGTGGCTGGCACGCCGAACGACATCGATGTCAATGTCGCACCGATGGATGCCGCCGCCCTGCGCGCGCAATGGCCGTTCGGCGGCCTGATCGACGCGCAGCCGGATTACCTCGCCTCGATACCGCTGCCTCTCTCGCGGGCGGCCGGCCTTGCCGGCAATGTCACCCTTACCTATGCGACCGTGGCGCCGCCGCCGAGCTTCACCGAAATGGTCGCCATGTTCAGCGCGGGCTGGGCCAAGTTCCGCGGCAGCTTGCAAATGCCTGCCGTAGGGACAGCGCTGCGTCTTCCGCGCCGGATCGCCGACTATCTGGGGTGGCTGCGAAAGGAAAAGCCCTCCGCATCGGCCGTTGAAGCCGCGCCCACCGATCCGGTCAGCACTGCGTCGACCGAGTTGGATCGTCGCCCCCGTTAATCTTGCCCCGCTGATCTTGCCCCCGCTAATCTTGCCCCCGCTAAATCTTGTACGTCAGCGCGCCTGCTCGCGGGCCACGGCCTGCCAGCCGATGTCGCGGCGGCAAAAACCTTGCGGCCAATCGATCCGATCGAGCGCCGCGTAGACTCGTCGCTGCGCCTCGCCGACCGTGCCGCCGGTCGCCGTGACACCGAGCACACGGCCGCCATTGGCGACCAGCGCGCCGCTGTCGATGGCGGTGCCGGCATGAAAGATCTCGACGCCTTCGCCTGCGGCCTGTTCGACGCCGCGGATGACCGAGCCCTTTTCCGGCGTGCCGGGGTAACCCCTTGCCGCCATCACCACGGTGAGCGCCGCCTCGTTGCGCCAGCGCACTGAGGTATGTGCAAGCTGGCCGTCGGCGGCAGCGTTGAGCAGGACCAGGAGATCGTCCTTCAGCCGCATCATCAGCACCTGGCATTCCGGATCGCCGAAACGGGTGTTGTATTCGATCAGCTTCGGCCCATCGCCTGATATCATCAGCCCGGCAAACAGCACGCCGGAAAACGGCGCGCCAAGCTCGGCCATGCCGCGCATGGTCGGCTCGATGATCTCGCGCATGGTGCGGTCGATCATCTCCGGGGTCATCACCGGGGCCGGCGAATAGGCCCCCATGCCGCCGGTGTTCGGACCGACGTCGCCGTCACCGAGGCGCTTGTGGTCCTGCGCGGTGCCGAATGGCAGCGCGGTGACGCCGTCGCACAGGCAAAAGAAGCTCGCCTCCTCGCCGGTGAGAAACTCCTCGACGACCACCTCCGCGCCGGCCTGTCCGAAGGACCCGTCGAAACAGGCATCGAGCGCTGCCAGCGCCTCGGCCAAATTCATGGCGACGGTAACGCCCTTGCCGGCGGCGAGGCCGTCGGCCTTGATGACGATCGGCGCGCCCGTCTTTTCGACATGGGCCCTGGCCGACGCCAGATCGCCGAAGCGGCCATATGCGGCGGTCGGGATGTCGTATTTCGCACAGAGATCCTTGGTGAAACCCTTAGAACCTTCCAGCCGCGCCGCCGCCCTGGACGGGCCGAAGACGCGAATGTTTTCAGCGCGGAGGTCGTCGGCAATGCCGGCGACCAGCGGCCCTTCCGGCCCGACCACGACGAGGTCGATCTTTTTCTCCGTGCAGAACCGGGCCACCGCCGCATGATCGGCAATGTCGAGCGTCACCAGTTCGGCTTCGCGGCCGATGCCGGGGTTGCCGGGCGCCGCGTAGAGCTTGGTCAGCAGCGGCGAGGCCGCGATCTTCCAGGCCAAAGCATGTTCGCGGCCGCCGGAGCCGATCAACAATACGCGCATGCCCAGGTCCCTTGCCATTCCACGATCAGAACTGCGCTATTGCGCCCCGTACGATGGGTCAAGACATTTGGAAGACTTTGAGCGCAATTCCACACGGGAACGTGGAATGGTTCGGCCCGCTTGACGCTTGACGGCGTTCGCCGCTGCTGCCACTTCAGCACAATGGAACCCATCCAGTCGAAAGCAGCCCAGGGCCGCGTCGCCGATGCGCCGAGCGGCCACTGGGTCTACCGCATCCTGCCACGCCTGACATGGCCCTATGCGCAGCTTGCCCGGTGGGACCGGCCGATCGGCTGGCAGTTGCTGCTGTGGCCATGCTGGTGGTCGGCAGCCCTTGCCGCGAGTGCCTATCCACGCCCTACTGATCCCCTGCTCTCGCTGCTGCCGGCGCCATGGTATCTCGTGCTGTTCCTGATCGGGGCCGTCGCCATGCGCGGCGCCGGCTGCACCTACAACGACCTGGTCGACCAGGACATCGACAACCAGGTGGAACGCACGCGCTCGCGGCCGCTGCCGGCGGGAAAGGTCACGCGCCGGCAGGCCTGGGCGTTTCTCTTGATCCAGGCACTGATTGGACTCGCCGTGCTTCTGCAGTTCAACAGCTTTGCCGTCCTGCTCGGCATCTGCTCGCTCGCCGTCGTCGCCATCTACCCGTTCATGAAGCGATTTACCAATTGGCCGCAACTGGTTCTCGGCCTTGCCTTTTCCTGGGGTGCTCTGATGGGATGGGCGGTCGAGTTCGGCGATCTCGATGGCCCGGCCGTCATGCTCTATATCGGCTCGATCCTGTGGGTGATCGGCTACGACACGATCTATGCGCATCAGGACAAGGAAGACGACGCCATCGTCGGCGTGCGCTCGACCGCACGCCTGTTCGGCGACAACACCAAGACCTGGCTCGTCGGGTTTTATGGCGGAGCGCTGGTCTGCTTCGCCGTCGCCTTTGCGGCGGCGCAGGCGCCGGTGCCGGCGCTGGCCGGGCTGGTCGCGGCCGGCGCCCATATGGCGCGGCAGATCACCGTGCTCGACATCGACGATCCCGACCAGTGCATGCTTCTGTTCAGGTCGAACAACCAGGTCGGCTGGCTGGTCTTCCTCGGCCTGATCGGCGGTGCGTTGTGGGTGGCGCTGAAGCCGCTGGTGTAGCGGCTTTTTTCCTTCTCCCCTTGTGGGGCCGAAGGGCGGGCGAGGCCCGTGACTCGCCCCGGGCGGTGGATCGGCGCGTAGCGCCGAGACGGTTGTTGGAACAAATGAGTCGTTCGCGTTTCCTGGAACACCCCTCATCCGGCCGCGGAGCCTGTCCTCGGGCTTGCCGGAGGCAAGACCCGTGGGCGGCCACCTTCTCCCCTGTGGCCCCCTTGTGGGAGAAGGGAAAGCGCTCGCTCTATTCGTCGCGCGAAATAATTTCCTGGCCGCCGATCACCAGCCTGAGGCCGAGGGCGCCGGCCCTGCGGCGGGCGAGGAAGCGCGGACGACGCATGGTCGAAAGCCGACCCCTGCGACGGTCCTGCGCGGGTAATGTCTTGATGGCGACGCCAAGCGATTCCTCCAGGGTGCGGGCGATGCCGTCGGATTCGATCAGAAGCATCGGCAGACGGTAGGCATCGGCCCAGGCGCGCCAGTCGGCGGCGACATCCTCGAGATCGTCGGCCACCAGCAGCGGCACCGAAAGCATCGGATCATTGTGCAGAAGCTCCAGCGTCACCGTGACATTGCCGTCCGGGTCCTCCATTGCGCGGGCTGCCACGCCACGAAACGCATTGGCGGGCAGAGCGATGAACGCCGGCAGGCCGCTCATCTCCAGCACGCGGCGAATGACGGCGCCACGATGGTCGATGGTGAAGGTAACGTCGCCATAGTCGTCGCGCGTCGCGTAGCTCACCACCTGCGGCAGGCGGAGTGGGTCGAGGCGCATATTGCGCCCAGCCCAGACTGGCTTCAGTCCAGTGTTCATATCGTGCCTTTCCTGTCTCTCCTGAGAGCCGGTCTTCCGGTTCTCCGGGCCGGTTTTTCCAGCCTCGTTGTGGGGAAACATTAGCGCGGGCTTCTTATCGCAGCGCTTAAGAAAGTCGGTTAAATTTTGCTGATCTCGAGGCGATGGTTATCGGAATGCAACCATTCACAAGACGGCGAAAGGATCAGATAACCTTACCGGGATTCATGATGCCGGCCGGGTCGAAGGCCGTCTTCACCCTGCGCATCAGTTCGATCGCCATCGGCGGCGCCGTCGCGATCAATTCATCCCGCTTCAGCTGGCCGATGCCGTGCTCGGCCGAGATCGAGCCGTGAAGGCTGCGCACGACAGCGTGCACGGCCTTGTTCATGGCATGATAGAGCCGGAGAAACGCTTCGTCATCGCCGCCGATCGGCCGGGAGATGTTGTAGTGGAGATTGCCGTCGCCCATGTGGCCGAAACACACCTCGCGCGCACCGGGGCTGACCGATTGAACGGCGCCGGCTGCCTTTTTTATGAATTGCGGGATGGCCGCCACCGGCACGGAGATGTCGTGCTTGATCGAGGCCCCTTCGGGCTTCTGCGCCTCGGGCAGCAGCTCGCGGAAATTCCAGAAGGCATCGCCCTGCGCGATGCTCGCCGCAATCACGGCATCGCCGACGATCTCCTGCTCGAGGCCGGCTGAGAGCACCTCCTCGATCAGGGCCCTCGCATCCTCAGCCGAGCGGCCCGAAGAGATCTGCATCAGCACATACCACGGCCAATCCCCGGACAGCGGCCGCACGACGCCTGGCGCGTGCAGCAGCGTAAAATCGTAGGGCCTCTGGCCGATCAGCTCGAAAGCAGTGAGTGCGGCACCGGCGCGATCCATCGCCAGGCTGAACAGGGACAGTGCCGCCTCAGGTGACGACAGGCCGGCAAAAGCCACCTCGCGCCCCTTGGGCTTTGGGAAAAGCTTGAGCACGGCGGCGGTGATGACGCCGAGCGTGCCTTCCGCACCGATGAACAGGTTTTTTAGATCGTAACCGGTGTTGTCCTTCTTCAGCTTGCGCAGATCGTCGAACACCTCGCCGGTCGGCAGCACCACCTCGACGCCGAGGCACAGCTCGCGCGCATTGCCATAGGCGAGAACGCCGGTGCCGCCGGCATTGGAAGAGAGATTGCCGCCGATCTGGCAGGAGCCTTGCGCGGCAAGCGACAGCGGAAACAGCCGGTCGGCGGCATCGGCCGCTTCCTGCAGCGTCTGCAGGATGACTCCGGCCTCGACGGTGACCGTGTTGGACAGGACGTCGATCTCGCGGATGCGGTTCAGCCGCGACAGCGACAGCACGATCTGGCGGCCGGACGTGTCCGGCACCTGCGCGCCGACCAGCCCGGTGTTGCCGCTTTGCGGCACGACCGGCGTTCCCGTCTCGGTTGCCAGCTGCATGATGCGGCTGACCTCGTCGACGCTGCCGGGCCTCAGCACCAGCGCCGTCCGGCCATGCCACAGGCCGCGCCTCTCCGTGAGGTAAGGCGCGATATCCTGCTGGTCGCGAAGCGCATATGTGTCGCCGACGATTGCCGCAAAGCGGTCGATGATGGCGGGGTCGATATCCCTTGAGATGTCGTTCATGGATGGGAAACTATGGTGCTCCATCGATCTTGTCACGAGGGGCGGCGGCGCGCGAAAGCCGGTCGTTGATCGCCTCGCCCAGCCCGTCGGAGGGGATCGGCTCGACGGCGATTGTCTTGGCGCCGCTGCGATCGAGATCCTGCATATGGGCAAAGAGGTTGGCCGCGGCCTCGCGCAGGTCGCCGGTTGCGGACAGGTTGCGCAAGGCGGCGGCGCCTTGCCAGCCTTCGGCACGGCGGGGGCCGAACGCCAGCAAGGCTTCGCCCTTTGCGACTTTTGCGGCGTTGACCCGCACCGCAGCACCCGGCGCGTAATGCGAGGCGAGCATGCCCGGCGCCTCGATGCCCGCCGCGCCGCGCCGCAGCTTCATGCCAGCGGCCGCTTCGATCTCTTCGGCGGCAATGCCGCCCGGCCGCAGCAGCCGCAGCTTTCCGCCCTCTATCTTCACGATTGTCGATTCGACCCCGACCGACGTCGCGCCGCCATCGACCACCAGCTTGATTTTTGGACCGAGATCGGCGGCCACGGCCTCGGCCGTTGTTGCGCTGATCCTGCCTGAGGAATTGGCGCTGGGCGCTGCAAGCGGGCGTCCGAGCCTGGCGATCAGTTGGCCACCAAAGCCTTTCGGCATGCGCAGCGCGACCGTATCGAGCCCGGCGGTGACCAGCGGATGAATGCCGTTGCCGGGCCGCTGCGGCAGCACCAGCGTCAGCGGTCCCGGCCAGAATGTCTGCGCCAGGCTTTTCGACACGGGATCGAACAGCGCGATGCGCTCAGCCATCGCCAGATCGGCGACATGGGCGATCAGCGGATTGAAGCGCGGCCGGCCCTTGATCTCGAAGATGCGCGCCACGCCAACGCCATTGGTGGCATCGGCGGCCAGCCCGTAGACGGTTTCGGTCGGAATGGCGACGACATCGCCGCCTTCGAGCAGCGCCAGCGCCCGCTCCATCGCCTCGCCGGCGGCAAGTATCTCAGCCACTCTCATCACCTTACAGAAGCGGGACCTTACGGATGTCGGTGCGTAATACGGTGACGTTCACGGGGCAAGTCCGGGCGGAAGCGAATTGCCAATCGCTAAAATGCCAGCTTTCCTGGCAAGCCCGCATCAATTCCCGGACGCTATGGTGCCGGCCTGTTGGGCAAGGGGAACTATCATGGTCTGGGTGCGTATTTTGGGGGCGCTTGGCCTCACTCTGGCGGCGGGCACAGCACAGGCTTCGTCCTTCGTTGTTCCCGGTGCACCATCCTCGACCCCGTCCGTCATCAGGCTCGGCGCGCCTGAGCCGGCGAAGGTGGCTGGCAACTCCTCGACGCCATCGATCGTGGCGCTCGGCGAACCAGTGCCCGATGTCACCTATGAAAAAGTTTCTGCGATCCCGAGCCAGCCCGAGCCCAAGCATGATTTCACGCAAAGCCCGATGATCATTCGCGGCGGCATCGTCGGTGACGCCTTCACAAAGCCGGCGCCCAGCCCCGCACCTGCTGCGGCAACTGCTGCCGCAGCGCCTGCGGCGGCCACGAAATCCGACAAAAAAATTACCGCAACGAACAGCCCGCCCGAGCCCGCAACACCGCAACCAACGCCCATCCCCGAGATCGACCAGGCCAGATAGAAGTTCGCAGCCAGGACGACGCTCGCCTAAATTGCCAAGCCTCAGCCGGCGATTTTCGAGAAATCCGCGACCTGGTCGGTCGCTGCCCGGATGCGCGCCAGCAACGCCAGGCGGTTGGCGCGCACGGCCTGGTCCTCATCATTCACAAGAACACGTTCGAAGAATGAATCAACCGGTTCACGCAACGCGCTAAGCGCCAGCATGGCGGCGGAAAAGTCTTCGTTGTGAATCGCTTGGCCGGCTTCCTTCTCGGCCTGGTTCACCGCGGCAAACAGCGATTTCTCGGCATCTTCCCGGAATAGAGCCGGCTCAACATGTTCGGCGATCGTCGTTTTCTTCTTCTCTTCGGCGGCCAGAATGTTGGCCGCGCGCTTGGTGCCGGCAAGCAGGTTCTTGCCGTCCTCGGTGTCGAGGAAGGTGCCAAGGGCTTTGACACGGCGGACGATTTGCAGGAGATCGTCGTTGGACGATTGGCCGATCTCCCCCCTTGAGGGGGAGATGCCCGGCAGGGCAGAGGGGGGTGCCTCGCGCTGAGATGTCGGCGGGACAGCGCCCCCCTCTGTCGCCTTCGGCGACATCTCCCCCTCAAGGGGGGAGATCGGGCGCGAGCCCGCTGCCAACACCGCATCGATCAGATCATGCCGCGCGCCCTGGTCGCGGAGATAGACCTTTAGGCGGTCGTGGAAGAAGAACAGGAGGTCGGCGCTAAAGGGCCGTCCGGACGCAAGATAGTTCGCCATCTGGTAAGCGCGGTCGAAGAGAGATGTCAGCGCAAGCCGGACACGATTCTCGACCAAAATCCTGATTACTCCCAGCGCCGCCCTCCTAAGCGCATAGGGGTCTTTTGACCCGGTCGGTTTTTCGTCAATCGCCCAGAACCCGACCAGCATGTCGAGCTTGTCGGCGAGCGCTACGGCCACCGATACGGGATCGGTCGGCACGCGGTCGGACGGGCCCTGCGGCTTATAGTGCTCCTCGACGGCGGCGGCGACCGAGGGATGCTCTCCCTGCAGCAGCGCATATTTGCTGCCCATGGCGCCCTGCAATTCCGGGAACTCGCCGACTACCTCGGTGGTGAGGTCGGCCTTGGCCAGGACGGCAGCACGCTCGGCGCGCTCGCGGAGATATTTCTGCTCGACGTCCAGATCGTCGGCGGACAGAAGCTTGCCATCGAAGAAATTCGGCTGCTTCGACAACGTGTCAGCGATCTCGCCAGCCAGCCTCTTGATCCGCTCCACCCGCTCACCCTGCGTGCCGAGCTTGGCGTGGAAGGTGACGCCGAGATGGTCGAGGCGGGCCATGCGCTGGTCGAGCGGCTTCTTGAGATCGAGCCCGAACTTTTCCGCCGATGCCTGCAACTGGTCGAGGTCGGGCAAATCGCCCTGGTCGGTCTTCCAGAAATAGAGCGCGTCGGAAAGGCGGGCGCGCACCACCTTGCCGTTGCCGTGGGCGATCTCCTTGCCGCCGTCGCTGGCCTCGATGTTGGCGGTCAGGATGAAGCGGTTGGAAAGCTCCTCGCCGGCGCCCTGCGGCCGCGTCACAAAACACTTCTGGTTGGCGCGGATCGTCAGCCGGATCACCTCGGCCGGAATGGCGAGAAAGTCCTGCTCGAATTCGCCCATCAGCACGACCGGCCATTCGACCAGGCCTGACACTTCCTCAAGCAGCCCCTCGTCCTCGACAAGGTTGAGCCCGTTGGCGAAAGCGAGATTCCTGGCGTCGGCAAGGATGATCTGCTTGCGCCGGTCGGCGTCGAGCACAACCTTCGCCGCCTCCAGCTTGGCGGCATAGTCGTCAAAACGGCGCACGCCGATGGCGCCCGGCGCATGAAAACGATGGCCGTAGGTGATGTTGCCCGAGCGGATGCCGTCGATCTCGAACTCGACGACCACCGGCTCCTCGGTCTCCGGGCCGAAGGTGCAGAGGATGGACTGCAGCGGCCGCACCCAGCGCAACGATCCCGGTTTCGCCGAGGTCGGCCCCCAGCGCATGGATTTCGGCCATGGAAAGTCGCGGATGATGCCCGGCACCAGTTCGCCGATTATCGTCTCGGCCGCCCGGCCCGGCTTCGAGATATGGGCGACATAGAAGTCGCCCTTCTTCGGATCGTCGTGGACATGCGCCTCGGCGATCGAGGAAAGACCGGCCTTGCGCAGAAAACCCTGGACCGCCTGTTCGGGCGCCTTGGTCGAGGGTCCCTTGATCTCCTCGCTTATGTCCTTCGAGCGCGCGGTCACGCCGCGAATGTCGAGCGCCAGCCGGCGCGGCGTCCAATATTCGCGCGCCGCCTCATAGGTCAGCCCGGCCTCGACCAAACCGTCCGTCATCATCTTCTTCAGGTCGCCCGCCGCCTTGCGCTGCATGCGCGCGGGGATCTCTTCCGAACGGAGTTCTAAAAGCAGGTCGGGCATAAATTGTGCTCACGCGGCGAAATGGTCCAGGCGGCATAGCAACTCGGCTGGCCCCATGCAATCGGCGCATCCACGGCCGTTTGCCAAAATGTTCCGCTGTCTGTCGGGTCGAAGCGGGGTCGTCCGTCCTTGGGTCAAAGATCTCCATGAACCGAACGCAGCGCTGAAGCGACCAACGCTCAGGCAGAGAACTATTGGCTGAACGACTATGAAGACGGCATCGACATTCCTGCAGATCCTCGCGCTCAGTGCCTGTTTTGCGGCGCAGGCTCATGGCACGTTCACGATGCCTGGCGTTAGACAAGCGCTGCGGACAATGGCTGGTTCCAGCGGTCAAGGCGTATTGCCAATCAGCGCTTCAGTCGAAATCGCAAACAGCCTCTGGAGCTAGAGCATCGGACCCGGCGGCACGTTCGACTTGTAAGTCGCCGCTAAGCCGCCAGTCCACCTGCCTGCGTCAGCAAAAACGCCTCGCCGCAGGCTTTCGCCAGATTGCGCACCCGCAAGATGTAGCTCTGCCGCTCGGTGACGGAAATCACGCCGCGCGCGTCGAGCAGGTTGAAGACGTGGCTGGCCTTGATGCACTGGTCGTAGGCGGGAAATACCAGACGGTGGTTCCCCTCCCCCTTGAGGGGGTGGCCAGACGCGGGAGGAGTCGCTGGGACCTTGCTTGCGGTGCCTTCTGAGGCGACCCCCTCTGCCCGCTCCGCGGGCATCTCCCCCTCGAGGGGAGAGAGGGGCGCGCCGGCATCGAGCAGCGCCTTGCACTCGGCTTCGGCGTCTTCGAAATGCCGAAGCAGCATCGCGGTGTTGGCGAATTCGAAATTGTGCCGCGAATATTCCTGCTCGGCCTGCAGGAAGACCTCGCCATAGGTCACCTTGTCGGCGCCGTCGCGGCCGTTGAAGTTGAGGTCGTAGACATTGTCGACGCCCTGCACATACATGGCCAGCCGCTCCAGCCCGTAGGTGAGCTCGCCCGCCACCGGCGCGCATTCGATGCCGCAGACCTGCTGGAAATAGGTGAACTGCGACACTTCCATGCCGTCGCACCAGCACTCCCAGCCCAGCCCCCAGGCGCCGAGCGTCGGGCTTTCCCAGTCGTCCTCGACGAAGCGGATGTCATGCAGAAGCGGATCGACACCGATGGCCGCCAGCGAGCCGAGATACAGTTCCTGCAGGTTGGGCGGGTTCGGCTTCAGGATCACCTGGTACTGGTAATAGTGCTGCAGCCGGTTCGGGTTCTCGCCGTAGCGCCCGTCCTTGGGCCGGCGCGAAGGCTGCACATAGGCCGCGTTCCAGCGCTTTGGCCCGAGCGCGCGCAAGGTCGTCGCCGGGTGGAACGTGCCGGCACCGACTTCCATGTCATAGGGCTGGAGAACGACGCAGCCATAGTCCGCCCAGTAGTTATGCAAAGTCAGGATCAGCCCCTGGAACGAGCGGCTGGGATGCATATGGGCTGGGATATCAACTGTCACGGCGGCCTCGACGGGAAAGACGGGGATGCGGCCCTCCCTAGAGGGCCCACCGGCAAGCGTCAAGGCAAGGGGCCGGCCGCAGCCAGGGCAATCGGGTGAGTTAACGCGTGACATACAGCGAAACGGCAGGGACGTGGCGGCCTGATCGTGGCCCTTCCTGGGAGCCAGAGATGAGAGCGCCCAGCGATCAGTCCCGCGCTCAGCCGTCGGCGGCTCTCATGTGTGGTATCATCCGGCGGGGCGTCCAGCACCCTGAGGAGACAAAGTCATGGATTCCCAAGGGATGGCTCAGATGTCCTCCGTCGATTCTCTTGCAGCGAGTTTATTGTCGGCAACATTGATGTTCGATCGGGCGTCGTTGCTGGCGCTCGAGGCTTTAGCTGCCGAATCCGACCGTCGGGTCCTGAGACGCGGTGAGGTTCTGGTTCGCGAAGGCGATGCGTCGGACAGGTTTTTCATCGTGCTATCTGGACGCTTTACGGTACACAAAGGAGATTCGACTGGATCGGTCGCCGAGATCGCGCAGGGTGAACTCATCGGTGAAATCGGTTTCTTCGCGGGACTACCCCGCATGGCCACTGTCCTTGCAGCGCGCGATTCGATCGTCCTTGAAATCGGTCGCAATCATTTCGAGAAGGCGGCCGAGACATTGCCGAGCCTGAGGGAGGCGGTCACGGTATTTCTGGCGCGCCGGTTTGCCATCCAATCTCCGAGTTCGTCGCGTCTCAAGGAACCTGCCAAGATCCGAACGCTTGCGATCATTGCAGCCGGCGGAAGTCGCATCTCACCAGTGTTCATCCAGCACCTGCGGCAAGCGTTCGGCGCGGCCACGCGCGCTCGGTTCGTTTCCCGGCTTGACATCCAAGCGAAGTTCCCAAGTCTTCCGATCGACGACCAGCCGATCCTTAACTGGTTGAACGAACTGGAGGCGGAAGCCCAATTCATCGTCTATGTTGCCGATGAGGAACCTAATGAATGGACCCAAGTCTGCATTCGCCAGGCCGATACCGTCCTGTTGCTGGCCAACGCGTCCTGCTCGCCTCGCCTGAACCCGTCTGAGGAACTGACGCTATCGGTCCATCCGCCATCGACCAGTCGGCTTGTCCTAATTCACGACACTCGCTCGGCTGCGGTCTCCGGTACCACTGCATGGCTCGATGAGCGACCCTATGTTGACCAGCATCATCATGTTGCGCTGGGCGACGGGTCCGATTTCCAGCGCCTGGTCCGATTTATTTCGGGCAAGGCACTGGGCTTCGTGGCGGCAGGGGGTGGGTCCCTCGGCAGCGCTCATTTAGGCGTCTACAAGGCTTTCGTTGAGGCGGGCGCTTGCTTCGACTATCTCGGCGGGACAAGTTCCGGCGCGGCGATGATGGCCGGCTTCGCAAGAGGCTTGGATGCCGACCAGATCGACCGAGGCACCCACAACATATTTATCAAGAGCCGGGCGTTTCGCCGTCCCACCTTGCCGCATTTCGCGCTTCTGGATCACAAAGCGTTTGATCGGGCCCTTCGGCTGGAATACGGCGACGTTCTGATCGAGGATCTTTGGCTTCCGTTCTTTGCGCTTTCGACCAATCTGAGCAGCCGTCAGCCCCATGTCCACCGTCGTGGAAAGCTCTGGCACGCCGTTCGGGCGTCCGGCTCCATCCCGGGCGTCCTGCCGCCGTTCTTTACGGATGACGGCGATATGCTGGTGGACGGCGCTATCATGAACAATTTGCCGCTGGAGCAGATGAAGCAGCTCAAGACCGGACCCAATGTCATCGTTACCTTCGGGTCGAGTGCACCCCAGAAATACGACATAGACTATGACCGTATCCCCGGAGCTTCCGAACTGGCATTCGCCTTGCTGAACCCTTTCGGTCGTGCCCGCTTGCCTCGGGTTCCCAGCATGCTTCAGGTCATTGCCTCGAGCATGCTGGCACACCGGCCGCAGGACATTGCCGTCGGCGAAGAGGATATCCTGGTCTGTCCGGAGGTTTCCAACACGATCAGCTTCATGGATTGGAGTCGGCATTCCGAGTTGTTTTCGGATGCCTACGACCGTACGACCCGATGGATCGAGGAACAGAACGACTCAGGGCTCCGAGCGGTGCTCGGCACCGCGCACGATTAGCATGGCTTATAGTCCAGACCCTTAGCGACAGCGGCGACGAGCCCCGCATAATCGAATTCAGAAGTATTCAGCCCTTTGGCGCAGTCGTCGGTTCGGGTTTGACCTTCGGGGTTTCCTGCGCCGTGTTGGATTCGATCGGCGGCAGGCCCTTCAGCAGTTTCTGCTGCAAGGCGGCGAGCACGCCGGGATCCGGCTTGAGGTCGCGAGCCTGGTTCCACTGGAAGGTGGCTTCCAATTTGCGGCCGACGCGCCAATAGGCATCGCCAAGGTGATCGTTGAGCACCGGATCTTCCGGCTTCAACGAAACGGCACGTTCCAATTCGCGCACGGCATCGTCGAATCGGCCAAGGCGGAAATAGGCCCAGCCCAGCGAATCGACGATGTAGCCGTCGCTCGGCCTGAGCTCGACGGCCTTCTGGATCATCTGAAGGCCTTCCTCGAGGTTGGTGTTCATGTCCACCCAGGAATAGCCAAGATAGTTCAGAACCTGCGGCTGGTCGGGGAACAATTCCAGCGCCTTGCGGAAATTCGGCTCGGCCTTCGGCCACTCCTTCAGTCGCTCATAGGCGATGCCGCGCTGGTAGAAAATGTTCCAATCGGCGCGGGTCGGGGCCTTCAGCATCGCCACCGCCTTGTCGTAGAGACCGGCCGCGGAGCGGAAATCCTCCTTCGAGGCATAGACGCCACCGAGCGCCTGATAAGCGCGCATGTCGTCGGGACGCGCTTCGACGAGGGCCTTCAGATGGGCGATGGCCTCGTCATAGCGGTCGAGATCTGCAAGGTTGAGGCCGAGCTGCAGCTCCGACAGCGTCTTCAGCGGCGAACCGGCCGGGATGCGGCGATAGAAGGCGATGGCGCCCTCGCCGTCCTTCAACTGCTCGGAGACGGCGGCGAGTTGGACGAGGGCCGCGTCGCTGTCGGGCCTCAGTGCCAGGGCGTATTGCAGATAGAGGCGGACGAACGGCTCACCGCCGCCGCGATTGAGCGCGGTGGCGAGATCGAGCAGAATTTCCGAGGCGCCGTCGGACGGGCCGGCAACGAAGGGTTCGATCTTCTCGCCCTTGGTGATCCTGTCGCGAAGCGCCGATATCTCGACCTTGCCGGGTGCAAATGCCTCGGCCTGATCGAGCACGGACAGCGCCTTGTCCTTGTCACCCTTGCGGGCAAGGAAGGAGGCATAGGCCTGCGCGTTGCGCATCCAGGTTTCGGGCGCGGCGGCGCCGGTCGCGGTGTCCTGCAAGGTGGCGGCGTAGATCGCATCCGCCTTTTCGGGCAGGCCCGAGGCATCGGCGATAAGCCCGCGATGGAAGGATTTGAACAGGCCGAACCAGTCCGGGCCCTGCAGCTTTTCGATCGAGGCCATGGCCTCGCCGGGGTCGCCGGCGCCCTGCTTGGCCCAGCCGGTCATGACGCCGGAGATCAGCCGGTCGAGATCGGATTCGAGCGAAAGCTTGAGCCAGTATTCGGCCTTGGAAAAGTCCTTCTTGTGAAAGGAGCCGACGGCCAGCGCCAGGCGCGAGAACCGCTCGACGTCGGGAACCGTCTTGAGCTTGTCGGCATAGACCAGGGATTCTTCGAAGCGCCCCTGCGCGATCAGCGACAGCATCAGGCTTTGCTGCAACGAGGTGTCACCGGGAGCGAAGGCGAGCGCCTGCTTGTAGTAGGCGATGGCGCTGTCGAGATCATTGTCGCCTTCGGCGACCCGCGCGGCAAGATAGGCCCCCGAGAACGACGTGATATTGACTGGCTCGGTGGTCTCTTTGGCATAGGCGGGCAGACCGGAGACCGCCATGCCCGTCACAATTGCCAGCCCTGTCAGCCAGCGCGCACATCCTTGCCGCATCATATCCCTTTCAGTCGAAGCCATACCCGCGTCAGCGGGATCGCCGTTGACTCGATCTTTTCCACGTTAAGCATGGCCTTTTTGGGGTGAGGCTTCAACCCGGCCCGAATTCACAATCGGGTAATGCTATCAAAAACAACGCGGAAAGGCGCCAAATTGCGACCGTCGACCGCGATTTGCCGGCCTGACGCGCTGCCGGCCTGTCCTGCTGCAGCATCGGCGCCGCGATGCCGTAAGCGATCCGTAAGCGGCGGGCGTCGATAGTTTCCGCAGCGGAATGATGCGTGGAACCGTGCAGATGGATGCCGTTGCTTCGCCCAGGAAGATGCCGATGCTGGAAATGCCGCAGGGCCAGCAGGCCTTCGCCATTGTCGATCGAATCTACGAAGCGGCGTTCGCGACCGAGCTGTGGCCGGAGGTATTGGCGGCGGCAGACGCGATCTCCCGCTCGGCAAACGGCGCGATCTTTGTAGTCAGCGATCATTCGCCGGTCCGCGCCATCACCGAAACGCATCTCCAGCCCTTGCTCGACGAATTCATGAAGCGGGATACTTGGCGGTTTTCCGAGAGCGTGAAGCGCATGTGCGCCGCGCAGCCAGCAAGCTTTGTGCGGGTCGATAATTTCATCACCTGCGAGGAGATCGAGCGCGATCCCGTTCGCAAAAGTGCCACCGCATTTGGCATCGGGCCGCATCTATGCACAGCCATCCCCATGCCTGGCGGCGAGCTTGTCCTTTTTGTCTTCCAGCGCTGGCTGAAAGACGGGAGTTATGACCAGGCCGCAATCGATCTGTTGAACGGACTGCGTCCGCACGTCGCACGGGCCGGCCTCGTCGCCGGGCGCCTGGGTCTGGAACGGGCCAGGACCGCCGTATCCATTCTCCGGGAAATCGGACTGCCGGCCGCAATCATGAGTGGATCGGGCCGTGTGCTGACGGCCAATCCGCTTTTCGAAGGCATGGCGGACGTCTTCCTTCCCACAGCCCATGGTGGTATGGCGATTGCCGATCAAACTGCAAACGCGCTTTTCCAGCAGGCCATCGCGCAGAACCGGGATAACCGCGTCGTGCGGTCCATCCCGGTTGCGGCCATCAAAGGGCGGCCCGCGCTGGTCATTCAGCTGTTGTCGCTGCGCCGCGCCGCAAACGATATTTTTTCGGGTGCAGATGTATTGGTTGTCGCAACCACGGTCGGTACCGGCGCCACTGTTCCGTCGCCCAATGTGCTTTCAGGCCTGTTCGACCTGACGCCGGCGGAAGCCCGGCTCGCCGTCGAGCTGGCCTCCGGCCATTCGGTGCAGGAGGCGGCCATGGAAATCGGCATGGCCGTCAAATCGGCCCGCACCTATCTCGAGCGAATTTTCCGGAAAACCGAAAGCAGCCGTCAGAGCGAGCTCGTGGCGCTGCTGAAGAGCGCGTGGTCATTTTCATGACCCCGACAGTTTGCCGGGCGCGCTGACCGTCACGGAGCCCTGCCCTGCTGCTAGAACCATGCTGCTGCGGAACGTGCATGATTTCACCGCCGCAATGGTTCATCGGGGAAGACCAAAATCACGGGCCGGCGCCGTGCCGGCCAAATGGCGGCGATGTCTCTCAGTTCACCCGGCTGATGCAGAAATCGATGACGTCGAGCAGCGCCGATTTCTGCGGCGTCGCTTCAAGCGGCGCCAGCGCGTCGCGGGCGATCTCGCCGAAATGGCCGGCGCGCCCGATGGTGTCGGCGATCGCGCCGTGGCGGGTCATCAATCCGATCGCCTTTTCCAGCCCGGCGTCATCGGTGACATTGTCCTCGATGGCGCGCTTCCAGAAGCTGCGTTCGGCCTTGGTGCCGCGCCGGTAGGCGAGGATCACCGGCAGCGTCACCTTGCCTTCGCGAAAGTCGTCGCCGACATTCTTGCCCAGATCCTTGCTGGTGCCGCCATAATCCAGCGCATCGTCGATCAGCTGGAAGGCAAGGCCGAGATTCATGCCATAGGAGCGCAGCGCCGCGCGATCGTTTCGCGTCGCCTGGGCGATGACCGGACCGACCTCGGCGGCGGCCGAGAACAGGGCAGCGGTCTTGGCCTTGATCACCGCGAAATGCTCATCCTCCGTGGTTTCGAGGTTCTTGGCGGCGGCGAGCTGCATCACCTCGCCCTCGGCAATGATCGAGGCGGCGCTGGACAGGATGTCGAGCGCTTCCAGCGAACCGACATCGACCATCATGCGGAAAGCCTGGCCGAGCAGGAAATCGCCGACCAGCACACTCGCCTGGTTGCCCCAGATCATGCGGGCGGTCTTTTTGCCGCGCCGCATGCCGCTCTCGTCGACGACATCGTCGTGGAGGAGCGTGGCGGTGTGCATGAACTCGACTGATGTGGCGAGCTTGACATGGCCCTCGCCGGAATAGCCGAACATCTGCGCTGAGGCGAGCGTCAGCATCGGCCTCAGCCGCTTGCCACCTGAGGAGATCAGGTGGTTGGCAATCTCCGGGATCATCTCGACGTCGGAACCGGCCTTCGACAGGATCAATTTGTTGACGCGCCCCATATCGGCCGAAGTCAGGTCGATGAGATCCTTAATGGAGGCGGCTTCCCGCTTCCCGTTTTCGATGTTGAGAACGACACCCACGACAAACTCCCGTCTTATGTCACGCGCACGACGGCACCCCGATACCGCCGCAGACTCTAGGGCGCTACCCACAGGCACGGCAAGAGGCGATTTGGCGCGGTGTCCTAAGCAGACGAGTTGTCCGGTTTGATCTGCAGCGAACGGAGGCTGGGGATGAGACGGGCAGCCTGGCTACAGGAGCGCCTGATGCAGCCGTTGCCAGGCGCCCCTTGCCGCCCAAGTTCCCTGGATCAACGCCCCCAGAAGGCGTCTTCCTGCTCGGGGTCGGACGAGAACAGCCACACTTCAACGATCTTGCCGTCCTTGATGCGCAGGACGTCGATGCCGGACTGCGACAGTTTCAGGCCGCCATGCTCGCCGGCGAACTCGAGTTCAACCGCCACCAGATCGCCGTTGGTAAGGTACCGATTGACCTTGGTGATGGCGAAACTGCCGCCCGAAGCCTCCATCATGCCCCCCAGCATCGCCCCAAGCTCGGCCATGCCGTTCTTGGCACCGGAAAATCGGTTGGTTCCAGGCTGATGCCAGACGATTTCGGGCGCAAGAATCCCGCCGAGGGCGGCCTGATCGCCCGATTGGACAGCTTTGAAATACGCCTTCGCGATATCGATATTGTTCATCTTTTTTACCTCTGCTGCTTTGACGTTGACGCGACAGGCATCTCCAACCGCGCCCACCGAACCGATACTTTCCGGTTTCGGGATCGGTCTCCACGTTCCTGAAAACCCGATGCCGGATAATTATGCGAACAATACGCCTGACTCTCGGTTAAAACTGGCGCATTTCGGATACATATTGGACATTCTTGGAGTTGCGCGCGCCGGAGTTCGCCATGCGGAAGTCTTCCGCGAATCTCACCTGGATGGGCTACACACCCTCCGGCCGCATGCTCGACGTAGAAATCTTCCCATTCTCCGACATTCGTCGCCGATCACCCCCGGCAAAGGTGCGGGCGACGCATCGCTACGACTTCCACATGCTCCTTCTGGTGACCGAGGGGGCGCCCAGGCAAATCTTTGACTTCGAACCGGTGAGCTGTTCGCCCGGGTCGATCCTGGTATTGCGCCCGGGCCAGGTGCACAGTTTTGGCCACGAAATACAGTGGGAAGGCTGGCTGATCCTCTTCCGTTCGGACTTCCCGCCGACCGCCTCCGACGTCCCCGCGAACCTCCTGCCTGGACGCATGCTCGACCGCATGCCGGACCATCTTGTGCTGGACGAGCAGGATTTTCGGACGACTTCCGAGGCGATCGTCACCATGGCAGCCGACGCTCGGGCCGATGCGACGCCGGTCGAGGTCGTTCACACACTCCTCAGACACCAGCTATGTATGCTTATCTTGCGACTTGACCTGCTCAGCGGCAGGCAGCGCGCCGCTGCCACCCGCCACAAACCCGCCTTGAAGCGGTTTGCGAGGTTTCAGGAATTGCTGGAAGCGAACTTTGCCGGTTGGCACCAGGTCGGCCCTTATACCGACGCGCTCGGCTGCACGCAAAAGAGTCTCAATCGGGCGACGAGAGAGGCGGCGGGGCTCAGCGCCAAAAACTGCATTGCACGGCGCATTGCACTGGAGGCCAAGCGGCTTCTCGCGCATACGGATCGGCCGGTCTACCTGATCGCTGAGGGCCTCGGCTATGACGAGGCTACCAACTTTTCCAAATTCTTCCGAGCGATCGTTGGACAGGCTCCGGCTGAATTTCGGGCAGCTTTCCGCTGATCGAGCCACTTGCCGGCTCAACTCTCCACATCAGTTTTGCCAACGAATTGACCCGGCGCTTCTTAGGAGATCCCCACGGCAGGCTCGCCGTCTTGACGCGGTCGAGGTGGCGACGGAAGCCAGCCACGTTTACATAGACGCTGCAACCTGCGAGTTTCGTCCTATGATAGAGCTTATCCGCACCAACGACGCCGTGATCATCTCCTTTGTCGAATCGCTGATGCGCGATGCCGGCATCGGCTGTTTCGTCGCCGACCAGAACATGAGCGTGCTCGACGGTTCGATCGGCATCCTGCCCAGGCGCATCATGGTCGAAGCCGACCAGGCCGATGCGGCGCGGCGCATCCTGACGGATGCCGGCATCGCCAACGAGATGCGCCAGAAGTAATGTCCGCGGCGCGCGCCACCCTTGTCCAGGACACGCCGGCCCATACGGTCGATGCTTTTCATCGCGGGCGGTTCTGGCTGGTGCAGCCGAAACAGGCAGGCCATCGCGCCGGCATGGACGCCATGATGCTGGCGGCTGCCGTGCCGTCCTCCTTCGCCGGGCGCATTGCCGATTTCGGCGCGGGTGCTGGCGCCGCGGGCCTGGCCGTGCTGTCGCGCTGTCCTGATGCCGAGGCCGTGCTCATCGAACGGTCTCCGGAAATGGCGGCATTCGCCGCAACGACGCTTGCCCACCCCGGTAATGCGCACCTCAACGACCGCGCCTCGGTGCTCGCCGCCGACGTCGCGCTGTCGGGCCAGGCGCGAACCGCCACCGGGCTTGCCGACAATTCCTTCGATTTCGTCATCATGAACCCGCCCTTCAACGCCGCCGAGGATCGCGCCACGCCCGACCCGCTCAGGAAGGCGGCGCATGTGATGGAGGACGGGCTGTTCGACAGCTGGATCCGAAGCGCGGCTGCTGTGGTCAGGCCGCGCGGCGGTCTTGCCGTGATTGCCAGGCCCGATCAGCTCGGCGCCATCCTCGATGCGATATCAGGTCGCTTCGGCGACGCCGAGATGCTGGCCGTCCACCCCCGCCCCGAGGCGGCGGCGATCCGCATCGTCGTCAGGGCAATCCTCGGCGCACGCGGAAAACTGTCGATTCGCCCGCCGCTGATGCTGCACGCGCAATCCGGTGACGGCCCCACGGAGCGGACCGAGATGATCAACAACGGGATGGCTTCGCTTTTCGGCGACTGAGCCTTTTTGGCCGGCCCGGCGTCGCGGCATTGCCGTTGGCCGGCGAATCCCTACATGCCTTCAAGCCAATTTGACCGGAGACCCCGTGAAACGCTTCCTGAACCGCCTGCTGCCTAAATCCTGGCGCTCCGACATCGTCACCATTCCCGTCATCCGGCTGCACGGCACCATCATGCCCGGCGGCGGCGCGTTCCGGCCGAGCCTGTCGCTGGCATCCACCGCCGGCCCCATCGAGAAGGCGTTTTCCTTCGACGCGCCCGCGGTCGCCATTTCGATCAATTCGCCGGGCGGCTCGCCGGTGCAGTCGCGGCTGATCTTCAGACGCATCCGCGACCTGGCGACCGAGAAGAACAAAAAGGTTTTGGTCTTCGTCGAGGACGTGGCGGCGTCGGGCGGCTACATGATCGCGGTCGCCGGCGACGAGATCTTTGCCGATCCGTCGTCCATCGTCGGCTCGATCGGCGTGGTGTCGGCCTCGTTCGGCTTTCCCGAGCTGTTGAAGAAGATCGGCGTCGAGCGCCGCGTCCATACGGCCGGCCAGAACAAGGCGGTGCTCGATCCGTTCAAGCCAGAGAAGAAGGAAGACATCGAGCGGCTGAAGGCGCTGCAACTCGAGGTCCACGAGACCTTCATCGACCTCGTCAAGGACCGGCGCGGGGCCAAGCTCAAGGACGACCCGGACCTGTTCACCGGCCTGTTCTGGACCGGCAAGAAGGGACTGGAGCTCGGCCTTGTCGATGCGCTCGGCGATATGCGCAGCGTGCTGAGGGCTCGCTTCGGGCCGAAAACCCAGCTCAAGCTGATCACGGCGCCGCGCGGCCTGTTCGGCCGCTTCGGCTGGTTCGGCTCAAACAGAGGCGGCTTTTCGGCGCCCGAGATCGCCGCTGCTGCCGCAAGCGGCGTGATCGATGCGGCGGAAGAGCGCGCGCTGTGGGCGCGCTTCGGGCTTTGAAAAACCGGCGAAAGCGTTTAACTTAAAGCTTGATCGGCCCGACGGGCGCCGCAGTCGGCCTTGCGAGGGAGGAGTTTGACATGCCACAGATCATTTTCTTTATCGCAGTCGGCCTGCTCGCCTATTTCGGCTATCGCTCCTTCGTCAGGGAAGCCGAGCGCGTGACGGCCAAGATACGGCGCACCGAAAAGCAGGCTAGCAACGGCACAATGGGCACGCTGGTCAGGGACCCGAAGACCGGCGAATACCGCCTGGCCAAGGACTGACATCATCCCCCTCGTGGCTGAGACAGTAGCTTCCGGCAATAGGGTCCGGGCATTGCATGCGCATGCCAAGATAAATCTCGCGCTGCACGTCACCGGCAGGCGCGCCGACGGCTATCACACGATCGAGAGCCTGGCGGTGTTCACGCGCTTCGGCGACCGTGTTGACATCGAACTCGCCGACAGCGACGGGTTTTTCGTGTCGGGCCGATATGCCTCCGCAGTCCCGCTCGACGACAGCAATCTGGTCGTGAAAGCGCGCGATGCGCTGCGAAAACAGGCTGGTGCGCGGCATACGCCGCCGGTCGCAATCAGGCTCGAAAAGAACCTGCCGGTCGCATCCGGCGTCGGCGGCGGCTCGAGCGACGCCGCAACGGTGCTGCGCGGGCTGGCTGAGACATGGCGGCTGGACCTCGACGATGCCGACCTGGCGCGGGTCGGCCTCTCGCTGGGCGCCGACGTTCCCATGTGCCTTATGGCAAGGCCGCTGATCGCGCGCGGCGTCGGTGACGAATTGTCGGCCGTGCCGGGCTTTCCCGCGCTCGGGCTGGTTCTCGTCAATCCCGGCACTGCCATCGCCACGGCCGAGGTGTTCAATGCGCTTTCTGATCGCGACAATGAGGGACTGCCGCCGCTGCCGCGCGACCTCGACTTCCACAGCATCCGTAATTGGCTGGAGATCACGCGCAACGATCTCGAGCCTGCGGCACGGGCGATCCAACCGATCATCGGCAAGGCGCTTTCGGGGCTCAACAAGGCCGGAGCGGGGTTCGCGCGAATGTCCGGTTCCGGTGCGACCTGTTTTGGGCTGTTCGAGACCGGCAATGTCGCCAAGCGGGCCGCCGTCGATATCCGCAGCCGCCATCCCGACTGGTTCGTCGCCGCGACGCGAAGCATGACATCGGAGCCTGACGCATATGGCCAGGATTGACGAGGGCCGCTCCTTCATTCCCGTGCGCATCGCGGTGCTGACCGTTTCCGATACGCGCAGCCCTGCCGACGACAAATCCGGCCAGGTGCTGGCCGACCGCATCGTCGAGGCCGGCCATATTCTCGCCGGCCGCGACATCGTCACCGACGATCGCGAGAAAATCCGCGACAAGGTTCTGGCCTGGTCGAAAGACGAAGCGATCGATGTCGTCATCACCACCGGCGGCACCGGCTTTACCGGCCGCGACGTAACGCCGGAGGCGCTGGAGCCGATCTTCGAAAAGCGCATGGACGGCTTTTCCGAAGTGTTCCACCGCATTTCCTACGACAAGATCGGCACGTCGACGATCCAGAGCCGGGCGACTGGCGGCGTCGTCAACGCGACCTTCGTCTTCGTGCTGCCGGGTTCGCCCGGCGCCTGCAAGGACGCCTGGGACGGCATCTTGAAGCCGCAGCTCGACTACCGGCACATGCCCTGCAACTTCGTCGAGATCATGCCGCGCCTGGACGAGCATCTGCGGCGCGGCGGCACCAAAACAAGTTAGCAAGAGGCCACGCATGGCGGATTGGATCGAGCCGAAGCGATCATACACCTTCGAGAATGATGATCGTGGGCCGGTCGGGCAGCGTCTTCAGTGAGACCGTCAGCGATCGGCCGGAGAGGAATTCCACTGCGAAATCGTCGCCCATCCTGCCTGTGAACTCGCTGATCGGGGTCGAATGGCGATGCATCGGCAGGATCATCGAGGAATAGAGCCGCGCGGTGATTTCGGTCATCCGGTCGAGCGACAGCGTCATGCCGCCGTCGATCGGCACCATAAGGATATCGAGCCTGCCGATGGCGCCGTAATGCGCGTCCTCCAGCCGGTGATGCAGATGGCCGAGATGGCCGATGCAGAGGCCAGCCACTTCGAAAATGAAGATGGAATTGCCGTCCTTGCCGAGATCGCCGCCATTGCGGATATCCGTCGGCACGTTGCGGATATAGACATCGTCGACGACAAGCGCGTGGCGCGCCGGACCGCCGTCCGGATTCCAGCCGCGCAGCACATATTCGATGCCGGGATCGACATGGTCCGAATAGTGGGTGCGGTGGGCCTTGTTCATAGTCACGACGCGCGGCAGCGGGTCAGCGCCATAGACGCCAGAAAAGTCAGTGGCGATCCTGACGCCGGCGGGTGTCTCGATGACATAGGTCGAATGGCCGGCATAGGTGATCGTAACGTCGCCGTCGACGAAAGCCTCGGCCAGCCGAGACGTCTGCGCGTTTGGCGCTGTGAAGCTGGCAAAGGTGGCCGACGGCAGCGCTTCAGCGATCGCAACGCATCTCGACGGCGGCGGCTCTTCCTGGGCCGAAGCGGCGAACGGCCAGAAAGCCACAGTCAGTAGAACGGCGGCGGACAGGCGGAGCAAGGCTGTCTCCCGTGGCAGGATTGGCGCTCATGCCACGATAGCGCCAGCAATTGTGATGGCTATCATCGGGACAGTCACGTTTTCGCGAGCGCCGGAGGGCGGGTCGTCTGAACCTTTTGTCCCGACTTGCGCCACAAATCGCGTGGGATGGGGCGTGCCACGGCCCTGCCGCCCCGATGATATCGTCTACTATCAGGGCGTCGGACGGAAGACGCCGTTCTCGTCGCGCTTGAGCGGCGCGGTTTGCCGGGAAAGCGGCGCACCAGGCGCTTCGGTGACCGAGACGCCCTCGGTCCAGTCGGCGGGTGCAATCGCGATGTAACGCGCGTACCCGCCTGACCCGCCGAGCGGCTTGGCGAAGCCGATTGTGACCAACGCACCGGCCTCTGGCACCTTGTCGAGATTTGCGACGCCTTCTGCCTGCGTGAAATCGTTGTGAAGCAGCCAGTGTTCGCCTTCGAGATTGGGCGTGGTGTCGGTGTCGAGCGGTTCATGACCATGAAACAGGATCTTCCGCTCCAGATGCAGGAATTTCAGTGCGTCCAAACTGACGCCTGGAAAAGGTTTTTGGTTGAAGCGCGCGGCATCGGACCATTTCTTGTACCAATCCGAACGCACGAAGACGACTGAACCTTCCGGTATGCGGCCGTGCCGCTTTTCCCACTCTTCGATGTCGGCGACCTGGAGGTGATAGCCTTCGTCAGCCTGCACCTTGCCGCTGATGTCGATGACGACGAGCGGCCGCACGGCATAGGTGGCCGGCAGGTCGCTGATCGTTGCGCCGAGCGGATTCCAGTGGGAGGGCGGATCGAGCTGCGTGCCATATTGGTCCGTCGTCAACTCGTAGGCGCTCGCGACAAAGCCATGCTTGTCGTAAGTGAACTCTTCGCCGGCCTTGACGTAGCCCTCGATGTCCTTCCCGGCGACAGCCGGCTTGAACCTGGCATTGGCGAAGCCCGGCCATACCGGCTGCACCGGCTCGAAGGCATGGGTCAGATCGATGTACTTGGCCGATTTGAGCGTGTTCTCATAAACCGACCAAAGCGACAACTCCTGCGCCACCGCGATCGCAGGCACTGAGCAAGCGGCTGCCAGCAAGGCGATACGAACGAATTTGGATATATTCATCTGCGATCTCCCCGAAATGTCGCCGAGTATCGCGAGTTTCTCGCAGGACGACAAGCATATGCATTCCTCCGACTAATCGCGCCAATGCGGATTCCATCATGTCCGGCCATCACCGCATGCAGGAGTTCGTTGGCCGAAGCTCTGCCAGAGATAGAAATAACGGGGGACCTAACCGACCTTCATTTCAGTCGGTAACATTTTTCGCTGTGAGGCTTTTGTCCCAAGACCCGGCATTTCGGAGGCTTCGACCGCGGCGATCTTCGTCCGCGCTGAGTTCTGCTGTCAACTCGACCCGCCGATCGCGCTTCGACAGCCGGACAAAATCTTCGTAAGCCAGCAACACGGTGCGCGGGCGGCCGTTCTTGGTGATGATGACCGGATCGCGGACCGCGGCATCTTGGTAGGCTCCGAAGTTTTTCGAGACGGCGGCGGCGGTGACGGTGGTGGTCATCGGCGAGGCTCCTTTGTTCCGGAATATACGGGCTTTACGCAATACACAGAGGTCGGCAACCCGATCCAAGCGTCACATCATCCCGCCTAACGCCGGATAAACTGCGGTCTCGTAGAAGACGACCTCGGCGGAGAACTACCGCAGCAAACGACGCGACCGTCCCTCGCCCGCTTGCCGGCAAAGAAACGACCGTCACTTCACCGGCGCCACCCATATCTCGGCGTCGAGCCGCTTGGTCGCAAGGCCGCGGGCGATGGCTTCGGCGCTGCGGGCATTTTTCGATAGAGCCGCGGCCTGACGCTTGCTGATCACCAGCCCTTCGGCCAGTGCCCGGTTTCCCGAAAACACTCGCGACAGGAACGGCACGCGGCTGCCGCGCGCCCGCGAGAATCGCGCCGGCATGGTTTGCCTGGCGGTGTGGGCGACGACCTCGTCGATCCAGCCCTCGCCCAACCGCGCGCCCGGCTCCAGCAACAGCAGCCAGTCGCCCTTGGCCTGCCTGATGCCGGCAGCAATGCCGCCGCTCGCCACATAAAGGCAGCCGGCATGTTCGGCAACGCGGTGCGTCTGGTCGGTCGAGCCGGTGTCGCAGACGATAACGTCGCGCACCACGCCCTCGACCGCGCCGCCGATCAGCGAGGCGAGCGTGCGGGCAAGTCTTTCCTCGTCATTCAGGGTCTGGATGAGAACGCTGAGCATCGTTAGCCGAATAGCGGAAAGCCGGGCGCAGCGCCAGTTTTTGCGTCGCTCTATAAAAATGTTCTTGCTTTGTTCCATCGAATAAAATAGGATTATTTTCATGAACAGAGCGATTCGACAGCCAGCCGACAGCCCCTGGGAGAGGGCGAAAATGGAACAGATCGTGCGTGCCGATATTGCTGCCTTCGGGGCTGGAAGAGCCGAGATGGCCAATGCAATGATCGAGCAGAGTGGCGTCCGTATCCGTCCGGAGCGCAATCGCGGCCGGTCCGCCGGCATCAACCCGTCCGGCCGGTTCGAGCCGGTCAGCCGGCATGTGTTCGACGATGGCTGGAATTCGCTTGAGGAGCTGCCGCCGTTCAAGACCGAGGTGCAGGTCGAGAAGCCGCGCACCATCGTCACCCGCAACGAATCGCCCGACATTTCCTTCGACCGCTCGATCAATCCGTATCGCGGCTGCGAACATGGCTGCGTCTATTGCTTCGCGCGGCCGACGCACAGCTTCATGGGCCTGTCGCCGGGACTTGATTTCGAATCGAAGCTGTTCGCCAAGCCGGATGCGGCGCGGCTGCTCGACAAGGAATTGTCGAAGGACGGCTACCAGCCGCGCACCATTGCCATCGGCACCAACACCGATCCCTATCAGCCGATCGAGAAGCAGTACCGGATCATGCGCGAGATCCTCGAAGTGCTGGAGGCGCGCGGCCACCCGGTCGGCATCGTCACCAATCCGCGCTGGTGACGCGCGACATCGACATTCTGTCGCGCATGGCCGAACGCGGGCTGGCCAAGGTGGCGCTGTCGGTGACGACGCTCGACCGTATGCTGGCCAGAACGATGGAGCCGCGCGCGTCGACGCCGACCAAGCGGCTGGAGGCGATCAGGCAGCTTTCGGATGCCGGCATTCCGGCCTCGGTCATGGTCGCTCCGATCATCCCCGGCCTGACCGATCAGGAGATGGAACGAATCCTCGATTCGGCACGTGCGGCAGGAGCGCGCGAGGCCGGCTACGTCCTGCTGCGCCTGCCGCTGGAGGTCGCGCCGATCTTCAAGGATTGGCTGCTGCGTCATTATCCGGACCGCTACCGTCACGTCATGTCGCTGATCCGCTCGATGCGCGACGGCAAGGATTACGATTCGGAATGGGGCAAGCGCATGAAAGGCTCCGGCCCCTATGCCTGGCAGATCGGCCGGCGCTTCGAGATCGCCGCCAAACGGCTTGGCCTCAACGCCGAGCGGCGGTCGCTCAGGACCGACCAGTTCGTCGCCGCAGCCAAGGCAACCGAGCAACTGATGCTGCTTTGAAGACATCGTCTGCCGCCGACGGCGGCGGCAGATGAAAAAATCCCGTCCGGCCTGTCCTGTCCCCGGGCTTGCAGACGGTGCCCTCCGGGTCCGGTGCCTCACCCGACCCGGAGGGGCTTGCGGAGAATCGGAGCCGATGCGAACCTCGCCGCAACATGGCTCGCGCGCGTTCTGATTCTCCGCTTCTCTTCGAAATCGTTGAGAGACCCGATTTCTCCTTCGAGACGAAGGCGATGGCCGAAGGCCTGTGGCCGGTGGCGGGAATGGACGAGGCCGGGCGCGGCCCACTGGCCGGGCCGGTCGTCGCGGCCGCGGTAGTGCTCGATCCCGCCAACATTCCCGACGGTCTCGACGATTCCAAGCGCCTCAGCCACCTGCAGCGCGAGGCGCTGTTCCTGAAAATCCTTGGCTCCGCTCTTGCCGTGTCGATGGCCTCGGTCAGCGCGGAAGGCATCGATGGCAGCAATATTCTCAAGGCCAGCCTCGAGGCGATGCGCCGCGCCTTGGTCGGGCTCTCGGTGCAGCCAAAGCTGGCCCTGGCCGACGGCCGCGACGTGCCGCCCGGACTGCCATGCGAAGGCAGAGCGCTGATCAAGGGCGACCAGCGCTCGCAGTCGATCGCCGCCGCCTCGATCGTAGCCAAGGTGATGCGCGACCGCATGATGTGCGGCTGCGGCAGCCATCACGCGCATTACGGTTTCGAGCTCCATATGGGCTACGCCACGCTCCGCCACCGCACGGCGATCGAGGCGCATGGACCGGTGGCGCGGCTGCACCGCGCGTCCTTCGCACCGTTCCGGCTTGGCGGAACCGAAGTGCTCGACGAAGAGAGTTTTTCCGGTCTGGATTGAGCGCTTTCTCCCCCCTTGAGGGGGAGATGTCGCCGAAGGCGACAGAGGGGGTCGCCTCGGCTGGCGCGACGCCATCTTGGACGAAAGAGAAGGTTGGCGCTTCACGCGCGGCTATCCCCTCTGGCCTGCCCTCTTTGCCAAAACTTGGCATCTCCCCCTCAAGGGGGAGATTCTCTCCTTAATTCAGCCTGGACTTGACGTCCTGAAGCGAGGCCTGGAACAGGTCGGCGCCCGCCTTGGCGTCAATCTTGGCGGCGAGCAGCATGCGGGCGGCTTCGACGGCGATATCGACGGCACTGGCGCGCACTTCGCCGATCGCCTCGCGCTCTGCCTGACCGATCTTCTGTTCGGCAAGCGCGGTGCGCCGGGTGACATAGTCCTCGGTCTTCTTGTGCGCCTCGGCAGCCAGCATGTCGGCCTCGCGCTTGGCGGCGGCGACGATGTCGGCGGCCTCCTGCTCGGCTTCCTTGCGCTTGCGCTGGTATTGGCCGAGCAGTTGCTGGGCCTCCTCGCGCAGCCGGCGGGCTTCTTCAAGCTCGTTGCTGATCTTGTCGGCGCGGGCGTCGAGCGCCTTGGCGATCAGCTTCGGCACCTTGACGTAGACGGCAATGGCCAGAAAAATGACGAGGGCAACGGTGGCCCAAAGCGTCGCGAGTGATGTGGCGTCCATGATGCGCTCCTCACCTGGCCACGGATTTGACGGCTGCCGCGATCTCGGCCTTGCTGGCCTTGCCGCCGACAAGCGCCTCGACGATAGCCGAAGCCGTGTCCTCGGCGATCGTGCCGACCTCCTTCATGGCATTGGCCTTGATGGTCGAAATGCGAGCCTCGGCTTCGCCAAGCTTCTGGTCAAGCGCTGCCTCGACCTTCTTGCGGGCGGCCTCGGCTTCCGCCTTGGCGGCATCGTTGGCCTGCTGGCCGATCGCATTGGCCTTGGTCTTGGCCTCCGCCAGTTCCTGCTCATAGGCGGCAACGGCGGCATCGGCCTCGCCCTTCAGCCTGGCGGCATGGTCGAGGTCCTGGGTGATGCGGTCGTTGCGGACATCGATGATGCCGCCAACACGCGGCATCACCACCTTCTTCAGGAACAGGTAGAACAGCCCGAAGGTGATCGCCAGCCACAGAAGCTGCGAGGGGAATGTCGCCGGATCGAATGGCGGGAACACGCCGTGCGCCTCGGCAGGCACACCGGTGCCGGAATGCGTATCGCCTTCCGTGCCGGTATGGCCGCCTTCGACGGCGGGCGCGGACTCTTGCGCAAAGGCAGATGTCACGAACATCGACTATCCCCTGATGTCAGGCCTGCCGCCGATTTGCGGCCGGCCCTTCCAATTCCCAATGTTAGCCGAACAGGGGCTCAGCCGAACAGGGCCAAAAGCGCGATGAGCAGGGAGAAGATGCCCAGCGCTTCAGTCACGGCGAAGCCGAAGATCAGGCGGCCGAACTGGCCATCCGCGGCCGACGGGTTGCGCAGCGCGCCCGCCAGATAGCTGCCGAAGATGTTGCCAAGGCCAATACCGGCGCCACCCATGCCGAGGCATGCGATGCCGGCGCCGATGAACTTTGCTGCTTCTGCTTCCATGTGTTCAACTCCTTTGGATCTAAAAATTCCGTTGCGATTTCTATCCCGGCAGCAGGGCCGGAAACTCTTGGGTCAACTGGGTCAGTGCCCGGGATGCAGGGCGTCGTTCAGATACATGCAGGTCAGCACGGCAAAGACGTAGGCCTGCAGGAAGGCGACCAGCAGCTCCAGCGCCGTCAGCGCCACGGCCATCGCCAGCGGCAGGACCGATCCGGCAATGCCGAGCGTGCCAAGCGCGCTCAAGCTCACCACGAAGCCCGAGAACACCTTCAGCGTGATGTGGCCGGCCAGCATGTTGGCGAACAGACGAACCGAGAGGCTGACCGGGCGCGATACGAAGGAAATCACCTCGATCAGCACCACCAGCGGCAGCAGGTAAACCGGCACGCCATGCGGCACGAACAGTTTCAGGAAACCAAGGCCATGCTTCATGAAGCCGTAGACGACGACGGTTCCGATCACCAGCGCGGCAAGGCCGAAGGTGACGATGATATGGCTTGTGACGGTGAAGAAATATGGAAAAAGACCGAGCAGATTGGCAACGAGAACGAACATGAACAGCGAAAATACCAAGGGAAAAAACTTCATGCCTTGGGTTCCGGCTGCGTCCCTCAGCATGTTGCCGACGAATTCGTAGGCCATTTCCGAGACCGACTGAAGACGGCTGGGAACGAGGCTGCGGCTCGAGGTGCTGAGATAGAGGAACGCCGAGGCAACGGCGACGGTCGCGACCATGAAAAGCGCCGAATTGGTGAACGACAGGTCGTAGCCGCCGATCTCGATCGGAATCAGCTTGTTGATATGGAACTGGTGGATCGGATCGACCTTGTCAGCAGCCACTTTAAATCCCCATCAAAGCCGCGCGCGGCTTTAGTGTCCTGTTCACTGCGCCGGCAAGCGGCGCCTCAAGTCATTCTTTCGGATCGCGGGCTTTGTCGCCCTGTCCGAATTCCGCCATAAGTCCCGCGGAGCGCAGGACATTGAGCACGCCGGCGCCAAAACCGAGCAGCAAAAAAACAATCAGACCCCATGGCGATGTCCCCGCCACACGGTCGATGATCCAGCCAAGACCCGCACCAACCACTATCCCGGCGATGAACTCGCTGGATAGCTTGAGCGCCTGGCCATATCCGGCCGCACTGCCCGCTTTCGCGTCGTCTTTCCCCTCGAGCCGGTCCGGCCGCCTTGTCGCAAGCGATGCTTCAAGGTCGCGCCGGCGGCGCTCAAGATCGTCGTCGCGGATGTCGGCTTGACGCTGTTTGCCGCGGCCGGTTTCTCCGGTTCCGTCTGGCCCATTCTTGTCGGCCATCGCAACCCCCTTGCCCGGTCAGATCGTCACCGTCCGTCCGCTCTTAAGTCGCCGGCAACATAGTTAGAGGGTCCCCGCCCGTCAAGCCACGGGCAGGACTTCAGCGTCAAGTATTTTTCCCATGAAAATCAAAAGCTTGCCAGGGTGCGACATCGTGCCCGCTACCTCTGCTGGCGTGCCGCAGCCGAATCCCTGCGGCGACGGGTCTTGGATCGGCCGCGCCCGGGCCCTTGCCGGGGCGCTCAGCTCCAGCCGCCGCCGTAGGTGCGGTAAAAGATATGCAGGCCGATCCTGGTCATTTTTTTCATCGTCCGCGCCCAACCCGGGTTGACGTAGTTGGCGTAGTAATGGGTCGACGATCCGACTTCCGGGATGAAGATCTTGCCGGCAGTGACCGCCATGGCGATGTCCTGCGCGGTCTTGTAATGGGCCGGACTCTGGATGCGCTTCTTCCTGCCGTCGCAGGCGAAGGAAAACTGGCAACGATTGAACCATTTGTCGTTCTGATAGACGACGCCGCAGATCGAGTTCGGATAGGCCGGATTGCGAACGCGATTGAGGATGACCTGGGCGACGGCGGCCTGGCCGCGCACCGATTCCCCGCGCGCCTCGAAATAGATGCCGTTGGCGAGGCAAGTCTGTTCCGCTTTGGAGAAGACGCTCGCCGGCAGCGGAGTTTGCATCCACGAATGATCGCCCTTGGCCACCGGCGGAATGAAGCGGCCATCGTTCGGCTTCTCGTCCTGAAGCAAGGCCTCGAAGGGCGAAGCCTGGGCATAGTCAGGCGCGGCCGCTGCGTAGGCGGTCGCCAGGACGTCGGGTCGGTCGTTGTTGACCAGTGCGGCCAGCATGGCCGGCACGCCGGGATCCGGCTTCTTGTCGACGCGCCTATGAAACGCGGCGGCAATCTGGATCTCCTTGCCTTTGATCTCGGGCCTGGCGAAAGCCATTTTCAGGCCGCTGTCCATGCTCGGGCGAAGCAGTGAGGAGGAGCGCTCAAACACCGAGCCGGCATTAAAATTCTTCGGCGGCGCGACCGGCGAGACGATGATGATGCGGCCCTTCTTGTCGGCGCGCATGATGCGGTCCTCGTCGGGCGTCGTGCCGGCCACGCTGCCCTTGCCGCGAAACGATACGGCGCCGATCCCGGGCAAGCGGACGCCGGAACCCGAGATCGAGCCGGTGGCATCCGAATCGAGGAAAGGCATTTCGGCGGCATGGACCGAGCCGGCTACGGACTTCTCGACATAGGCGTTCCAGCGGGCGCTCGGCCCCTTGAGGCCGGAGACCAGGCTCGTCATGTCCTGATAGGCTATGACATTGGGAAAGCCGACCCAGATGCCAAGTCCAATGACCAGAGGAGACAGAAAGGAACGTCTTTTCTCACCGGCGAAAGCGACAAGCCGCTTCAAAACACGTCGATGCACGGAACTCTCCAGAAACGCAACGGACCCCACTGGAGTGGCACGATGATGCATTAACCTTGATGGGGCGTTAACGGAACTCGACAGCGGCAATCATTTCAAAGGCGTTGTTGGAGAACGGCTGCAACGGTCGCAATAACTGCTCCGCAGAGCGCTGTTGAGAGATGCAGGAGCCTCCTCCATGCCATCAACATGCTTAACGGCTATGCCACGTACATGCTTAACGGCCCGCCATCGGCGAGCGGTCTCTTGCTTCAATGAGGTTTTTCCGTGGCGTGCTGGTCCGGTCAGGTCAGGGGGTAATTCCCCGAGGGCCCCGGCGCAGCTGGATCTGGCGGGCACCGCAGCATTTCTTGAACTTCAACCCTGAACCGCAAGGACATTGATCATTGCCGCTGCGTTGCAGCCGGCCGACCAGGGGCAGCATCGCTGCGGAAGGCAGGAGCGTCGCCGCAAGGGCCACCAACTTGGCCGAGATTCCCGGCACGACCAAGCGACGACCCGATTTGAACCCTCGCCACGCCCGTTCGGCCACATACTGCGCATCCACCTTGGGCAAGACGTTGAAGAGCACCGTCTGATTGGCGCCTGACCTTGCGAGAAACTCCGTCGACACCGGGCCAGGCGCCACGCATGTGACCGTCACACCGGTTCGGCGCACCTCCTGGTGAAGCGCCTCTGAGAAGAAGCGCACGAAACCTTTGCTGGCGAAGTACAGAGCCATATAAGGCCCGGGGAGGAACCCGGCCACGGAACTGAGATTGAGCACCCCGCCCCGTCGGCGCGCCACCATTGCGGGCAGAAAATGGAGGGTCAGTTCTGTGAGGGAATGTATGTTGAGATCGATGATGCCGAGTTGACCATCAACAGGCAGCGCCGTCGTCGCGCCGCGCAAGCCATAGCCGGCGCTGTTGACCAGGACATCGCAGACCAGGCCATGTGCGGACAGAAAGCCCTCCAGGCGCGTTGGCGCGTCGCCTGCCACGAGATCCAATTCGAGCGTGAATGCCTCGCCACCCGCCTCCCGAACCTCAGACGCCGCGGCGGCCAAGCCCTCGGGCGAGCGGGCAACCAGCACGATCGCGCCGCGCTCCCGTGCAGCGACGCCTGCAATTGCCCGGCCAATTCCACCCGAGCCGCCAATCACGACGACGGCCGGCCGCAATTCATGGTGCGAAATCACGTCGCGTTCCTTCGTATTGCGGGAGCGACAACATCCTGACCGAGCAGCACCACTTCATTGGCGACAGTGCCGTTCAGGATCTTTTCGAACCGCTCCAGTGCTCGTGCGACGTTCGCTCCATCCATGACCCGGTGATCGTAGTGGATGCGGACATTCACCGATCCGTCGTTGCCGATCGGACCGTAGTTCAGAAGCGTGGTCAATGGTGTCAGCGGGTTGAGTGATTCCGCGCCGAGACCAGAATAGACGGACAGTTGGAAGGTACCGAAGTAATTTGCCCTTTGCCGGGCGATGTTCAACCCCAGCCACATAAGCAGCCACCTGACCGGCGCGGGCGCAGCTGCCATGCGCAAGGCACGCCGGAACTCCGGGACCTCGAGGACCGGCCGTGACCGAGCCGCGTGGATGGCCGCCTCAAGTTGCGTGATGGAGTAGCGCTCCGGGCACTTGATGCAGCTCAGCAGAACGGCCGGCTCGCCTTCATATTCGCGCTCGTGGGCAATCGAGGCTACGCTTGCCGGATACTCGTAAAGCTGCGGCCAGGGCAACTTGACATAGGCGCGCCGCAGTTCCGGCATCTCGATGGCGAGAAGCGCATATCCTTTCAGGAAGATCGCGGTCCACGAGGGCCGGGTCTGCTGCGCCATTCTGGCCCTTACGAGTGGGCCAAGGTTCATCTGACGCTGCACCGCGACCCGTGGCACGCCGATCGAAAACCTCATCAGATCGCCAACAAGGCGCCGGGGCGCCGAAAGCTTGAGGGCTCGGCCTCGCATCAAACGACCTCTAATAAAGATAAGGGATTATTCGCTTGGTCCTTTCCATATAGGCACGGTATTGCAAGCCTAAAGTCTCCAGCATCATACGCTCTTCCTTATCCACTCTCAGCAGGAAAAGCACGGCGAAACCAATCAAGCCGGATATGCCCGCAACCCAGTTCGGCAACAGAAAGAGCTGGCCGAGCCCCATAAGCAGGAACGAGGTGTACATCGGGTGACGGACCAGGGCGTATGGCCCGGCGCTAACCAGTTCGTGCCGTTCGCGAATCTCGAGCGTGATCGACCAGTTACGGCCAAGTACCTTGTGAGACATGCGAAAAATCCACAGCGCGGAGCAGAAGATGATGGTTCCGAGCGCCACCGACCACACGCTGGACGGATGGTCAGCCGCTGCGGGGATGCCGGTGGCGACATAGAAGCCAGGCAGGATCGCCAGGCCAAGGAGAGCCGAGGCAAGCCCGACGGTGTCGGAACTCGAGCGGCCGCCAGCTACAATCCGCACGCGCCTTGCCCGGCGCTCGAACGGATACCGGATCACATACCAGGCAACGAGGCCGATCACCCATATGATCTCGCCAAGTGAAGCTACAGAAATGGTCACTTCAGGTCACCGGAGCCTTTTCTCGATCTGGGACCACGATAGACCGTCGCAACGATGCCAGCGTCCGAAATGTCGACCGATAGACATTCAGAGCGCGCTCCTTTCGGAGTTGACCGGGCGAATGAGGCGAAAGCGGTTTGCCAATCGCATTTCAACCGCCGTTCATCTCCCGAAGGTTGGTTATGAATTGTTGCGGCCGGAGCCAGGTACCGGGGGTCTTATACCCCATCGATTTGGCGATGTCCGCTACGAATGCGTTGCAGTTGTAGAGCGAGGCGTGCCAAAGCGGAGAACTGGCCTGCAGCTTTCGTATGCTCGCGACGACTTTCCTGTATTCGGCTTCGGAAAGTAAAACGCGCCAGCTTGCCGACCGGTAGGCATCTTCGAGGTCGCCGTCCGTCCACCCGGTCGTGGCTGGCACAGGCGCCAAATGGCCGAGAACATAGACATTGGGATCATCGGACTTCGGAGCGAGCCCCGCAACTTCGGGGTTGACCATGCGTCCCGCCTGGTTCAGTCGTCCAAAAATCACGTAGGAATGGCCGTAGGTAAGGGCGTACCGGGAGCGGAACTCGATGAAATGCCGTTGGGCCGCGCGCGCCGGCATCGCCGCGGTACTCAGTGCCCGATTATTGGACACAAAAGTCGGCTGGGGTTTGTTGTCTTGCGACTGGCATGACGCCGCGACTAGCGCGAGCAGGGCCACAATTGCTGAACGGCCACTTACAAGCGTCATCTCATCCAGAACTCCGAGGACCGCAGACCTGCTGCCAGCCTATGCCCGTTAACCGCAGGTAGGCTGCGAATCCGGTGGCCCCTGCATATCGATAGGGAAGGGCCTGGCGGCCCTTCCCAAAATCTTCGAAAGCCGATGCTTACTTAATCACTGGCTCTTCTACGGCAACGGGTTCCGGCGGAGGAGCCTTCCCCTTTCCTTTACCGATCCCGTTCGCGCAGCCGCTCAGGCTGGTAACGGCGAGGGTAGCAACCATTACAATCAACATTCTGCTCATCAAGCAATCCTTTCCCCAGGGGCGGAACAGCCTATAGAATCGCCACAAATAAAAAATTACATGCAGCCCAACCAAGTTAGCTGCGATCTACACCAAAGCCTAGTGCAGAAATGACACAGTCGGCATTCGGTTGCAGCCGAAATCCTTGCGGTGACGTGCCGGCAGGTCTCACCATGCAACGGAGATCAGGCCTGCCCACCATCAAACCACCACCACCGTCGTGCCCAAAGGAGTCCGTTCGTAGAGGTCGATGATGTCGTCATTTGTCAAACGGATGCACCCGTTCGATACCGCTGTGCCTATCGTCCACGGCTCGTTTGTACCATGTATCCGGAAGTAGGTGTCGCGCCCGTTGCGATAGAGATAAAGGGCACGCGCACCAAGCGGGTTGTTTGGTCCGCCAGGGACCCCCCCGGCATACTTCACCAGGCGCGGCTTGCGCCTCATCATGCTGGTGGTGGGTGTCCACGACGGCCAGTCCGCCTTGCGGGCGATGGTCGCTGTACCCTTGAACGAAAGTCCCTGCTCGCCGACGCCGACGCCGTAGCGCGTCGCCCACCCGTCGGTCTCGACGGCATAGAGAAAACGTTGCGAAGTATCGACGACGATCGTTCCAGGCGGCTCGTTTCCGTCGTACCGCACCTGCCTCCGTCGGAAACGAGGATTGATGCCATCCCCTGGTCCGAACGCGGATGAAATCGGCTCCGTCACCTGTCGCAACGTCGACGTACATCCGGAGAGCATTAGAGCCAGAGTACCCAGCACGAGCCCCCGGCGCGCAATGTGGTGTTCTTCCATTTCTACCTGCTAGGAAACTGGTCGATCTACCGCCCCGCTCGTCTCTACCATTCCACGGCCTGCGGGCCAAGTCTCGCTGTGTGGCGGCAAAATGAATTCACAGGATTGACAAGCGAATTGGAGCGAAACTTCTTGCGATAACCGGCCGCCTCTGTTCGGTTATGGTCACAATGGGCATAGGACAGAGACGATGAAGCCTGATTTCCATGGTAAAGTCGCGATTGTGACCGGTGCGGGCTCCGGAATAGGAGCGGCTGTTTCACGGCAACTCGTGCAAGAAGGAGCCGAGGTTGTTGTCGCCGACCTTGATGCCGAGGCCGCGCGCTGCACAGCCGCCGAAATAGGCGCGCAAGGAGGCAGTGCCTACGACTTTGCGGTCGATGTCACGGATGCGGCAGCCGTCGAAAAGCTGATCGAGTTCACTGTCCAGAAATGCGGCGGACTGGATATGGCGGTAAACAATGCCGGCATCGACGGCGTTCGAAAAGCGACGGCAGACTATCCGCTCGACAACTGGCACAGGCTGATGAACGTCAATCTGAATGGCGTCTTCTACAGCATGAAGTACGAAATCGCGGCCATGCTGGATCGAGGCGGAGGCGCCATCGTGAACATGTCCTCGATTCTCGGTTCCGTCGGCTTGCCGACTGCGTCCGCATACACGGCAGCGAAACACGGGGTCGTTGGACTCACCAAAGTTGCGGCGATTGAATATGCGAGGATGGGCATCCGGATCAATGCCGTCGGCCCCGGCTGGATCGAAACGCCGCTTCTATCGGAGCAAGCGGAGGCATTAGCCAATACCAGGCGCATGGCAGCCCTTCAACCGATGGGCAGGCGCGGCAAACCGGAAGAGGTAGCGGCTCTTGTGTGCTTCCTGCTGTCCGATCAGGCCAGCTTTATCACTGGCAGCTACCATCTGGTCGACGGAGCTTACACCGCCCATTAGCGCGTCGTGGCTGACGCTGGCGCCCAAAAGACGCGGCGCTCAGCGGCGTTTCTTCGCCTTGCCGGCGAACGGATTTTCCGAGGTGCGCAAGGCGATGCGGATCGGCACGCCTGGCATGTCGAAGGCTTCGCGCAGGCTGTTGGAGAGATAGCGAACATAGGATTGCGGCATCGCGTCCGGCCGTGAGCAGGACACGACGAAGCCCGGCGGGCGCGTCTTGGCCTGGGTGACATATTTGATCTTCAGCCGGCGACCGGCGACGGCGGGCGGTGGATGATGCGCCAGGATGCCTTCCAGCCAGCGGTTGAGCTTGCCGGTCGAGACGCGGCTGTTCCACACTCTGTGCGTCTTGATGACGGCATCCATCAGCTTGTCGAGGCCGCGCCCGGTCTCGGCCGAGACCGGCACCGCCTGGATGCCGCGCGCCTGCGGCAACAGCCGCTCGGTCTTCTCGCGCAGTTCCGCCAGGAGTTCCTGGGGATGGTCGATCATATCCCATTTGTTGAAGGCGATCACCGGCGCACGGCCCTCGCGGATGATCAGGTCGGCGATCTGCAGATCCTGCTTCTCGAAGGGAATGGTGGCGTCGAGCACGATGATGACGATCTCGGCAAAGCGGATGGCGCGCAGGCCGTCCTGCACCGACATGACTTCCAGCTTTTCGTGGATCCGGGCCTTGCGGCGCATGCCGGCGGTGTCGAACAGTTTGAGACGACGGCCATGCCAGTCCCAGTCGACGGAGATGGAATCGCGGGTGATGCCGGCTTCTGGCCCAGTCAGGAGCCGCTCCTCGCCGATCAGGGCATTGATCAGCGTCGACTTGCCGGCGTTCGGACGGCCGACGACGGCGATGCGCATCGGTTTGGTATCGTCATAGCTCGGCTCGGCGTCCGGATCGGTGATGTCCTCGCCGATCAGCACCTCGCTGGCGGCGGCCTCCTCGTCGGCATCTTCTTCTTCGCCGAAGGCGCGCGCCTCGCCCAGTGCTGATATCACCGCATCGCGCAAATCGGGCAGGCCCTGGCCGTGTTCGGCCGAGACCGGGATCGGCTCGCCAAGGCCGAGTTCCCAAGCCTCCAGCATGCCGCCCTGGGCGCCGCGCGCTTCGGCCTTGTTGGCGACCACGACAACCGGCTTGCCGGACTTGCGCACGATCTCGGCGAAAGTCTTGTCGTCAGGCATCAGCCCGGACTTGGCGTCGATGGTGAAAAAGATCAGGTCGGCTTCGCGGATGGCGATCTCGGTCTGGGCGCGCATGCGGCCCGGCAGCGTCGAAGCAGCAGCATCCTCGAAGCCGGCGGTGTCGATAACGTCGAATTGCAGATCGTAGAGCTTGGCGGCATGGACGCGACGGTCGCGGGTGACGCCCGGCGTGTCGTCGACAAGCGCCAGCTTCCTTCCCACCAGACGATTGAAAAGGGTCGATTTGCCGACGTTAGGCCGGCCGATGATGGCGACTTTGAACGTCATCCGTCACGACACATTGCCCGACCCACGGATCAACTCGGACATCAACGTCGCCCGCTCGCGCGCGTTGCGCGGGGCGCTGTCATCCGAGGCGATCTGGTCGAACAGTTTCAGTGCGTCCGTTGCCTTACCTTCCTTCCAGGCGGCAAGGCCGAGCGCCTCGCGCGCGGTATGGCGCAGCGGATTGGTGTCGGCGGTGAGCGTCTCGACGCGGCTCGACACATCGGCGAACGAACCGTGGTCGACGAGCAGCAGCGCTGCCCTGAGGCGCGCCATATCGCGAAGGCCTGATGGAATGTCCGTGTCGGCGGCGACTTCGTCGAAGTCCTTGACGGCGGCGGCGACGTCGCCCTTATCCGCCTTGACGGTTGCCGCCCGCATGCGGGCGAGCAGCGGATAAGCGCCGTAGCCATCTTTTTCCAGCGCATCGAGGGCCGCCAGCGCTTCGTCGCTCTTGCCCTCATTGGCAAGCTTCAGCGCCTGCGAGAAGGCATCGCCCGAGCGATTGGCGCGGGTCTCGTCCCAATAGCGATAGCCGACGAAGGCGGCGGTGCCGACCACCACCAGTATCGCGAGCGCAAGCAAGGCAGGACCAAAACGGTCCCACAGCGCATGCGCCTGATCGCGACGCATCTCTTCGTTGACTTCGCGGATAAAACTGTCGTCCGACATCTCAAAACCATCCTGCCCGCCTCAGGGCGGTTTAGAGCGACGTGCGTCCATGGAAAGTACGCTCTAACACTTTGAATTTGCGCATCGTGTTTCCTGAAAAAAAATCAATTCTGCACTTCAGGCCGATGTGGTAGCCCGCGTTTTAGCGAAATTTTGCCGGCATGGAAGGGGTTCGACCGGAAAATCGGCTAATCGCCGGACGACGATGTAAAGGATGACTGCAAAGGGCGACCGCACCCACGCCACATTTCGCCGATAGCCGGTGCGCGAACCCTCCTCAAAATCCAGATCAGACACTGATGCCTCGTTTGTCCCGCGCTGCTGCGTTTTCGATCGCGTCGCTTGCCGCAGCGGGCGCTGCTGTCGCCGACCCGCCAGCGCCGGCAAAGCCGAAGCAGGCCGTCCTCATCTCGTTCGACAGCGCCCGCGATATTTTGCAATGGAAGCGCAGCCGGGCGCTGGCCCAGCGCACCGGCGCCCATTTCACCTACTTCGTGTCCTGCGTCTTCCTGCTCTCGCCGGAGACCCGCAAGCAATACACGGCGCCCGGCAAGGCATCAGGCAAATCCAATATCGGCTTCGCCGCCTCGAAACAGGAAATCGCTGACCGGCTCGAGCAGATAAACCTTGCCGCCTCGGAAGGCCATGACATCGGCAGCCACGCTTGCGGCCATTTCGACGGCAAGGACTGGAACAAGGCCGACTGGCTGAGCGAGTTCGGTTCGTTCAAGCGCATTCTCGAAAATGCCTATTCGATCAACGCTATTGCCTCCGAACCCGCAGGCTGGCGCGAAATTGCACGTAAGGCGGTTGGCTTTCGCGCACCCTATCTGTCGGCAAACAAGGCGCTCTACGAGGCGCTGCCAAAGGCGGGCTATTGGTTCGACGCGAGCGGTGTGTCGCGCGGCCCTGCCCGGCCACCGACCAGCGACGGCATCACGCGCTTCTCACTGCCGAAGATTCCGGAAGGTCCTGACACAAGGCCGGTGATCGCGATGGACTACAATCTCTATGTCAGGCATTCCGGCGGCTTCGAGCGGCCGAGCCAGGCGGACGAATTCGCCAACCGGACCTATGACGCCTTTCGCGCCGCCTTCGACGCGCAATATCAGGGCAAACGCATTCCGCTGGAACTCGGCTTCCATTTCACACTGATGAATGACGGCGCCTACTGGAAGGCGCTCGAGCGCTTTTCCGGCGAGGTCTGCACCAGGCCCGATGTCGAGTGCATCAGCTATCACGACTATGTTTCGCGCCAACGCCGGCAAAAGTGGGCGTCGGTGGGCGGCTGAACCGAAAGCGCTCGCCGCCCCGTCACTCTCAACTTACCGGCTGATCCTCAGGCCGCAAGCCGGCTCGCTCTCGCTCCAGATAGGCCTGGTCGATTTCCGGCAGCGGCGCCCCTTCAAGTGTCGCCTCGAAGGCGCGCAGGCGCTTGTAGATGGATATCAGCTCGACGATGGTCGGCCAGGAATTCACGAGATATTGGAACGAAGTGGCGACTTGTGAAAAGGCGGTAACAATCTGCTGGAAAACGCCAAATGTTATCTTGCCGATTGCCAAGGTCGGAACAAGAATAAGCGTAGCGAATACGTTGTCGACTTGAAGGTAGAGATAGCGGACCATGTCGAAATAGACATAGTGCGCGTAGAGGGTGAAATAGTTCTTGCGAACATTTCTGAAAAGCTCGGCCAGAGTTGGTGGCTGCGCTCGCGCCGTATCGTCCTCACCGAGGACAAGTTCCTTGCGCAGCGCGGCTTCAACCCGCTGATTGCGAAATTCCAACCCGGGCAGCCTGACGCCGACGACTGCCAACAAGCCGGTGCCAAACAGCGACCAGGCGATCGCCGCAATGACCAGCGGATAAGGGATTGCGCCGACGATTGGGAGCGTTGAGACATGGAGAGAAAGGGAGGCCAGCAAGGGCAGGAACGCAATCAGGGTCATGATGGAGTCGATGAAGTTCACGCCGAGGCCCTGCATTGTGCCGGAGAAGCGCATCGTGTCGTCCTGAACGCGCTGCGACGCCCCTTCGATATGGCGCAGCCTCGGCCAGTAAGCGGTAAAATAATCGTTCATCGCGGTGCGCCAGCGAAACACATAGTGCCTGACGAAAAAGACGTTCAGAACGGCGATGCTCATATAGACCAGGGCCAAGGACAGAAACTGCCATACTCCGTAGTAAAGCTCGGCAGGGGAAACGGAGCCCGGCGTGGTCAGCGCCTTCTGCACCATATCGTAAAACATGCCGCGCCAGTCATTGAGCGCCACGCTGATCTGGACGATGAAATTGGTGACGAAAATAATCAAACCAGAGCCAAGGATCGACCAGTTCTGCCAGCGATGCGGGGAATACAGCGCCCAGAAAAGGTAGAATACGCCCATACCGGCGAAGAAATATCCGTAAAACCAGAGGAATGCCGGCGTCAGGAATCTTATCGGGCTGATGACTGGTGCTGCCTGCGGGTCGACCGGCGGCATGCCGAGCATCGTGCCAAGGTGCTCGCCGCCGAAAAACCACAGGAGGACGAGCAGAAGGCTCCAGGCGACGGCCGAAGTGAAAAACAACTTCGGCTGCGGGAAGAAGGATACAAACACTGTTAGGAAATCCTCGGTCGATGCGCAAATCAGCGGCGTTGCTGTTCAGCGGGCATAAGGTCACACATCGATCGGAATGAAAATGGCCGGTGCGTGATGCCCGGCACCGAGCAAGACCACAATCATGGCGATTTTGGCGCAGCCGACCAGATGACCGCGCCAGAGACCAGCAGCACCGCGGCGGCCACGATCGATGCGAGGAAGAAGTCGCCGGAGGCTTGCGCAAGCAAGCCGGCGACGATCGGACCGATGATCTGGCCGAGGCCGAAGGACGCCGTCATCGATGCCAGGATCCGGCGTGGCGCCTGCGGGGCAAGCTGCCTTCCGGTCTGAAGGCCGAGCGCGGTGATGGCGATGAAGGTGCCGCCAAGCAGAAACCCGCCGAGCAGCGGCCCAATGTGTCCGCCCATGGTGACGCTCGCGCTGACGCCGACCACCTCGACGAGGCACCCCCAGGCATAAGCCCGGTAGAGCCCGATCTTTGCCGCGATCTTCTGCCAAAGCCAGACCGAGGGAATCCCGGCAAGGCCGGTGACCATCCACACCACGGCCTCGAAGACGCGGCCGCCGCCGCCCTGCCGGACGATGGCGACCAGGAACGTCGCCGTCACGATATAGCCGAAGCCGAACAGCCCGTAGGCGACAATGACCTTCACCAGTGACCGGTCCTTTGGTAGCGCCGGTTCGCGGCCATCGGCGCCGTTGGCGGTCGCAGTGCTGCCGAGCAGCAAGGCCACGACGGCAATGGCGCAGGCCGAGATCGCGGCGGACCAGAACCAGCCCGCCGGCCAGCCGGCCTGTTGGGTGACGAGTATTGCCATCAGCGCCGAGGACGCTGCTATGCCAAGGCCGACGCCGCCGAAATGCAGCGCCTGCAGGTCGTTTCGGCCGACCGCGGCGAGATGGCCGAAAACGATGCTGGACATGAACACCAGGACGAAGGCGCTGGCCACACCGGCAAGAAAGCGGATGACGAGAAAGGCCGCCATCGTGTCGGCCAGGCCCATCAGCCCGATGAGGACTGCGGTGGCGGCAAGACCGGCAAGCATCAGCAGGCGCTCGCGACCGTGCGCCCAGCCGCCGACGGCTGCGAGCGCGCCAACGAGATAGCCGAGATAGTTGGCGGACGCGATCCAGCCGGCATCGGCCGGCGTCAGGCCAAGTTCCTCCATCATGCCGGGCAGGATCGGCGTATAGACGAAGCGGCCGATGCCCATGGCAACGGCCAGGGCAATCATGCCGGCGAAGGCGAGGCGCAAAGGGGACGGCGAAGCGGCTTTCATTGCGGTGCACAATAGGTGCACGAGCGGGTGAAACAATCCGCTTCTTGTTGGGCCAGAACGGGTTGCAAGGACCGTGTCCGAGCGCCGCGGCGGCACAGAACAAACGTCGGCGATCCTTCGCGCCCCCCTCTGCCCTGCCGGGCATCTCCCCCACGAGGGGGGAGATCGGCAGCATCGGCGCCGGCTCTCCTTCTTCAACTTCTGGAGATTTGGCGAAAGCGGAGATGACGGCCAATCTCCCCCCTTGTGGGGGAGATGTCCGGCAGGACAGAGGGGGGCGCTGTCCCGCGAACGTTTCGGCAGCGACCGTCCGCAGTCTCGTAGGCCGTGTGCCGGGCTGTCATCCGGAACGGCAGGTCGCCGAGTTCGCGCTCCGACATGGTGTCGAGCACAGGATGCGACAGCGGATCGGTGGCCCATCGGGTGGCCTCGCTTTCATGCGACCGGCTTTGCCGCGCGCCGGCAGCGGAAAAGACCCCGAGTAGTGACAAAATCTTCATCGTATTTTTCCTCCACAGGTCTGCTTGTTCCTTAAAATTTGCCGTTCCTCCCCGCATTTCAATTGAGATTTCAACCGTGCCGGTTTAGAAAAACTGTATGGCCATGCTCAACCGCGTCCACCTCAACGGCCTGCGCGCCGTGGAAACCGTCGCCCGCCTGGGATCGCTTTCGGCTGCGGCGAGCGAACTCAACGTGTCCGCCAGCGCCGTCAGCCAGCAGGTCAAGCGGACGGAAGCGCAACTTGGCCAGGCGCTGTTCGAACGAACGGCAAGCGGTCTGGTACCGACCGAATTCGGCACCGTCTTCACCGCCCGGCTCGGGGCAGGTTTCCGCGAGCTCGCCCAAGCCGTGGCGCTCGCCGACGAGGCCTCCGAATGCACGCTGGTGGTCTCGGTGGCGCCGGCCTTTGCCTCGAAGTGGCTGCTGCCTCGACTGTCACGTCACTTCGCCCGGCATCCGAACGTGCTTTTGCGCATCGACGCCTCGGTGCGGATTGCCGATCTCGATCGCTCGGACATCGACATCGCCATCCGGCTCGGCGACGGCAAATGGCCGGGCGTGCGCGCGCAACTGCTGCTGGCGCAGGAAGTCTTCCCGGTCTGCGCCCCGGCGCTCGCCGACAAACTGAAATCGATCGAAGATCTTGCCTCGACCTGCGCGATCACCGACGAAAGAGCGATGATCAGCTGGGAAAGCTGGTTCGAGGCGGCCGGGGTGAAGCCGGTCAGCTTCCTCAAGGGCGCGCGCTTCACCGACCCGATGCTTTGCCTGGAATCGGCGATCGCCGGCCACGGCGTCATGCTCGGCTGGCAATTGCTGACGGCTGACGCTCTCGCCGACGGCCGGCTGGTCGCGCCGTTCGGCGTCCGCGCCGAGAGCGGGCTGGGCTACTGGCTGGTGACCTCGGCCAGCAAGAGCGAGAGCCGCAAGGTGCGCGATTTCAAGATCTGGATCCGCGAGGAGATCGAGGCGACGATGGCGCAGTTCGGCGCGCTCGCCGGCGCGGCCTGAGCAGGCCCCGGTCGATCACGGTGGAAAGACCGATGGCACCGGTCTATGTAAGAACCGGACTCCCACATCGCGACAGGCAGGATCATGACCACACATTCGCGCGACGTTTCCGCAACGATCGACCCGGTGAAGCTCGACAGGCTGGCAGAAGTCGCCATCAAGGTCGGGCTGCAATTGCAGCCGGGACAGGATCTGGTGCTGACATCGTCGATCGCAGCGCTGCCTTTGACGCGACGGATCGTCGAGCAAGCCTACAAGGCCGGCGCCGGCCTGGTGACGCCGATCTTCAACGACGACGAGATGACGCTGGCACGTTTTCGCCATGGCGCTGACGCCGGCTTCGACCACGCCGCCGGCTGGCTCTATGAGGGCATGGCGAAGGCCTTCGCCAACAACGCGGCGCGGCTTGCCGTGCGCGGCGAGGACCCGTCGCTGCTGTCGGCGCAGGATCCGGCGAAAGTGGCGCGCGCCAACAAGGCGAACTCGATCGCCTACCAGCCGGCACTGGAAAAGATCACCGGCTTCGACATCAACTGGAACATCGTCGCCTATCCCGACCTGGCCTGGGCCAGGCAGGTGTTTCCGGGCGATAGCGACGACGTCGCGGTGGCGAAGCTCGCCGACGCGATCTTTGCCGCCTCACGGGTCGATGTGGACGACCCGATCGGCAACTGGAAGGCGCACAATGCGGCGCTTCGCAGCCGCACCGAATGGCTGAACGGCCATAATTTCCATGCGCTGCATTTCACCGGACCCGGCACCGACCTGACCGTCGGTCTGGCCGACGGCCATGAATGGATGGGCGGCGCCTCGACCGCCAGGAACGGCATCACATGCAACCCGAACATCCCGACCGAGGAGGTTTTCACCACGCCGCATGCAAGGCGCGTCGAAGGCCATGTTACGAGCACCAAGCCGCTGTCGTACCAGGGCACGCTGATCGACGGTATTGCGGTGCGTTTCGAGCAGGGTCGCATCGTCGAGGCCAGGGCCAGCCGCGGCGAGGATGTGCTGAAAAAAGTTCTCGACACCGATGAAGGCGCACGCCGGCTCGGCGAGGTCGCCCTGGTGCCGCATTCCTCGCCTATCGCGGCGAGCGGCCTGCTGTTCTTCAACACGCTGTTCGACGAGAATGCCGCCTGCCATATCGCGCTCGGCCAGTGCTATTCGAAGTGCTTTGTCGACGGCGCCTCGCTCACCCAGGACGAGATCGCGGCGCGTGGCGGCAACAAGAGCTTCATCCATATCGACTGGATGATCGGTTCGGACAAGATCGACATCGACGGCGTCGGCAAGGACGGCGGCCGCGTGCCGGTCATGCGCAAGGGCGAGTGGGCGTAAGGGCGAGTGGGGGCGTAAGCAGCCGCCAGAAAGCCGTGATGGCCAGCAAGACGACATGGCCAGCAAGACGACATGGCGGCCAACCCCGGAGTTGGCAATGAAACTCGATATCAGGGTCAAGCGCATCTACGAGCCGGCCTCGCCTGGCGATGGGCAGCGGGTGCTCATAGACCGCCTATGGCCGCGCGGCGGCCGCAAGGAAGACGCCGCGCTGACGCTATGGCTGAAGACCGTCGCGCCAAGCGATGAATTGCGCAAATGGTTCGGCCACGAGCCGACGCGCTGGATGGAATTCCAGCAGCGCTATCGCGGCGAGCTCGACCGGAACAGCGAGGCGGTCGGCCAGTTGCGCGCCCTGCTCGACAACGGCCGGGTGACGCTGCTCTACGGCGCCCAGGACGAGTTGCACAACAACGCAGTGGCTTTGGCTGATTATCTCAGCCTAAGGGGCTGAGGCACCGCGCTCTGCCTATCTTTAGGGAGTGCGGGATGACTTATCATCTGGCTGCCAACAATCACTCTTACGTCGCAGAGGTCAGCACCGCGCGAAACCTATCTGGGTGTTCCCATCTATGATTCGATAGCGGCCGCAGTCAGTCAGCCAGGCGGGACAAAGGCATTCGTTGGCAAACTTAACGAAGGGCGAGACTATGACCGAAGGGGAAAGAAAGCCGTCTGCTGCCCAAACTGCCGGAAAGAATTGGGGTAAGCTGGTTGCGTGGGCTGTGGTGATCGGCCTCGGCCTGATGGTAGCTTGGGAGGTGTTCCGACGTGTTGCTCTCTTTCTCTTAATCATCACCGGCAACTTCGCTCCATAGCTGGGGCAGGTGTTTCATCATGCCCAGCCGGAGCACGAGCCACTTTCCGGCAAAACAATAGGCAACTCACAGGGGAATAAAGGCGGCGATGATATCAAGGGGGGACCGCGAATACCTTTTCATTGACGGTGGTTGCCTGCGAGCAAGCGTCAGGAAGATTTGTCTGGATTTATTTGGCGATGCGAGCGCCTACCAACCCCACGTCCCAGCGTTGGCAACTGGGTGGTACTCTAAAATATTCTATTACGATGCCGTTCCAGGCAAGGAGCATGAAGAAAACCAGGCCGCATATGAAGCCCGCGTACAGCCGGACCATGATCGGTTTGCGAAAATTCAGGCGCTCGATCGGGTCCACGTTGCCCTCGGGCAAATTGTGGGGGCTGATAGGCGACAAAAGGGCGTCGATGTTCGACTAGCGGTTGATATGATGACCCACGCTTTTCGGGGCAACATATCGAAAGCAACACTGATTGCAGGCGATTCCGATTTCGTTCCCCTTGTCAAATCCCTGGTCAGCGAGGGTTTGCATGTAACTCTCTGGCATCCACCGCAGGCGAACGCTGACTTGAAGGGTGCAGCGGATAGCACCCGGCTGTTCGATTTTAAGACTAATCACGGTTGTTTTACTGCTGATGGTCAGCAGTCAGCATTCCAACTCGGAAGTTCTGGGAGCGGTGGGCATCCTGGGAACGATGGCTTGATCAATTATGTGACTGTGGGTGGACATGAGTACGCGGGCCGTTGGAAGGGTGGCACTCTGAGAGTCTGGCGACGCGGTGATCCTGGAACCGGCTGGTCCTACGTTGATTTTTTCGCACCTGATGCCAGCTTGGCGAGAGCGCTAACCGCGTTCGATTTGATCTACCCTTGGGGTATTGCCGCCGCAGGTGAAGGGTGGATTGTAGCCGACTAGCATTGCATCCGCGCCACCGCCAAAACCCGCAACTGTAACACAACAGCAACGAAGCTCGTCGACATCCTTGACGACGGAAAGGCGCATGCGGCCATGTCGCGCTCAGTGATGGAGGGCTGTCCAAATGAGAAGCCCGAACCACAGAACAAAACCAATAGCGACGCCACGTTTTAGAATTGGAGTGAGTCCGTGTTTCTCGTATGCCCGCTGTGGATCGATGCGGAAGTCCTCTTGGAATTGGAGTTCAATTCTTTTTTGCGGGCTCAACTCAGTTGGCTCTCTTTTCGACATTTGGTTGCTCCCCCAGACCAGCTCAGCTCAGCCCAATAGAGCGCGCTCTGCCGCTGCCATCTGCCCGCCATCATCACTACCTGATCTGTATATGAATATGGTCGTCGTGGCGGGCGGCGCGGCATCCCTGAAACCGGATATGGCTGTCGGTGGTGCCCAGCGCATTCTTAATATGCGGTTCCAGGAAGATCTTATCCAGCCCGAACCTTTCGACGCCTTTCGTGGAAAGCCAATGGAGGGAAAAGGCCGTGCGCCGCTTTTCGATTTGATAGCCGGGAAAGAATGGCTGCAGCCACTCGAGACCCCATCGCGCAGTGATGAAGTCGTTCCTTCCTTCACAGGGCTGTTCGTCGCCCGCCGCCGGTTCCTCGAAGGCAAAATACCCGATCGGGGACCTCGCTACGCCATTCAGGAAGTTGCCTTGCGGGGTCTTATAGTAGAATGCGAGATCGAGTTTCTTGCCATCGGCATGGGAAAGATGCGGAAGCAGCGGAAAACCGTCCCAAAAGGGGAAGTTTCCATCCAGTGCGACTGTGGCAGTGCCAGGGAATTCGCGGTCCACATCTTCCGCAAGCGCCGTGACGAGATCATGCATCGGCGGCGCCACGTAGTTGCGGTTGAGCAAGCAATAGATCGGCGACTTCACGACAAGACGGACCTTCTCGTTTGGAAAGCAGGATAGAGGAACCCGCCCGAATATCGGTGCAACAAAACTCGCTGCAAATGCTGTAGCGGCGTAGAAAAGGATGAACATCCCAAATTTTGCCGCGAGGCGCCGCGTGCCCAAAGCGTGGGTTGCGAGCAAAGCCAGAAGATAGGCAAGGCCACCGATCTGGGTCACGATTGTCAGCGCGACAAAGATGAGAAACCGGCAAACGCGAGGTAATGAAAGCATTGATCTAAGTATCGAATTTCCAGTGTTGCGGGACGTTGGATTTGGACGATACCTCACTTGGCCGCCGACACAACGTCCGCTGTTGGGCAGACCTCTCTGCGACCTGGTCCTAGATGGACCAGTCGCCCAGTTGTCGTCCGAGTAGACGTCGAGCATCTCGACCGTTTCGCGCTTGGGGGTGCTCATCATGCCGCCACTTGCAGAGGCACGACGTTCGAAACGCCCGTGCAGTAATTGCCCCAAGCCCGCATGATCTTGATGCGCTCCCCAAACATTTCGGCGCGGTCATAGGACTGCTGGGTCTTGGTGCCGACGACGTGCGCAAGGCAAAGCTCGGCGGCATCGTTATCGAACTTGTGCTCCTTCGCCCATGGGCGGAACGAGGCGCGCATGCCCATGCTGGGTGGCGATGCCCTGCAGGGCCAGCAGACCGCCGCGCGAGCGGTTCTTGGTGATCATGTCGTTGAGCGCCGTCTCGCCGACCGCCTGACCCTTCTTCGTGCCAGCGAACACGTAGTCGTTGCCGAGGTCGCATCGACGCCGTCGGCGCTAATCTCAGGCGACACGCAGTTCCGTGGCCGCATCGAAGAGGTGCACCTTGCCCGGCAGCACCGAAAGATTGATCGCGGCGCCGGCGTTGCGGCGCTCGTCACGCGGCACCACGGCGACGGCGTCGTATCCGGCCACGCGCAAATGAATCTGGACATCGGCGCCGGTCGTTTCGGACAGCACGACCTCGCCCTTGATCTCACCCGTATCCGAAATGCCGAGATCGTGTGGCCGCACCCCCATGATGACCCTTTGGCCTGGCTTCGCCTTGATCTGCGGTGACAGGCCGATCGACACGCCTTCGGCGACGAAGCAAGGGCTGCCGCCTGCGGTCTCGACAGCGCCGGCGATGAAGTTCATCGACGGCGAGCCGATGAAATCAGCGACATATTTCGAGTTCGGGCGCTCGTAGACCTCGTCGGGCGTGCCGATCTGCATGATCCTGCCGGCGTGCATCAGCACGATCTTGTCGGCCATCGTCATCGCCTCGATCTGGTCATGGGTGACGTAGATCGTAGTCGTGCCGAGACGATTGTGGAGTTGACGGATTTCCACGCGCATATGCGTGCGCAGCTTGGCGTCGAGATTGGAGAGCGGCTCGTCGAAAAGGAAGACGGCGGCATTGCGCACCATGGCGCGGCCCATGGCGACGCGCTGGCGCTGGCCACCCGACAGTTCCTTGGGATAGCGCCCGAGGTAGGGCGTAAGGTTCAGGATTTCCGCCGCCCATTCGACCTTCTTCCTGATCTCCGCCTTTGGCACTTTCGCCACTTCGAGGCTGAAGCCGATATTGTCGAACACCTTCATTGTCGGGTAGAGCGCGTAGTTCTGGAACACCATCGCGATGTCGCGATCGCGCGGGTGAACGTCATTGACCCGCCTGTCGCCGATCAAAAGGTCACCGTTGGTCACACGCTCGAGCCCGGCCGTCATGCGCAGGAGCGTGGTCTTGCCGCAGCCCGACGGCCCAAGAAGCACGACGAATTCGCGGTCGGCAATGCCGAAGGAGATATCCTTCATCACCTCGACATGGCCGAAACTCTTGGCGATGTTCTTATATTCTACGGTGGCCATTCTCTGTCTCCAGACGCCCGGGTCAGGGTCGTCAGTATTTCTGCCTGGTCGGCGTGATGACGATTTCCTGCACGAGAGCGTTTTGTGGCAGCTGGTAGGTGTGCAGCATGAGGTCTGCGACGTGCTCCGGGCCGATGCCGCCGCCGATCTTGAGCTTGTTGGCCTTGTAGTTGGCGAGCGTCTGCGGATCGAGGACGCCGCTCAGAACCTCGGTTTCGATCACCCCGGGCGAAAGCACGACGACGCGGACGTCGTAGTCGGAAAGATAGTCGCGCAGCGATTCCGACACGGCGTGAACGAAGAATTTCGTCCCGCAGTAGACCGTATGATCCGGATAGATTTTTCGGCCGGCGATCGAACTCATCATGAACAGCGTTCCATGACGGCGCTCCATCATGCCCGACATCACGGCGTGGACCGAATTCAGCACGCCTTTGGTGTTGATGTCGATCATCTCGTCCCATTCCTCGGGCGGCTGGCGGCCTATGTCGGCGAGACGCGCTATGCCGGCATTGGCAAACAGCATGTCGACCGGTCCGTACTCGGCTTCCGCCTCCTTCACGGCGGCTGCGATCGCGGCGCGGTCGCGGACATCGACCTGCCGGGCCATGCTGTCGGGCAGGTTCAGTGCCTCCATGCGCTCCAGACGGCGGGCCATCATCAGAACAGGGTGGCCGGCGCGCGAAAACGCCTTGGCGACCGCCTCGCCGATACCAGAACTGGCTCCTGTCACTGCTACGAGCTGTTTTCCAGCCATGGCTTTCCTCAATCGAAATTGTAGATACCCCGGGCTGGCGGCCTTCGGGCAGCCAGCCCGGGGGAAGACTCAGCCCTTGGCGACGAGATCGTCGACCTGGGTTTTCAGGGCGTCGAGCGATTCCTTGGCCGAGCCCGACTGGCCGGCGAAGTATTTGCCCAGCGCAACCGGGATCATGTCGCTCGAGAGTTCTGCCCATGCCGGCAGGTCGGGCTCGGATCCCATGTAGTTGGCGATGGTGTCGCGCACGACCGGCAAGTGGCGGGTCGTGCCGGCGCCGACACGCGCATTGGCCAGCACGCGCGGATCGTCATAGACGCTGGTGCGCGTTGGCCCGGTACCGCCACCCAGAACCGTTATCAGCGCTTGGGTATCGGCTGAGGTCGCCCACTGCATGAAGATCCAGGCGGCGTCCGGGCTCTTCGAGTATTTCGATACCGCGAGCGAAGAGCCGCCCTGGTGACCAACGCCCGGAATCTCGCCGAACCCGGTCTGCTCGACGGTGCGCAGCGTCGCGGCAGGTTTCGGCGGAACCATCGCTTCCATCAGGCCCGAAACCTTGGAGGCCTTGGGATCGTCGAAGAACGGGAAGAATTCGCCCCAGGACAGCATCGAGGCGGCGACGCCCTGGCCGACCGACTGGCCCTCGCCATCCCATGTCCAGCCGTCGACGCCGGGCGGCATCGTCGCCTTGAGCTTGTCCCAGTAGGCCATGGCGGCCAAGCCGGCGTCGTCATTGCCGGTGAACTTGCCGTCGGGGCCGAAAATCGAACCGCCATGGCCCCAAAGCCACGCCGTCCAATCGCATTCGAGGCTGTAATGGCCCGATTTCATCTGGCCGCTGGTGCCGTACATGTTCGGGCCCTTGGCGTCGGTGATCGCCGCAGACGCCTTCAGCAAATCGTCCAGTGTCGCCGGAGGCGGCAGCTTGAGCTCGTCCCAGACGTCCTTGCGGTACTGCATGATGAAGATCGGGATGTCGTAGGGTACGCCGACCATGCGGTCCTCGTACATGGCGATACCGTCGACGAGCGGCTTCAGGAAGTCGTCGATGTTGTAGTTCGGCATTGCCAGGTCGGCGTTCTTGAGCTGCTCGCGCGGATCGAAGACGTCCTGGCTGAAGCTCGCCGCCCAGCTCTGGTCGATATAGTAGAGGTCGTAAGTGCCGAGGCTCGAAGCGACGTCAAGGGTCAGCTTCTGCAGCACCTGCTCGAGCGGCAGCACTTCGATCTCGACCTTGATGCCGGTAGCCTCCTCGAAATACTGCTTGAGCTGCGTGGCGATGGCATTGGACGGCGGCGTCGATTCGGTGGCGAGACGAAGCGTCGTTCCGGCAAAGGGCTTGCCGACATCCGAGAGCCATTTGGTGATTTCGGCGCTGGGTTTTAGTTCCTGTTCCTGAGCCGATGCCTGGCTGATGCCGTAGAACGGACGCCGTCCAAAACCCATGCCGAGCGCGCCGGCGCCGAGGCCGAGTATGCTTGCTGCCCGCAGAAACGAGCGGCGGTCTATCTGTCCGCGAACGAAGCGGTCGGTGACAGAAGCAAGATGCGCCTTTCTGATGCTGTCTTTCATTGTCTACTCCTCCGGTTTAATTCGCGATTTTCTCAAGGCTGCGAATTCGAGCCTCCCATCTATTGTTTCAACGATCCCATCGTGAGACCGCGCACGAGGTGCTTCTGAACCAACAGAATGAAGATGAAAGCGGGAATGATGGAGGCGGCGCCAAGCGCGGCCATGTTGCCCCAGGCGGTGCCGATCGAGGTGACGAAGGTCGACGAGACGACAGGCACGGTCTTGAGCGACGTGGTGGTCAGGGTCAGCGCAAACAGGAATTCGGTCCAGCTGAAGATGAAGCAGAGCACCGCCGTGGCGGCGATGCCGCCCTTGGCCATCGGCAGCACGATCCTGCGAAAAATCATGAAGCGGCTGGCGCCGTCGACGATCGCGCTCTCGTCGATCTCGGAAGGAATGTCGTCGAAGAAGCTCTTCATCAGGAGGACGGCGAGCGGCAGGTTCATCAGCGCGTGGATCAGCACCATGCCGGTATAGGTGTCGATGAGACCGAAATTCTTGTAGATGAAGAACATCGGCACCGCGACCGCGACGGGCGGCATCATGCGCGTCGACAACACCCAGCCGACGAAACTGTGCCGGCCGCGGAAGTTCATGCGCGACAGGGCATAGGCGGCAAGCGTGGCGATGGCGACAGCGAGCACGGTCGACAGCGTCGCGATGACGATCGAATCCCAGACGCGGGGCGCCATGTAGAAATTGCCGCCGCCCGGCGTCACGGTGATGCCGCCGCTGCCGAGCGAAATCCCGAACACCTTCTGGAAATTGTCGAAGGTCGGCGTGAAGGCGAACAGTTTCGGCGGCCGGTTGAAGATGTCGTTGCCGTGTTTGAACGCCACCGACGTCCAGTAGTAGATCGGAAAGAAGAAGATCGCGACCACAACCCAGGCGGCGATGGTGCGAAGCATGCGGGTCGAGAAGGAGCCGCTCATTCTACCACCTCACCTTGGCGATACGGATGAAGAGGTTGGCAATGACGAGGATGATCACCAGGGTGACGAGGCTGAGCGTGGCTCCATAGCCCCATTTTACGAAGCTGAACGTCTGCTGCCATGCATAGAGGGACAGCGAGTAGGTCGACGCTCCCGGCCCGCCGGAGGTCATGACGAAGACGTAGTCGAAGACGCGGAACAGATCGATGCCGCGGACCAGCACGGCGATGGCGATCACCTTTGACATCATCGGCAGGGTGATGCGCCGGAAGATCTGGAACGACGAGGCGCCGTCGATCATAGCGGCCTCGTAAGGCTCCGGCGGCAGCGCCCTGAGACCGGCAAGGAAGATGAGGACCATGAACGGGGTCCACTGCCAGATTTCCGCGACGAGAACGCCGGCAAGCGCGGTCGACGCGGTGGCGAGGATGGGGTTGTTCGAATTGAGCAGTCCGATCGACTGCAGGAGATAGCTGATCACGCCGAACTGCGGATCCTCCATCAGCAGATACATCATGCCGACAATGGCCGGCGGGATGACGAGCGTCATCGTCAGTACGCCGCGCAGGAATCCGAAACCGAAGCCGTCGCTGTCCAGGAGCAGCGCGATCGCCATGCCGAGCACCAGCTCGAAGATCAGCGCGATGGCGAAATAGGTGAAGGTGATGACGAGCGACTGCCAGAACCGCGTGTCGTTCCACAGCTGCACCCAGTTTTCCGTTCCGACGAATTCGAGCGCCCGCCGGCGCGGGACGAACTCATGGAAGCTCAGCCAGATGTTGTAGATGAGGGGATACACGGTGAAGACAAGCAGGATCGCCACCAGCGGCAGCAGCCAGGGCAGCGGGTGATCCGAAATGACGAAACGTCTGGCTTGGGCAACCCGCACGCGTTCCTCCCGAACCGCTTCGTTTTGCGATGCACAAATGTTCATATCTTGTGCATTTGTTCAAATGCTATATCGTCGCCCTGTCTGTGGCAAGCACTTGTTGGCCGGCTACAGCGGCATTCGGAAGGGTGCGCCGCAAGCATCGGAGGACCCTCATGACGTCGATCGGTCTGCTGGCACGGGTTGCCCATCAGTATTTCGTGCTGGGCGAAACGCAGCAGGCCATCGCCGAGCGGCTGCAGATCAACCGCACCAAGATCCACAGGCTGCTGGCCGAGGCGAAGGAGCGCGGCATCGTCTCGATCCGCATCAATGCCGGGACGTCCCAGGCGCTCGAAATGGAAGAACAGCTCAGGCGGAAGTACCGGCTCGACATATGCAGCGTCACACCTGATGACACCGGGTCGGAACTCGGGCTCTCCGAAGTGATCGGCATCTATGCCGCGCAGACCGTCGAGACGCTGCTCAGGGACGACATGACGGTCGCCATGGCGTGGGGCCGAACCATGCGATGGCTCGCTTCCAACATCGAGCCGGTGGCGCTCAGGAACGTTACCGTCGTGCCGCTTCTCGGCTCGCTGTCGCGCCGGTCGTCGATCGACAAATACGACGCCGCCGCCGTCTTTGCCCAGCGCACCCAGGCCGAATCCTATTATCTCCCCGGACCCATCATCTGCGACAGCCGTGAAAGCCGTGAGACGATCCTGCAGCAACCGAGCGCGCGCGAGGTTATCCAGAAGGCGCTGAACGCCGACCTTGCGCTGATGAGCGTCGGCGGCACAACCAGTTCGACGCTGCGGAGCGTCGGTTACATGACCGACGAGGAATTCGACAATATCCTGAGACTGAAGCCGATCGGGAACTTTCTCGGCTATTTCTTCGACCGGGACGCCGAACTCATCGACCATCCCGTCAACGAGCGCATTGTTGGGGTCTATCCTCGCGACACGCTGAACATTCCCAAGCGCATCCTCGTTTCCGGCGGAAAGAACAAGGTCGGCATCATGACCAAGCTCCTGGAAAAGGGATTCTTCACCGGCCTCATCACCGACCAGGGGACGGGCAGTTCGCTGTGACCGGCCGGGGTTGCGGCGGCAGCCGAAGCTGCCGTGCGATGTTGCCTGGCGCATCGCGCCCACTTGCCTAAGCCGTCCCTGGTTCGGTTCCATCGCCTGCAGAACATCCTTTTTTGCGTCTTTTGCAGTCCGCATTTTCGCGCCCGCCGATCAGCCCAATCCCGACCTCCGGTTCGCCAGGATCATATCGGCAATCTCGACGAAGCCGCGGCCACCCCGCGACCTGGCGACGAAAGCGGGTTCGGCGTCGATCTGTCCCTGGAAATCCACCACATTCGCGACCCCGAACGCGTTCGGAAAGAACCCGAACATCGGGGCGTCGTTCGGGCTGTCTCCAACGAAAGCATAGGCCTGCCTTTCAGCATCGAGATCGGTTCCCAGCCTCTCGCTTGCAAAGCGGCGCGTCATCGCCAGCTTGTCGTATCGGCCAAACCAGCCGTTCACATGGATCGACGAAATCTTGGCGACAGCGCCGGCCTCCTCGAAAATCTGCTTGATGCGCCTGGCATCGGACAGCGGCAGCGCCGGAACATCCTCGCAAAAGTCGATGGCCAGGTCGGCTTCGCGATATTGCTGGTCGGCGGATACCGCCGAACCCGGCACTTCCTGGACAATGCGCTTTTCCAGCTCGGTGAGCCTGCGCCTGTTTTCCCGGCGTTCGTCAGCGCTTGCCGCGAAAACCCGGATCATCTTTCGCGTTGCCTGGTCATAAGCGAAGTAAAAAGCGCCGTTTTCGCCGACCACGCCGGTGACCGGCCAGAACCGGGCAATCATGTCGCACCAGCCTGCCGGTCTCCCGGTAATGGGAGCAACGACAAGGCCCGCTTCGTGCAGGCGTTCGAGCGCACGGTAGGCATCGGCCGGAAGACGACCCTCAGTGGTCAAGGTGTCGTCGATATCGCAGAAGACGCCGCGAATGCGCGATGCAGTTTCGGGTCCGAATTCGGCGAGGTCGCGCATCCGGTCAGGCTTCCCCACGCGCAAAATCCTCCAGCATTCCTGCATCCGCAGCAATGTCGAGGAACGAGAAGCGATTGCGCATCTCCCGGCAATGAACGACGGCTTCGCGATAGAAATCGGCCGGCGTGCCCAATTCGGCCGCTGAAATCGGCCCGCCGGTCGATTTCAGCAGGCGCTGCATCTCGTCGACAGGCACCATGAATTGCTTGAGCTCCTGCCTGAGTGTCGGCCAGAGCTCCTGCAGCCGCTCGTTGAATGCCGCGGCGGCAGTCTCGTCGAAGGCCTTCTTCTTCAGTTCGTCGAGACATTGTGCGGCGACAGCCGGGCCCATGCGACGGATCATGTCGTCAGGATCGATCTTCGTCGCCTTCACCACCGGCGGCTTGTCGCTTGCAAGCATTGCCTGCTGCAATCGCGCCATGGTCAGCGAAGCGACGCCGACCTGGGTGCCGTGCAGCGTGCCGGGGTGACGCTCGCCGGCGAAACAGTCGATGTAGTGCGATATCTGATGCTCGCCCATGGAACCGTGATTGGAGACGCCGGTGAAGGAAATTCCGAGACCGCAGAGCGTCAGCACGCGATAGAGGTAGCCATTGGCCTCGATGTCGTGTTCGGCAAGATTTCCGGCTCGCTTGTTGAGCGCCGTCTCATCCTTTTCCTGGATGAGAAAAGGGACCTGATGGTAGGCAGTGCCAAGCAGGCGGTGCGACATCCACCAGTCGATCTGGGCGACCGAGCGGCAAAGGCAGTCACCGAACCCCGCCGCCGACAGGTAGGTCGGGGCGGCAGCGGAGACGCCAAGATCGACGAAAAAGCCTGATGGGGCGTGGGAAGGCAGCGATACCTTCAGGCCGCTTTCAAGTGTGATGGACGCAGTCGTCGATGTGTAGCCGTTCATCGAACCGGCCGTCCCGAACACGCAATAGCGCCGCTCATTCCTGCCGGTGACGAACTTGCAGAGATCGTTGATGGTGCCGGAACCGACCGCGACCACGGCATCCGCATCGGCGAGTTTGACGGCGAGGCTTTCGACATTGGCCATGTCGGCATGCGGATGATCCAGGATCACCACATCGACGGGGCCGAGCGTCTTCAGTTCGCGCGCAACGCGTTGGCCAAGCGCCTCATAGGTGGCGGCATCCGCAACGACCGTGAACCGCTCCCCCAGATCGAGTTCCGAAACCAGATCGGCCGCCCGCCCGTCGAGGCTTTCTTCGATGACAATCCGGTCATACGGCACCACCGCCTTTTCACCGGTCTCAGGGTTGGTCCAGCGCCCATCCAGAATGTCGTCGATCAATGCCGTCCAGGATCCGGCTGCCGGATTGGTCATGACGTCCTCATGCTGGCGACCCTGTAATCGAGGCGCAGGAGCGTTGGCGTTATAAACAATAGTCACCTATCACTGTCTTTTGTCAAGCATTTGCCCGCGACGCTTGACTTCGTTCTGCAAACCTGCGGAAAAAGGGACATGAATGCCAATGCCGACATCGACATGGTCCGACCATCTGGGCTCTCGGCACTGCCGCCCGAATTCGACAGCGCGGTGGCGTGGGCTGCCTGGCTCTACTATGTCGACCAGCTCAACCAGAGCGATGTGGCCAAGGTCATGAACGTCTCCAGGGCGAGCGTGGTGCACTATCTGCAGGAGGCGCGCGAAAGCGGACTTGTCGCCGTGCAGGTCGACCACGACGCTTTTGCCCGCACCTTGACCTCGCGGCGTCTCATGGAAAAATACGGGCTTCGCGGCGCCGCGGTTATCCCCGACCTCGATCCAAACGATGCCGACCGCCGCATCGGCGAAGCGGCAGGACGGCTGCTGGCGTCGATGGTCGATCCGGGCGACACGATCGGCGTTGCCTGGGGAAAAACGGTGCTCGCTGCCGCCCGCTCGATCCCACGACTACGGCATGATCGGAACCTCACCGTCGTCCAGCTCTCGGGAAGCTCGATCGGCACCAGCGATTTCTCGCCGGAATTCTGCACCTCGCTGATGGCCAACCGGCTCGGCGCCCGCTGCATAAACCTGCTTGCCCCAGCGATCGTCTCCACCGACGAACTGCACGACCAACTCATGCAGGAGCCGATGCTCGTCAACCAGTTTCGCATGATCCATGCCGCCGGCAAAGTCATCTTCGGGATCGGCGATATCGGGCCGGAGAGCACCTATGCCCGAGCCGGGATATCGGATGCCGCCGCACTTGCCGGCATGATCGAGCAGGGAGCGCTCGGCGTCATCATCGGGCGGTTCATCGACGCCCAAGGAGCCCCTTTCGCAACACCGCTCGACGGACGCACCGTCGGCATCACGCTCGATGAATTGAAAGCGGTGCCGGTCCGCATCTGCGCCGCCGGTGGCGCCCGCAAGATGGCGGCGATCAGGGCCGGGCTCGGCGGCGGATATGCGACACATTTTGTCACCGACATGGCCACCGCGAACAGTCTCTTGGAATAGCCGGTAACCAGCACCGGTGGAACTCATCGTCTCGGGAGGACAATCATGGGCAGCAGCGACGGACCTCTTGTCGTCGGCCTCGACAGTTCCACCCAATCCTGCAAGGCGATTGCCTGGAGCCGGGACGGACGAGCCGTGGCGGAAGGCCGGGCGCCGCTCGAACTGATGAAGCCGAGGCCGGACTATGTCGAGCAGGAGGTCACCGACTGGTGGCGGGCCGCAACAGCGGCGCTGCGACAGCTTGTTGACGCGGTCGACGCGACACGCATCGCCGGGATCGCGATCTCCAACCAGCGCGAGACCGTTGCCCTCATCGACGGCGCCGGCGCGCCGATCGGACCCGCCAGCCTGTGGCTCGACGAACGCGCCGCCGGGCTGGTCGACCGTTTCGCGGCGGAGATCGGCCGTGAGCGGCTGCACCAGATCACCGGCAAGCCGATCGACGTGACGCCGGTCGTCTATCGCCTGAAATGGCTGCGCGAGAACGAGCCGGAACGGTTGGACCAGGCGAACAAAATCCTCGACGTGCATGGCTATCTGACGCTGAGACTGACGGGAACGCCAAGCGCGAGCTGGACCAGCGCCGATCCGTTCGGTCTCTTCGACATCTCGCGCAAGGCATGGTCGCAGCCGATCCTCGATCATCTCGGCATCAAACCGTCGCAACTTCCCGATGCGGTGCGGTCCGGCACGCGGGTCGGGACCGTTCATGCCGCCGCAGCCGCCGCAACCGGCCTCGCCGAAGGAACCCCGGTGATTGCCGCCGGCGGCGATGGGCAATGCGCCGGGCTGGGCGTCAATGCCATGCGCGACGGCGTCGTCTATCTCAATCTCGGAACCGCGATCATCGCGGGAATCTGGTCGCCAGAACCGGTGGTCGGCGCCTTCTGGCGCACCATGACCTCGCCAACCGGCGATGGCTATTTCCTCGAGGCCGTGCAGCGGGCGGGTGTCTATTTCGTCAACTGGTTCGTCGACATGTTTGCCGGCGGGCGCTCCGATCCGGCGATCTTCGACCGCCTCGAAAGGGAAGCGGCGGCCGTGCCGATCGGCTCGGACGGGCTTCTCGCCGGCACCACCCTCGTCGGTTGCATGGACCCGCACTGGGATCCGAGCGCACGCGCCAGCTTCATCGGCATGCACCCCTCGCACACGCTCGGTCATTTTTATCGTGCAGGGCTCGAGGCAATGACGCTGCAAACCGCCCGGGCTCTTGAAGAGATGCGCAGCCATGGTCTTTCGCCGGCGCAAATGGTGGCGATCGGCGGCGGCGCCAACAGCAGGCTTTGGACAAAGATGATCGCGGACGCAACCGGGATCGCGATCCATAAGGGTCACAATGCCGAAGCCTCGTCGCTCGGTGCAGCGATCAGCGCGGCGGTCGGCATCGGATGGTTCGAGGGTTTTGCCGAGGCTGCGGATGCGATGACGAGCATCGCCGAGACAATCGAGCCCGACCCCGGCTGCCGCGCAGCGTGGGACGCGCTCTCGGCCAGACAGGCCAAGGTCTTTTCCGCGACCCGATTCGCCTGGCGAGCTGGAGCGTGAAAAGCATCCCGTCCGGCTACTTCAACCCGCCTACCGCCTGCTGATAGACATCAGGCTTGAAGCCGACGAGGATACGATCGCCGAGATCGAGGACCGGCCGCTTGATCATCGTCGGTTTGGCCAGCATCAGCGCCTTGGCCTTCCTCTCGTCGAGGCTCAGCCTGTCCGTGTCCGACAGTTCGCGAAACGTCGTGCTCGACTTGTTGAGCAGGATTTCCCAGCCGACCTTGCCGGACCAGCCGTCGAGCCTATCCGCCTCCAGCCCCTCGACCCTGTAGTCGTGAAAACGATAGGCGACATCGTGGCTTTCCAGCCAGATGCGCGCCTTTTTGATCGTATCGCAATTGGTGATGCCGTACATGGTGATCGTCAATATTTTGGCCCTCGGCTGGTCGCTCATCGAATCTGCCGCACCGTAAACCACCGTTCAAGCATTGCCAGCGACCATATGTGAAGGGGATTTGAGCTTGCTCACATGGCGGCCAGGGCATCGTCCTGGCCGCCATGCCTGATCACCAACGATGCAGCGAGTGACAGAGCTTCCGAAATCCGGTTCCGGCCTCAATAATAGAAGCGCTCTTCGGCAATTTTGCCGTTCTTGACCGTGTACAGACCAACCTCATCCATGCTGACGCGCTCGCCTGTAGCCTTGGGCGTTATGTCAAACTTGAAGCGCACTGCGAACTGGTCGCCGTTGACATATGGGCCCTCGACCGAGCCGTCATGAACTTCGTTGTTCTCTTCCCACCACTGGCCCTTCTGCCTCACGGCTTCCTTGCCGTTGCAGATGGCCATCGGCCCTTCCATTGCTTCGTAGCTGACGACGTCGTCGGCATTGTACTTTTCAGCCGCAATATGGTTCTGACCCTGCTTGAGCAGCTCTGTGAAATCCTTGGCAATTTCCGCGGTGGTCATGCGTGTTCCTCCTGTTCAGACGCGTTCCAAATAGGGAACCGTTTGCTAACCTGCCACTGGCGGTCCGCTCGATAGCTGACAACCTATGTCAGGATGAGTATTGCGCGCCAGCCTTGACCGCTGAAGCACTTGTGATGCGACGATCAATAGCCATGCGATCCAGATCTCTGTCGATACAAGTACTCGTTCGCCCGGGAGAGCGAGGCGGCAACTTCACGATTGGTACATCAATAGCAGCCGCGCTCGATGGCGAGGCGGCGCACCAGCGCCAGCACGCTGTCGATGGTCGGCGTCGGCTGGCCAGTCAGCCGGCCGAGTTCCTGGACCGCCGTCACCAGCGCGTCGATCTCCATCGGCCGGCCACGCTCCAGATCCTGCAGCATCGAGGTCTTGTGCTCGCCGACGTCGCCGGCACCCTTGATGCGGCGGTCGACCGAGATCGGGAAACGAACGCCGAGGCTTTCGCCGATCGCCTGCGCCTCCAGCATCATGGTGCGGGCAAGCGTGCGGGTGGCCTCGTCGGCAGCGATTGCCGCAAGCGTGCTGCCGGTCAGCGCGGAAATCGGGTTGAAGGAGAGATTGCCCCACAGCTTCACCCAGATCTCGCTGCGGATGTCGTCGCGAACCGGCGCCTGCAGCCCGGCCGCAACCATCTCCTCGGCAAGCCGCGTGACACGCTCGCTCTTCTCGCCCGAGGGCTCGCCAAGCGAGAACCGCTTTCCCTCGATATGGCGGACCAGGCCGGGCGCATCCACCTCTGCCGCGGGATAGACGACCGAGCCGATGACGCGATCCGGCCCAAGCCGGTCCCAGATCACCCCGCCGGGATCCACCGCTTGCAACCGCGTGCCTTCGAGCGGCCCGCCGATGCTGTGGAAATACCACCACGGCACGCCATTCTGCATGGTGACGACGGCCGTTCCCTCGCCCAGCAGCGGCGCGATCTGGTCGAGCGCTGGCGCGACGGAATGGGCCTTGAGCGCCAGCACGACATAATCCTGGGCGCCTAGCTCCTGCGCCTGCGCGGCGGCCCTGACCGAGGCGACGGATTCATGACCGTCTTCGATCAGGCGAAGCCCGTTTGCCCTGATCGCGTCGAGATGCGCGCCGCGCGCCACGATCGACAGATCGACGCGGCCGGCCATGGCAAGTTTGGCCGCGAGGTAGCCGCCGATCGCGCCAGCGCCAAAAATGCTGATCCGCATTATCCCAGCCCAGGTTTTGCAAGACCGAGTTTGGCCGCGAGACCGATGCGCTGCAGTTTGCCGGTCGCGCCCTTCGGGATTTCGTCCAGGATCAGGACAATGCGCGGCACCTTGAAGTCGGCAAGCCGTGTCGCGGCAAAGCTGCGGATGTCGGCTTCTGTCGCGGCCATGCCCTCGCGCAGCACGATCGCAGCCGCGACCTCTTCACCGAGCTTGTCGTGCGGCGTGGCGAAGGTGACGACCTGCGCCACCGCCGGATGGTCCATCAGCACGTCGTCGACCTCGAGCGGCGAGATCTTCTCGCCGCCGCGGTTGATGATCTCCTTGAGCCGGCCGGTGACGCGCAGATAAAAGTCGTCGTCGAGCACGCCCTGGTCCCCGGTATGAAACCAGCCATGCGCAAAAGCCGTGGCATTGGCGTCCGGATTGTTCTCGTAGCCCGCGGTGACATTAGGTCCGCGAATGACGATCTCGCCGGTGTCACCGGGCTGCAGCAATCGCCCGTCCGGCGCCATCACCGCCACCTCCGGTCCGGCCGCGGCGCCGACGCTGCCCGGCTTGCGCAGGCCCGGCGGCAGCCGGTTCGAAGCCATCTGGTGCGCGGCCTCGGTCATCCCATAGGATTCGATCACCGGGCAGCCGAAGGTCGCCTCGAGCTCGGCCATCACCTGCGGTGGCAGCGATGCCGAGGACGAGCGGATGAAGCGAAGCGACGCTGCGGCCAGCGCCTCGGCATTGCGCGTTGCGCGCGGCAGTATCGCCTGATGCATGGTCGGCACCGCCGTGTACCAGCTCGGCCGCGCCTCGCCCAGCCAATGGAAGAAGCGCAGCGCGTTGAAGCCCGGCGTGCAGAAGACGCTGCCGCCGGCGGCGAGCGAGGACAGCACCGCCGCGATCAGCCCATGGATGTGGAACAGCGGCATGATGTTGAGGCAACGATCGCCGGCCGTCAGGCCGAGCGTCGCGCCGATATGAGCGGCCGAGGCGGCGAGATTGGCGTGGCTGAGCGGCACCAGCTTGGGTCGTGACGTGGTGCCGGACGTGTGCAGCAACAGCGCGATGTCGCCGTCTTCAGCTAGGCCGGGCGAAACAGACGGACCAACCGGTTTGCCCTTGATATCAAAACTGCCGGCTGGTGCGTCACGCAGTGCCGTGAGCCTGAGCACCGCTATGCCGAGGCGCTCGGCCACGGTCACCGCCGGGCCGCTTTCGTCTTCGGCGACGAGGATCGCCTTGGCGCCGATGTCGGTCAGATAGAAATCGAGCTCGTCGGCCCGGTAGGCCGGATTGAGCGGCGCCGTCGACGCCGCCGCCGCCACTGCGACAAAGGCCGTCGCCATCTCCGGCCCGTTCGGCAGCACGATGGCCACCCGGTCGCCACGGCCGAGGCCCAGTGCATGCAATTGCGCTGCCGTCTCGGAGATCAGGCGGCGCAGTCCGCCATGCGTGAGCGTGATCCTGTCGGGTGCCGAAATCGCCGGCGCATCGTCGGCTCCGGCGGCAAGCCGCTCAATGATCGGGGCCGCTTCAGACAACGCGAACCTCTAGGTCGCCGACGCCATCGATATGGCCACGAAGAACGTCACCGCGAACGACCGCGCCGACGCCCGCCGGCGTGCCGGAAAGAATGATGTCCCCCGGCATCAGCGTGAACAGACCTGAGAGATAGCTGATCATTTCCGGAACCTTCCAAATCATCTGGTTGAGGTCGCCGGTCTGCTTTCGCTGACCATTGACGTCCAGCCAGATCGCGCCCTGGCTGGGATGGCCGGCCGAGCTTCCCGGAACCAATGGCGTGCATGGCGCCGATGCCTCGAAGGCCTTGCCGACCTCCCATGGACGGCCCATGTCCTTCGCCTTCCCTTGCAGGTCGCGCCGCGTCATATCGAGACCTACGCCATAACCGAACACGCAGTCCAGAGCCTTTTCGACCGGGATGTCGGTACCGCCGCTCTTCAGCGCCACGACCATTTCGATCTCGTGATGAACATCGTTGGAGGCCGGAGGGTACGGAAATTCTCCTGTCGTATCAAGGTTGTCGGGGTTCTTCTGGAAGAAGAATGGCGGCTCCTTGTCGGGGTCGTGTCCCATCTCGACGGCATGCGCGGCATAGTTCCGCCCGACGCAATAGACCCGATGCACCGGAAACAGCTTGTCGGTTCCCGCCACCGGGATGCTCGGGATTGCGGTCGGTTCGATGACGTAGCTTGAAGTCGTGCCGTGCATGTTCACTGTCTTGCTCCTGCGTAGTATTCGACCTTGGCTTCGGCCCGTTCGATCAGTTCGGCGATCAGCAGGGCGAAGGCAAAAAGGATGATGGTCAAGGCCCAGAATTCGGCCATGCGGAAATTTCGCGAGAAGGTCTCGAACAGCGCACCGTAGCCGACGATGGCGACGAGCAACTGGCCGATGACGACGCCCTTAACGCCGCGGATGAGGCCGAGGCGAATGCCGGCAAGGATTTCCGGAAGGGCCGCCCACAGGATGATCTTGCTATAGAGAGCCGGGCGCGAGGCGCCGTAGGAACGCGCCATCTCGATCAGCGACGGCGAGATATGGCGGACCCCGGCGCGGGTGTCGAGAACGATGATCCAGATCGCAAACAGGAACACCGCCGCAACGATCGTCTTCTCGCCGAAGCCGAACAGGATCATCAGCACCGGGACGATCGCCGAGAGCGGTGCGCTTGAAAAGATGTTGACCCACATGCCGAGCAGGTCGTCGGCGATCTTGACGCGTCCCATCAGGATACCCAATGGCACGCCGACAACGATCGACAGGGCCATGCCCGTCGCGAAGGCGCGAAGGGTCGTGACTGTCGCGCTCTGCCAGGACGGCGTCTGCACCAGGCTGACCGCTGCAACCAGCACGTCGCTAAACGGCGGCAGCAGAAAGACAAGGTCGAGCCGGCCGACGATTTCCCATACGACGCACCAGACCAGCAGGGACGCCATCATTGGCACACGGTAGCCGAACAAGGTCACGGCCGCTCACTCCACATACTGCTTCAGCCCCTGCCAGATCTCCTCGACAGTATCGAGATAGTGCCTGTCGCGATGGATGCGCTCGGGGTCGCCGGAGCGATCGATTTCCGGTTCGATGATCTGCGAAACCCGGCCAGGTCTCGGCGACAGCAAGACGATGCGGTCGGAGATGTAGACCGCTTCCTCGATCGAGTGCGTCACGAAGATGAAGGTCTTGTTCTGGTTGGTGCGCAGCCGAATCAGGTCTTCCTGGAATTTCCGCCGGTTCTGCTCGTCGACCGCCGAAAACGGTTCATCGAGCAGCAGGACGTCGGCATCGACCGACAAGGCGCGCGCCAGGCCGACGCGCTGGCGCATGCCGCCCGACAGTTCGTGCGGGTACTTGTCCTCGAAGCCGGCGAGACCCACCTCGGCGATGTAGCGTCGGGCGATCTCCTCGCGCTCGGCCTTGTTGGTGCCGCGCAACTCCAGTCCGAAGGCCACGTTGCGTGTCACCGTCGCCCACGGCATCAGCGCAAAGTCCTGGAATACGAAAGCGCGTTCGGGGCCGGGTGCTGTGACGTGCTTGCCGTTGATCGCGACGGTGCCGCCATCGGCCCGTATCAGCCCCGCTATGATCTTCAGCAGCGTCGTCTTTCCGCAACCGCTGGGTCCGAGAAGGCTGGTCAGCTTGCCCCTGGGAAAGTCGAGGTCGATGCCGCGCAGCGCCTCGACATTGCCGTAGGTCTTGGAGATTCCCCTCACTTCCACGATTGAATCGATCGGTGCGGGAACCGGCGACGGTCCATTTCGCAATGCGGTCGCGCCCATCTTAAGCACCTCTGCTCTCGGGCCTGAAAACGCGGACTTCCACCCACTGCAGAAAGACGAGCGTCAGGGTGGAAAGCGCAATGATCGAGGCGATTGTTGCGTACATCTCGGCGTAGTCGGCGCGCGAGCGGTGGAAGGTGATGAGGTCGCCGATGCCGGTCGGGGTGATCAGCAGTTCGGCGAGCACCACGCCGACGAAGCCGGCAGCGACTCCAAGGCGCAAGCCCGCAAAAATCACCGGGCTGGCGTCCGGCAGAATGATCTTGGCGACGGTCTGCCAGCGGGTGCCGAGGAACGATCGGCACATGACCAGCAGCGACTCGTTGACGTTGCGCACGGCCTTGTAGGTGTTGAGCACGATAACCGGCAGCGCCAGGATCATGACGGCGAGCGTCTTGGCGGTCATGCCTATTCCGTAGACAAAGGTGACCATCGGAATGAAGGCGGCGACCGGTGCTGCCTGAAGCACGATGAACACGGGGATCACCAGCCATTCGCCGGTGCGCCACAGGCCACAGATCGTGCCGAGGCCGACACCCAGGAACGCCGACAGGACAACGCCAAGCACCAGCGGCTGCAGCGTCGAAAGATAGGCGGTTGCCAGGCTGCCGTCGGCGAGCAGTCCGAAGAACGCGACGACCGTATCGGAAAAGGTCGGGAAGGCGAAGCTGACCGGAATACGCCCGGCCACCTCCCAGATTCCCGCGAACAGGGCGATCGACACCAGCCTGAGCAGGACCGGCTGGTCCCACGATGCGCCCGTTGCGCTGCGATTGGGAAGAGGAGCGAGGCCGGCAGCCTCGCCGTCGGTTCTGATGCTTACGGCCATCCGGCAGGCCGCCTATTTCTTGCCGAGCTTGGCGACGGCGCGGTCGATTGCGGAGACGTCCCAGAAGTCCTCGACCTTGAGGCTGGCGGGATCGCCTTCGATCTGGCCGGCAAGGCTGAAGAAGGCAAAGTCGTCCTTGGCCGCATCGGCTCCGCCGCCGTTCAGCGCAAGGCTGCCGGCTTCCGCGGTTTCCTTGTAGTATTCGGTGATCTCGCTGTCGGCTTCAGCGCCGAGATCCGGCAGCAGTTTGTATTTGTTGCGAAGCTCGACGGCGACCGCCGGGCTCGCGGTGATCTCGCGCGCGGTCTTCATCAGTTCCTCGACCAGGATGTCGACGTCGGCGGCGTTGTTCTTCAGATAGTCCGCGGTCGCGAAAAGCGCTTCGTCCGAGGCGCCGAGATCCTCGACCGGCAGAACGATGAACTTGCCGGGGGCTTCGGCCTCGAGCGCGCGCCTGTTGGCGGCATCGACGATCGACGCCTTGATGGTCCCCTGGAGCAGCGCATTGCGGCGAACCTCGGAACCCGGGACATAGCTGATGTTGCCGAGCTTGATGCCGTGGTTTTTCGCCATCAGCAGCATGACCGCCTCGGTTCCGGAGCCGCGCGCCTGCACGGCGACCTCCTGCCCGTCGAGATCCTTCCATTCCTTGTAGAATTCGCTGTTGACGACGGGAAAAAAGCGCAGCGTCGATATCTGCGCGAAAATGCGGATCGGCACGCCCACCTTCTGGATCAAGGTATAGGGCGCGCCGATGCCGACATCGGCCTGGCCGCCGACAATGGCTTGGGCAGCCAGATCCTCGTCATTGAGAACAATGAGCTCGACATTCACGCCGCGTTCCTTGGCGCGCTCTATCGCGGCGAGCGTCTGGATGGATTCGATGCCCGGAAGGTCGCCGAATGCGATGCGCATGTCGCCCGCATTTGCGGCCGACAAGGGCGCTGCACATGCCAGGACCGCGGCGAAAGCGCTGGCAAGGATGGTACGTCTGGACACGCCGGCCATTGTCATTCCTCCCGTTTTTTGTAACCATTTCCTTGATTGGTTAAGACTATGGAGCAGATTGGTCAAGGAGAAATTGCACCGTGTCGAACGGGTGTGCCCAGAAAACTCGACACTTGACGGTTTCCACTAATCGTTTTAACACCGGCAGAGGAAAATCATATGCGGATTGGTTAAATTGATGGACGATCCCGGTAATGGCGGCCACGCCGCCCTGGTTCAGCTGCAGGCCTATCTTGCCCAGATGGATCATGCCGGTGAGACGCGGCTGCCTGCCGAGCGGGAACTGTCGGAGAGCCTCGGCGTATCGCGCGGCGATCTGCGCAAGGCGCTGGCGGTTCTCGAGAAGGACGGCCGCATCTGGCGTCACGTCGGCAGGGGCACCTTCGTCGGCAGCGGGCCGGTCGAGGAGACGATCGGCATTTCGGAAATCGCCGGGCGCACCAATCCGGCCGACGTGATGCGCGCGCGCCTCATCCTCGAGCCGGAGATTGCGCGCGAAGCGGCGCTGCACGCCACGCTTTCGGATATCGCCGCGATGCGGCAATCGCTGGTGCAGACGCGGGAGGCCGTCACGTGGCGGCAGTATGAGAATGTCGACAATCTGCTCCACCGGCAGATTGCGCAGGCGAGCCGCAACAATGTTCTGCTCGGCCTGTTCGACGTGCTGAACGCCGTGCGCCGCACCGTGGTCTGGGGACGTCTCCGTTCAGAAGGCGTCCGCCCTCCGGCAGACCATCACAGCTTCGCCGACCATGAACGGATCGTCGAGGCGATCGCCGAGCGTGACCTCGGCGGTGCGGCGGCAGCGATGCGCCTGCATCTCCAACAAGTCGAGCGGCGCCTGATCCCTGTCCGCGAAGCCGCCGAATAGTTCGTATCGGCCACACTACAGCGCCGCGCGTCCTTCTTGGACGCGCGGCGCTGTTCGAGGCTATGCGCTAAGCGCCGTAGCCGATGATGCCCTTGATCTCGAGGAAATCGTGGATCGCCCAATCGGCATATTCGCGGCCGTTGCCGGATTGCTTGTAGCCGCCGAACGGCGCGAAGGTGTCCCACTCCGGATAGTTGATCGAGACCTGTCCGGCGCGCAGGCGGCCGGCGACTTTTCGCGCGTGGTCGATATCCCCTGATTGCACGTAGGCGGCGAGGCCATAGACGGTGTCGTTGGCGATTTTCACCGCGTCATCGTCGTCATCATAGGAGATGACCGAAAGCACCGGCCCAAAAATTTCTTCCCGCTCGATGGTCATGCCCGGCGTGACGTGGCCGAAGACGGTCGGCCGCACGTAATAACCGCGATTAAGATGCTCCGGCCGGCCGGGACCGCCGGTGACCAGCGTTGCACCCTCGGCGATGCCGGCCTCGATCAGCCGCTGGATCTTGTCGAACTGGATGTTGCTGACCACCGGCCCGAGCCTGGTGTCTTCCGAGCGCGGATCGCCGACCTTGTGCGCCTCGGCCGCCTTCTTGGCGATCAGCAGCGCCTCATCGTGGCGGGCGGCCGGCACCAGCATGCGCGTCGGCGCATCGCAGGACTGGCCGCTATTGCCGAAACACGCGTTGACGCCCTTGCGCACGGCCTTCTCGAAGTCGGCATCGGCAAGCACGATGTTGGGCGATTTGCCGCCGAGTTCCTGCGCCACGCGCTTGACCGTCTCGGCCGCCGTCTTGGCGACGATGATGCCGGCCCGGGTCGAGCCGGTGAAGGAAACCATGTCGACGTCCGGATGGCCGGCCATGACCTGTCCGACATCCGGACCGGTGCCATTGACCATGTTGTAGACCCCCTTCGGCGTGCCGGCCGCTTCCATCACTTCCGAAAAGACGATGCCGCTGATCGGCGCGATCTCAGAAGGCTTCAGCACGACGGTGCAGCCGGCGGCGATCGCCGGCGCCACCTTGCAGACGATCTGGTTAAGCGGCCAGTTCCACGGCGTGATCAGCGCGCAGACGCCGATCGGCTCCTTGACCACCATGGTGGCGCCGCGCTTCTCGCTGAATTCGTAATCCTCCAGCGCCTTGATGGTGGACTCCATATGAGCCCTGCCCGCCCATGCCTGCGCCTCGCGCGCCCAGGTGATCGGCGCGCCCATCTCCTGGCTGACAGCCTGGGCGATGTCCTCGTAGCGCTCGTTGTAGACTTCGAGGATGCGCTTCAGCAGCTTCAGGCGCTCGGCCTTGCTGGTTTGCGAAAAGGCCGGAAAGGCCGCCTTGGCCGCCGCCACGGCGCGATCCACATCGGCCTTCGAGCCGACGGAGATTTTGGTGTAGGCCTCTTCGGTGGACGGATCGATCACATCCAGCGTCGCCGGCACCACCGGCGCGACCCATTTGCCGTCGATGAAGAAGTTCAAGTGATTGCTCATGGGTGGTGCTCCGGTTTTCTGGAAGGATAGGGTCAGATGAGCAGCATAGGGCAGTTAGCGCCGCGGCGCAGGCTGATATGCGCCACATCGCCGACGCTGAATTGAAAGCCTTCCGCCCGGCGTGGCGCATCGATCACCACTGGTATCCCCTGCCCCAATTCGGCGTGCAGGCGCAAGGTGCGGCCGTGAAAGACGATGCTGCTCACCCGCACCGGCGCGGTGCCTGTCGCTGCTTCGGTCGCCGCCAAAAGATCCTCCGGACGCACTCCGATGGTTCGCACCGCGCCTTCTCCCGGCGCTTCGCCGGTTTCCGACGTGGCTTCGAGCGGCAGGGCGCCGGCGCTGAAACGCAATCGATCGCCGTCACGGCCGACAAAGCGCGACTGCAGCAGGTTCATCGTGCCGATGAAACTGGCGACGAATTTGGTGGCGGGCCGGTCGTAGAGCGTGGCCGGCGGTGCGATCTGCTCGATGCGGCCCTTGTTCATGACGACGATACGGTCGGAGATCGACAGCGCCTCGGTCTGGTCGTGGGTGACCATGACGAAGGTGGTGCCGAGCCGCGACTGCAGCCGCTTCAATTCGACCTGCATCTGTTCGCGCAGATGCGCATCGAGCGCCGACAGCGGCTCGTCGAGCAACAGCACACGTGGTGCGCAGACAATCGCACGGGCAAGCGCCACGCGCTGACGCTGGCCGCCCGACAATTCGGACACGCGGGCGCCGAACTTCTCGGCAAGGCCAACCATGTCGAGCGCTTCGCCGACGCGCTTTGCCTGTTCTGCCCCGGAAAGCTTGCGCAGCGACAGGCCGAAGCCGACGTTTTCGCCGACGTCCATGTGCGGAAACAACGCATAGTCCTGGAACACGGTGTTGACGGGACGGTCGAACGGCCGCAACGAAGTGATGTCACGGCCGTCGAGCAGCACCCGTCCGTTGGATGGGCTTTCAAATCCTGCGATCACCCGCAGGCTAGTGGTCTTGCCGCAGCCAGATGGGCCGAGCAAGGTCAGGAACTCGCCGCGGGCGATTTCGAGATCGACGGCGTCGAGACCGACGATGCCGCCGGGGAAAATCTTCGATACCGCATCCAGCCGGACGAGAGGATCAGGCGCCATCGCGGACCTCGGACGCTTTGGTCGTGTTGACCCAGAGGATCTGGCAGCGCTCGGTGCCCGGATTGCGGAAGGCATGCAGCAAGGTGCTTTTGAAGGCGAAGCTGTCGCCGGTCTTCAGCCCGTAGGTGGTTGAATCGATCACGAGTTCGACTTCGCCCGACAAGATGAAACCGAATTCGTGGCCGGGATGGGCGTAGGCTTCGACGGTGCCGCCACCGGCTTCTACTGTCACCAGCATACCGGTGAGCGTAGCGGCCGGCGGCGACAGCAGCGTCTTGGCGATGCCTTCCGACTTCACCGGGATCTGGCGCCGACTGTTGGCGCGCACGCAATAGAGATCGCTGACGGCATCGTTGCCGTCAGCAATCAGCGCCGACGGCTCGATGTCGAGAGCGGCGGCGAGCGGCCAGATCACCTTGACGCGAAGCGAGGACAAGCCGCGCTCGATCTGGCTGAGCGCCCCGATCGAAACGCCGGCCTTGGCGGCGAGCTCGGCCAGCGAAAGACTGCGTTCCAGCCTAAGCGCCCGCACGCGCCGGCCGACCCGCACATCGGCGTCGTCTTTCGGCTTTTCAGCCGCTTGGTCCAGTATATCCATGCATACTTCCTCGTTCGCCAGCACTTTCCCTTCTCCCCCTGTGGGAGAAGGTAGCCGAGCCCACGGGTCTTGCCTCCGGCAAGCCCGAGGACAGGCTCCGCTCGGACGGATGAGGGGTGTTCCAGCTTGGCAAACCCCGCATTCTGTCCAGCACCCCTCTACCGTCTCGACGCTACGCGCCGATCCACCTTGTCCCACAAGGGGAGAAGGAAGAGCGAACTCAGCCGCCTGCCTTGACCTTCTCGAACATCTTGGCGAGTTCGTCATTCTGTTTCATCGGCCCGGTGAAGACGGTAGTCTTCAGCATCACTTCCGGATCGGACGGCAGTTGCAGCTTTTCCAGTTCCTCCTTCGGCACCGCGGCGAAGGCCGAGCTGTTCGAGCTGCCGTAACCATAGGTCTGAATCAGGTATTTTCCCGAATCCGTCTCCAGCCGGCTGTTGATGAAATCATAGGCGAGGTCGACATTCTTGGCGTCCTTGAGCATGACGAAGCCGCACGACCAGGTCAGCATGCCTTCCCTAGGCTTCATGAACTCGACCGGCACGCCCTGCTTCTTCAGCGAGGTGGCCGACGCGTTCCAGGTCATGGCGGCGACCAACTGGCCACTCGCCAGCGCCTGTTCGACCGAGGTCATGTCGGTGGTGTAGTTGGAGAGCAGCGGGCGCTGCTCGCGCAGTTTTTCAGCCACCTTTTCCATCTGTTCCGGCGTCATGTCGAACGGATTGACATCGGCGAGAAGCGCCGCCACCACCGGTGTATCATGGACGGCATCGATCGTCGCCATGCGCCCGGCATATTGCTTGTCCCACAAAAGGTTCCAGCTCGGCTCCGGGTTCTTCACCAGATCGGTGCGGTAAAGGATCGAGGTGTTGCCCCAGTCCCAGGGCACCATCCAGACTTTGCCGTCGCCGGCCTGCAGGTCGGGCAGGTTCTTGAAAACCGGAAAGATCGAATCCCAGTTCTTGATGCGCTTGGTGTCGATTGGCTGCAGCAGGCCTTCCTTGTTCCAGCGCGCCACCTTGTCGTAGCAGGGATGCGCGACATCCGGGCGGAAACCGGCCTTGACCTTGGTGAAGGCGTCATCGTCGTCGCCGAACATCGAGGCCTCGACGCCATCGGGGTGTGCGGCGAGGAAGCTCTTGTTGAAGTCGGGAAGTTCGTAGCCCGACCAGGTGAAATATTGCAGCTTGTCGGCCGCAAGCGCGACGGTCGACGAAAGCGCCAGCGCGAAGGCTGCCAATCCGGCTTGGACTGTCTTGCGATTTATCGATTTCAGGTCGAATGCCATTGCAGTTCTCCTCTTTCGGTTTCTTCTGGTTTGGACAGGTTGGCGGGCACTGGCCGCTGAGCGGCGGCGAGCCCGCGATGGCGCAGGATTTCGGCAATTGCCGCGATGACGAAGGACACGGCCAGGATGGCCGTGCCCAGTGCCATGACGGTCGGCAGCGATTTCGGGAAACGCAGCTGGCTCCAGATATAAAGCGGCAAGGTCGGTTCGGTGCCGGCGAGGAAGAAGGCGACGATGAACTCGTCGAAGGAGGTCAGGAAGGCCAGCATGAACGCTGATACAATGGCGGGCAGGCTGAGCGGCAGCATGACCCGCCTGAATGTCGTCCAGTCGGAGGCGCCGAGATCGAGTGCCGCCTCGTGGATGGTCTTGGGGATAGCGGCGAAGCGGCTTTTCATGATCACCACCGTCGTCGGCAGCGCCACCAATATGTGGCCGAGCACGATGGCGGTGCGTGACGGTCCGAAGCCAATGAGGTTGACCAGGATCAGCAGCGAGATGCCGACGATGACGCCGGGGATCAGTATCGGCAGCCGCGCGATAGCGCTGATCGTGAAGGCAAGCGGCGAACGGCCAAAAAGATCCATGTAGGACACGGTGATGCCGCAAAGCGTGGCACCGGTGGCGGCAATTGCACCGATGACGAGGCTGTTGGCAAGCGCGCCGGACAGCGCCGAATTGCCGGACAGCGTCGTGTACCATTCAAACGTGAAGCCTTGCAGCGGAAACGCCGCCTGGATCGAATCGTTGAAGGAAAACAGCGGGATCAGCGAGATCGGCAAATAGAGGAATACCAGATAGACAAGCACGTAGGCGCCGAGCCAGCGGCCACCTTGCTTTGCGTCTATGCGCGCGGCGCTCATGTGCGGCTGCCAAACCTGCGGTCGGCGGAACGCACGACCAGCACCACGGCAAGGATGACCAGCATGACGGCAACGGCGAGTGCTGCGCCGAACGGCCAGTCATTTGCCTTGCCGAACTGGGCCTGGATCAGCGATCCGATCATGGTGCTGGCAGGGCCGCCGACCAGCGCCGGGGTGACATAATCGCCGACCGTCGGCACGAAGACGACGAGAGCCGCCGCCAGCACGCCCGGCATCGAATTCGGCAGCACGACGCGGCGAAAGCTGGTGAACGGTCTGGCGCCGAGATCGGAAGCAGCTTCGAGCAGTGATTTCGGGATCGTGTCCAGCGCCACATAGATAGGCAGGATGGCGAACGGCGCATAGGCGTGAGCCAGCGTGACGACGACGGCGGCCGGCGTGTTGAGAAACGCCAGTGTCGGTTCGGACCAGATGCCGCTTTCGATGAGCGCCGAATTCAGCACGCCATTGTAGGCAAGCACGATCTTCCAGGCGAAAACGCGCAAGAGATAGCTGGTCCAGAACGGCAGCGTCACCAGAAACAGCAGCAGCCCGCGCCGCCGTCCCGCATGGAAGGCCAGATAGTAGGCGACGGGATAGGCGGTGACGACCGTCGCCAGCGTCACCAGGCCGGCAATGGTCAGCGAGCGCAGCGTTACCGTCCAGTACAGCGGGTCGGATGCCACGGTGATGAAATTCGCAAAAGTGAAGCCGTCGCCCAGCAGCGAACCGTCATTGCCGCGAAGGGCGAGGAGAACCACGAGGCCGAGGGCAAACAGGATCAGGAAGAAGGTGACCAGCCCGCCCGGCAGCAGCATGGCCAACCGGAAACCCGTCGAGGACCGGGACTCCGGCAGCGGCTGCCTTGCAACGATGGTCGACATCGGGGTTGCCCATCGAAATTTGAAATCACTTAAGAATTTTTCAGAATCGTGAAACTGTCAAGCTGATTCCTGCATCGGCATAAAATCAGTGCTCGAATGCATCCAGCATACGATACCAGGCGATCGTCGCGGCGACGCCGACCTGCCGAAAGACGTGGAATGGGATCGGCCGGATCGGCGAGACCGGGAACGGCAATTGCCTGGCGTCGCCGCTCGCCAGATAGCCAGCAATGCGCTCGCCAAGCGCGGTCATCAGGCCGACGCCACGGCCCTGGCAGCCGACCACGGCCATCAGGCCCTGCTGGGGCTCGTGGATATGCGGGAGGTGATCCGGCGTCATCGCCACCCGGCCAAACCAGCGCTTTTCGATTGCGACTCCCGATAGCGCCGGATACAGCCGGAGCAGCGCGCGCTCGAGATGCGCCCAATCACTTTCGCTGGTCGGCAGCGCCATTCGGCCGCGCCCGCCGAGCACCAGCCGCCCGTCGGCACTCTTGCGGTAATAAACGAGGATGCGACGTGAGTCCGATACTGCTTGCCGTTCCGGTAGAATCCCGGCCGCCAGATCGGGCGGCAGCGGTGCTGTCGCGATCTGGAAGGAGTGCAGCGGAACGATCGTCTCGGCGAGACCGGGAAGCAGGTCGCCGGTATAGGCGTTCGTCGCCAGAATGACCGCCTTCGCCTGCAGTTCGGCGCCGCCCTCCGTCGAGATGCGCCAAATGCCGGCGTTGTAATCGAGGCGCATCACCTTCTGGTGTTCGGCGATCTTCACGCCCGCGGCCGAGGCGATCCGTGCCAGTTCCGACGTATAGGCAAGCGGATCAATCACGCCGGCCCGGCGGTCGAGCCAGCCACCGAGATAGCCCTGCGCGCCAGTCAACGCGGCGATCTCGGTCTGGCTCAGAAGCCGGACATCGGCGCCACGGTTCCGCCACTGCCGGTCCCTGTTCGCCGCCGCCTTCAGCGCCGTCTCGGTGTGCGCTGCCTGAATCCAGCCATTGCGGACGAACGGCACCGCCAGTTTCTCGTCGCGGATCAATTCGAAGACGGCGTCCGCCGTCGAGGCGGCAAAATTGACGAGGATCTCGCCGCGTTCGGAGCCAAAATGCTCCAGCAGCCATTCCGGATCATATTTCAGGCCGGGGATGATCTGACCGCCATTCAGGCCCGATGCGCCTTGGCCGATTACGCCGGCTTCCAGCACCTGCACGGCAAGGCCGAACCGGGCTGCATGCAAGGCTGTCGACAGACCGAGAATCCCGCCACCCACAATGACGACATCGGCACGCTGGCCGCCGGGAAAAAGCGACCGGAACGCAGAGGCCGCCGGCGGCTTCCGCCAGATCGGATCGGAAAACGGTAGGGGCAAGAGTCACCTGAATGTACTTCGTCAAATGAAAATCCTAGTGACGATTTCATTATTTTGAAAGAGCCTTTGATCTCGGCATCAGGGGATTGAAGAGGATGGCGTCCGCCGATGCGAAATGCAGCGCAGGGCTCGACCGCGAGGAACGGGATAGACCTTTGGGGGGAATTTGTTGAAAGTGCCGCCGCCGCGGCCCGGGCTTTTGATGAACCATTGGTCCGCAGCGACGCAGAACAAGACAGCAGAGGACCGCAAGCCATGACGAACGCCACCCTCCTGCCCGACGAGGGCCTCTTCATCGGCCGCGCCCGGACGAGCGAAGCATCGCATCCGCTGGTGGTCACGGTACGTGGCGGCACGGTCTTCGACATCACCTCCAGCATGGCACCAACCGTGCGAGACGTCTGCGAGATGCCTGACCCAGCAGGCTACGTCCACGCCGCCGCGGGCGAACCGATCGGATCGCTCGATGCAATCGCCGCCAACAGTTTCCAGGCCGCGCGCGATCCGCAAAAGCCGTACCTGCTCTCTCCGGTCGACCTGCAGGCGGTCAAGGCATCGGGCGTCACCTTCGTCGTCAGCCTGCTCGAACGGGTCATCGAGGAGCAGGCGCGCGGCTCCGCGGAAAAAGCCGACGCCATTCGCGCCGACATTGCCGGGCTGATCGGCCACGATCTGTCGAAGCTCAAGCCAGGCTCGCCGGAGGCGATGGAGATCAAGACCAAGCTCATCCAGCGCGGCGCCTGGTCGCAATATCTGGAAGTGGGCATCGGCCCCGATGCCGAAATCTTCACCAAATGCCAGCCGATGGCGTCGGTCGGCTTCGGCGCCGATGTCGGCCTGCATCCGGTCTCCACCTGGAACAATCCGGAGCCGGAGATCGCCATGATCGCCGCCGGCAGCGGCAAGATCGTCGGTGCCACGCTCGGCAACGACGTCAATCTGCGCGACGTCGAAGGGCGCTCGGCGCTGTTGCTCGGCAAGGCCAAGGACAACAACGCCTCGGCCGCGCTCGGCCCGTTCATCCGGCTGTTCGACGATACCTTTTCCATTGGTGACGTGAAGCAGGCCACCGTGCGCCTGAAGGTCGAGGGCGAGGATGGTTTCTCGCTGGAGGGCGCCAGTTCGATGGCCGAGATCAGCCGCTCGCCCGAAGAACTGGTCGCCGCCGCCATGGGTCCGCATCACCAGTACCCCGACGGGCTGGCGCTCTATCTCGGCACCATGTTCGTGCCGTCAAAGGATCGCGGCGAAAAGGGCAAGGGCTTCACGCACAAGGTCGGCGACATCGTCACCATCTCATCGGAGAAATTCGGCGCCCTGATCAACCGGGTGCGGCTGTCGCCCGACTGTCCCCACTGGACCTACGGCGCCAGCCATCTCTTGCGCGACCTTGCCAGGGCCGACCTCATCTAGCTTCCGTCCCGCCTGCGCCTCGTCCTCGGCGCCGAGACCGCTTGCCGCAAAAGATATCAGCCAAACTGATGCGATCTGATGGGATGGCTGATGGCGCATCGTCGTGCGCCAACTACCACTGGCAAATGGAGGCTTGCCATTGATCGAAAAAGCGGATGCTCTGATGCATCCAGATCGCCGCTGGCAAGAATACGGTCAGGCTTGCCGTGATCGTCGCGGGAGCTGGAGGACGTTTTCAAAATGGGAGGAAATCAAATGCTGACGAGGCTACGACTATTTGTATTCGGCTTGATCGTGGCGCTGGCGATTCCGGCGGCGGCACAGGCCAAGACCTTCTACTGGATTTCGCATGGCGGCCCGGCCGATCCGGTCTGGACCTACTTCCTCGCCGGCGCCAAGCAATGGGCGACGGACACCGGCAACACCGTCAACACCTCGTTCCACAATGGCGACGTGTCGTCCCAGCAGGAGGCTGTTCGCGCCGCCATCGCGGCAAAGGCCGACGGTATCACCACCACCAGCCCCGACCCGGGCAGCCTTATCGAACTCGTCAAGGAGGCACGAGCGGCAAACATCCCGATCATCAACTTCAACACGCCCGATCCGAAGGCGGACTTCAACGCCTATGTCGGCGGCGACAACGTCACCTTCGGCAAGAACTGGGCTCAGTATCTGGCCGACAAGGGCCTGGTGAAGAAGGGCGATTTTGTCTGGATGCCGGTTGAAATCCCCGGCGCCACCTATGGCGTCCAGGAAGAAGAGGGCATCAAGAGCGTCTTCGAGCCGCTCGGCATCACCTATGAAATCACCGAAGCCACGCTCGACCAGGCCGAAGCAATTAACCGCATGGTCGACTATCTCACCGCCAACAGGGCCAAGGTCAAGGCGATCATCGGTCTCGGCGACCTGGTGACCGGCTCGATCAAGCGGGTGTTCGACCAGGCCGGCATCAAGCCGGGTGAAATCCCGGTCGTCGGCTGGGGCAACTCGCTCGACACCACCCAGGAGGTGCTGACCGGCTACGTCAATGCCGCACAATGGCAGGATCCGCAGGCGACCAGCTATGTGGCGCTTTCGATCGCCAACATGGCCGCCAGCGGCATTCCGCCCGGCTTCGACGTGATCACCGGCGCGCTCTACGAAAAGGACACCGCGCAGGTCTACGACGACATCCTGTCCGGCAAATAAAACCGCGATCGGGATGGTCGCGGCACGCCTGCCACGATCATCCCCATCATCCCGCTGAGCCTCGAACCGCCTCATGCGGTATCGGGCTTGGCCAGTTCCAACCATGTCGCGGGTCCAACGTGGAAAACAGTTCCATCATCCAACGCTCGATCGCCAGGCCGGAATTCGGGCCCTTCGTGCTGCTTGTCGTCGAGCTCGCGGTGTTCTGGGGGTTTAACCACGACTTCCTGTCGCCGCAGAACATCAGCAACATACTGGCCTTCACGGTCGAGCTCGGCCTGATCGCGCTGGCGATGACGCTGTTGATGACTTCAGGCGAATTCGACCTCTCGGTCGGATCGCTGTTCGGCTTCTCACCCGTCTTGATGTGGACGCTCTTCAACAGCGGCCTCACCTCGCTGGAGGCCGGCTTCGTGTTGGCCTTGCTGGTTGCCGCCTTCATCGGGCTGGTCAATGGCTGGTTCGTGACGCAACTCAAGATTCCATCCTTCCTGGTGACGCTCGGCATGCTGCTGGTGGTGCGCGGCACCGCTCTGTTCGTCACCAGCGGATTTCCGCAACGCACCTGGAGCGCCGAAGGCAGCTGGCTCGCCGAGGCGCTGGTCGGTGATTTCTTCATCGGGCCGTTCCGCATCTACATGTCGCTGTTCTGGTTCATCGCAGCCGCGATCGCACTTGGCTACGTGCTGACGCAGAGCCGCACCGGCAACTGGATCCAGGCGGCCGGCGGCAACCCCAATGCGGCAAGGGCGCGCGGCGTCAATGTCAGCGGCGTCAAGATCGGCCTGTTCATCCTGTCGTCGATCATGGCTTCGCTTGCCGGCGTCATCAGCTCGCTGCGCACCTCGGCCGCCAATCCGAACAGCGGCACCGGCTACGAGCTCGAAGTCATCGCCATGGTGGTGATCGGCGGCACGGCGCTGACCGGCGGACGTGGCACCATCATCGGTACCGTGCTCGGCATCTTGATCCTGCGCGTGATGCGCAACGGCATCGTGCTGATCGGCGTGCCTGGGCTTGCCTACAACATCTTCATCGGCGCGATCATCCTCGGCATGATGGCGCTCCACTCATGGCTGGAACGCCGGCATCAGGCGGGGACTTGAACCATGGCTGAGCCGCTTGTCCGCATGGAAAACATCCGCAAGTCCTACGGGCGCGTGCAGGCGCTCGTGGACGCCAATTTCCATGTCAATGAAAGGGAGATCGTCGGTCTGCTCGGCGACAATGGCGCCGGCAAGTCGACGCTGATCAAGGTCTTGTCGGGTGCAGTCCCGCTGACCAGCGGCGACATCTTCATCCGCGGCAAGAAGGTGGACTTGCGCAGCACCAGCGACGCCATCGCCCACGGCATCGAGACGATCTACCAGGACTCCGCACTGGTCACGCAATTGTCGATCGCGCGCAACCTGTTCCTCGGGCGCGAGCCGATCAAGCCGCCGCGTTTCCTCAACCGTATGGACCAGGAGGCGATGAACGTGGTCGCCCGGAACCTGCTCAAGCAGGTCGGCATCTCGAAGGAGATCCCGCCGACCACACCAATCGGCTCGCTCTCCGGCGGCGAGCGGCAGGCCGTGGCGATCGCGCGCGCCATGCATTTCGACAGCGACCTCATCATCCTCGACGAGCCGACCAACAATCTCGGCGTCGCCGAGACGCAAGGTGTGCTGAGCTTCGTGCGCAGCGCCCGCGATTCGGGCCATTCCTGCATCTTCATCGCCCACAACATCCACCACGTTTTCCAGGTGGTCGACCGCATCGTCGTCATGCGCCGCGGCAAGGTGGTTGCCGACGATATCGATCCGAAGAACACCAACGTCGCGGAAGTCGAACGGATCATCACCGGCATGTCCGACAAGGAGATCCGTGACGCCATCGTGCAGGGGAAGCAATCGCAGGGCTGAGTGGCCAGTTGGAAGCCGGGTTGGCCGTATCTCTGGTACAGGATCACATCGGCTCCTATGACTGCGACTATGAAAGCCACCGTTGCGGACATCGCCAGAAGCTGCGGGCTGTCGACCGCGACGGTCGACCGGGTGCTGAACAACCGGCCGGGTGCCAGCGCCGCCAACCGGCAGCGGGTGATGGAGGCGGCCAAGCAGCTTGGCTATTTGCCGGTCGTGGATCAGGTCACGCTGCCCTCGCGGCCGGCGCATCTCGAGTTCTTCCTGCCGATCGGCTCGAACGCCTTCATGATGGATCTGGCAAATCATATCGAGGACTATGCCGCACGCCTGCCGCTTGTCGCCTCCTGTCGGATCCACAAGCTCGCCGGCATCTCGCCGAACGCGTTGCAGGCGGCCGTCGAAAACCTCTCGCTCAAGGCGAACGGCGTCGGTGTCATTGCGATCGATCACCCGAGAACGCGCAACATCCTGCGCGAGATCGTCGAAGCCGGCATCCGCCTGGTCACGCTGGTGTCGGACGTTCCGGGGGCGCCGCGATCGGCCTATGTCGGCATCGACAACCGTGTCGCAGGGCGCACCGCAGCCCTTTTGATGGGACGTTTCCTGGGCGGTCGCACGGGCCATCTGGCGATGATCGTCGGCTCGCGCTCCTATCGCGGGCATGAGGAACGCGAAATGGGCTTTCGCTCGGTGCTCGGCGAGGAGTTCCGCAATTTGACCGTGACCAGCGCCGTCGAGATCAACGACGAGCCTGATATCAGCTACACGGCGACGATGAAGGCGCTGCACAACGAGCCGGAACTGCTCGGTATCTATTGCGTCGGCGCCGGACGCTCGGGCGTGGCGAAAGCGCTGCTGGAAGCCAAACCGCAAAGGAAGCCGGTGTTCATCTGTCACGACCTGACAAGAGCGACACGCGGCTATCTCGTCGACGATCTGCTCGATGTCGTCATCGACCAGAATGCACGGCTGATCGCCGAGCAATCGGTCATTCGCCTGCTCGGCTCGATCGCTTCCTCGGCGCCCTATCTGACGCGGAAATTCATCGAACCGCGCCTGATCTTCAAGGAGAACGTTCCGGTCCAGTGATGCCACGCAAGCGCCACGGTTGGTCGCGGCGATGGTTAATATTCGGTTGATAGCGCGAATCTGCACATCTGCTATGCATCTTTTGCTATTGCCGAATCATTGGGCAACCGCTAGTTTCGCAGGTGTCGGCCATCTACTCCTCCCAGATGCGATGCCGACGCTGAGTGCGGCGCACCTCCTCCCGCGTCGTATTCGAAATCGAGCCCGCTGCCACCTCCTCCCGGCAGCGGGCTTTTTTTGTTCTTGGGTTGTCGGGCAAGGCGGCGGCAATCGCCAATGGCTGGTTCGGGCAGCGCCGCAGCCCCATTGGAATCCCGCCACACTTGTCACTCTCACCAATTCGCTATCGGGCCTAGCCTGCTCACAACCAGCAGCGACCGCCGCGCGCAAGAGCGCGGCGACAGACCGGCAACGGAGACGTGAGATGACAGCACATGCCAAGGCAAAAGAGCACTCGCGGCGCGGCTTGCAATGAACACGCCACCGATCGTTTCGCCGCTTGCGAGACTATCTGGCCTTGAACGAGGTGATCAGGCCTTCCGCCATGCGGACAAACTGCGCGCTGGGGCCTTCGGCTCCGACGCTTTGCAGGCTGACACGGGCGCCTTCAAGCAGCAGCGACAATGTATCGGCGAGAAGCTCTGCCTGGCCGATGCCGGCATCCCGACACAGGCCGACGAGGCGGTCGCGCTGAGCCTGCTTGAGTTCCTTGATTACCCGACGGGCCGGATGGTCGGTCTCGCTCAACTCGATGGCGGCGTTGGCCATATCGCAACCGCGGCCGTCCATCATCAGGCAATCGGCTGCCATCCGAACCCAGGCATGCAGTTGCGCAAGCTTGTCGCCCGGATGCTCCGCCTCGAACTTTTGCCACATCGCGTTGGCGCTGCATGCGGTCGCCCGCAGGCACTCGATGACCAGATCGTCCTTGGACTCGAAATGACGGTAGAGCGTCATCTTGTTGGTACCGGCGGCCTCAGTGATCGCGTCGACGCCAACGCCCTTGATGCCATGCTTGTGGAACATATCCCGTGCCGTCTCCAGGATGCGATCCCGAGGGCGGATGCGTTCCGCAGTGCCGTCTTCCATCAAAACCTCCTTGGTTTCCGGGATTTCCGAAAAATCCCTCGGCACACCTCTTGACTAGGGTGTTACCGGTCTGTAACTTCTAGATGTTACTTACTGGTAACACCCCCATTGCCTCGTGTCAATCTCGCAGGCGCCTGTGAACAGCCTCCGCCAAATCGGCCCAGGCATGAAACTGCGCCCCAGGCGACTTTGGCCGCGAACAGGAAGACCACCCGATCTGCGGCGTACGCCACAGATCGCCAAGCCAGGAGCCGCTACGATGTCGCAGCGCAAAGATTTGACGATCGACGAAGTTGTGAAGGATCCGATGATCCGGATGCTGATGCAGGCCGACCGTGTCGACCCGCGCTCTTTCGAGACGATGCTGCGTAGCCTTGCGGATGCGCAAGGCCGCAGCCGCAAGGCGCCGCCTCGTTTCCTGGAGGATTCCGGGCAAAGCCGAAGCCGGCGGCTGTCCAGGGTGGCCAAGGCCTTTGGCCAGGCAAGAGCATCGGGCGAGGCGTGCGTGTCATGGTAAATTTCTTCATCCACCGCCCGATCTTCGCATCGTCGATCGCCATCATCATGGTGCTCGCCGGGACGATCTGCTATTTCCTGCTGCCTGTTTCGCAGTTTCCCGACATCACGCCGCCCCAGGTGGTGGTCAGCGCCAACTACCCGGGCGCCAGTGCGCAAGTCGTGGCCGACACCGTCACGACGCCGCTCGAACAGCAGATCAACGGCGTTCAAGGCATGACCTACATGTCGTCGTCGAGCTCCAATGACGGCTCCTCGACGATCACCGTCACCTTCGAGGTCGGCTATCCCCTGAGCACCGCCGCCGTCGATGTCCAGAACCGCGTCTCACAGGCGGCGTCCTCGCTGCCGGCCATCGTCAACCAGGGCGGCGTGACGATCAAGAAGCAGAATCCGAACTTCGTCCTGATCGTCAACCTCACCTCGCCCGACGGCTCTGTCGATCCGGTCGCGCTCAGCAACCTCGCCTACCTGCAAGTGGTCGACCCGCTGAAGCGCCTGCCCGGCGTCGGCGACGTGCAGATCTTCGGCGAGCGGCGCTATTCGATGCGCGTATGGCTCGATCCCGACAAGCTCGCCAATCTCGGCATCACCGCCGTCGATGTCCAAAACGCCATCGCCGAGCAGAATGTCCAGGTTGCGGCCGGCAAGATCGGGCAGTCGCCGGCACCGGCCGGCACCGCTTTCGAAATGCAGGTCAATGCCGTCGGCCGATTGAGCGATCCCAAGGAATTCGGCGATATCATCGTGCGCGCCGATGCCGCGAACGGTTCACTGGTGCGGTTGCGCGACGTCGCGCGCATCGAACTCGGCGCCCTGCAATATTCGTCGTCGGCGTTCTTCGGCGAGGATCCGACCGTGGTGCTTGCGGTCTACCAGATGCCGGGCTCGAACGCCCTCGATCTGCAGCAGCGCGTCAAAGACAAGATGCAGGAACTGTCGGCCCGCTTCCCGAAGGGCGTCAGCTACGCCATGCATTACGATACGACACGTTTCGTTTCGGCATCGATGCACGACGTGCTGGTCACGCTCGGCGAGGCGCTGGTCCTGGTTGTCGCGGTGGTGTTCATCTTCCTGCAGAGCTGGCGCACCACGATCATCCCGACGATCGCGATTCCCGTGTCGCTGGTGGCCACGCTCGTCGTCATGTACATGTTCGGCTTCTCGCTGAACATGCTCAGCCTGCTCGGCATGGTGCTGGCGATCGGCCTCGTCGTCGATGACGCGATCGTCGTCGTCGAGAATGTCGAGCGCCAGCTGGAGGCCGGCCTCAAACCGCTGGCTGCGACGCGCGCGGCGATGGCCGAGGTCACCGGCCCGATCATCGCCACGACCGCCGTGCTGATGGCCGTGTTCGTGCCGGTCGCCTTCATACCCGGCGTTTCCGGCCGGCTCTACAACCAGTTTGCGCTGACGGTGGCGATCTCCTTCGGCATCTCCGCCTTCGTCTCGTTGACGCTCACCCCGGCGCTCAGCGCCGCTTTCCTGCGCCACCGCCCGGCATCGCAATTCGTGCTGTTCCGCTGGTTCAACACGGGCTTCGATCGGCTGTCGCATGCCTATGCCAATGGTGTGCGCTTCCTCATCCGCCTGCGCTGGATCATGCTCGGCATATTCGCGGCTGGGCTTGTCGCGACCTATTTCGTCTGGCAGCGCCTGCCCTCGACCTTCCTTCCGGTCGAGGACCAGGGCTATTTCTTCGTGGTCATCCAGTTGCCGGACGGCGCGTCCCTGGAGCGCACCGACGCGGTGGCCCGCAAAGCGCGCGACATCCTGCAGAACACGCCCGGCGTCGACATCGTCGGCTCGATCAGCGGCTTGAATTTCCTCACCAGTGCCGCCCAGTCGAACTCGGCGGTGGAATTCGCCATCCTGAAGCCATGGGACCAACGCGGCCCTGACCAGAGCGCCTCGAAGCTCGTCGCCGACGTGCGCTCGAAGCTCATGGAACTTCCTGAAGCGTTCGCGCTGAGCTTCGACCCGCCTTCGATTCCGGGCATCGGCACGACCGGCGGCTTTGAATTCCAGGTGGAGGACCTGACCGGTCGCGGCAGCGCTGCGCTCAACGACGCGACGCAGGCCGTGCTGGCCGAAGCGCGCAAGCAGCCCGAACTCAACCCGCAGCAATTGTTCTCGTCGTTCTCGACCTCGACGCCGCAGTTCAACTACGACCTCGATCGCAACAAGGCGAAGCTGCTCGGCCTCAGCCTGCCCGACGTGTTCAACACACTGCAGATCTATCTCGGCTCGCTCTATGTGAACGACTTCAACCTGTTCGGCCGCACCTTCCGGGTGACGATCCAGGCCGACAAGGATGCGCGTGCGGGTGCGGCCGACATTTCGCGGCTCTATGTCCGCAATGCCTCCGGCGGCATGGTGCCGTTGAGCACGCTCGGCAAGTTGGTGCCTATCGTCGGCCCGGAAACCGTCCCGCACTACAACAACAATGCGTCGGCCCTGATCAATGGCGGTGCCGCACCGGGCTTCTCCTCGGGCCAGGCGGTCGCTGCGATGGAGCGTGCCGCCGCCACGGCGCTGCCGAAGGATTTCGGCTATGAATGGACGGGCATCACCTATCAGGAGCTCAAGGCCGGATCGATCGCCTCGATCGTCTTTGGTCTCGCCATGGTCTTCGTCTTCCTGATCCTTGCCGCCCAATATGAGAGCTGGGCCATGCCCTTCATGGTCCTGCTCGCGGTGCCGCTTGCCCTGTTCGGCGCCTTTGTCGCCTTGCTTATGCGCGGCATGCAGATCGACGTCTATTCGCAGATCGGTTTCGTCATGCTGATCGGGCTGGCGGCGAAGAACGCCATTCTGATCGTGGAGTTTGCCCGGCGCCGGCGCGAGGAAGGTCTCAGCATCGTCGACGCCGCAATGGAAGCGGCGCGCCTGCGGCTGCGGCCCATCCTGATGACCGCCTTCGCGTTCATCCTCGGTGTGCTGCCGCTGATGTTCTCGACAGGTGCCGGTGCAGCCAGCCGCCAGTCGATCGGCACCACCGTCTTTGGCGGCATGGTCGCAGCGACGATCCTGTCGCTGGTGTTCGTGCCGGTCTTCTACGCGGTGATCGAGCAGCTGCGCGAGCGCGGCAGCAAGAGCGAGCCTGTCGCCGAACCGACTGAACCAACTGCCGAACCCGCTTTCGAGCGATTGGCCGAAGCGGCCGAATAGAATTGGAGAATGATCATGCGTAAATGGAAAATTGCGTTGGGAGCGGCTGTTGCCGTGGGGGCGGTCTCGATGGCCAGCGTCCACTTGCTCGACATGGGTAATTTCGGCCTCAACGCTGGCACGGCAGGGGCGGCAACGCCTGAGCCCGCGGCGCCCGAGCCCGCGGCTTTTGTTATGCCGGTGCCAGTGGTGAGCGTCGTCAAGAAGACGATCCCGATCTATCTCGACTATGCCGCTCGCACCGAGCCGATCCGCAGCATCACGCTGCAGGCGCGCGTGCCGGGGTATCTGCAGGAGCAGGTCGCGCCAGACGGCGACGATGTCAAGAAGGGCGACCTTCTCTACAAGATCGCTCCAGAGGATTTCCAGGCTGCCCTTGAACAGGCGAAGGCTCAGGTCCAGCGCGACGAGGCAACGCTCGACTATGCACGATCCAACCTTGGTCGCGGCACCGAACTGGCCAAGAGCGGATACATCGCCAAGGATGCGTTCGACCAGCGCACCAGCAGCTTGCGCGAGGCCCAGGCATCACTCGCCGTCAACCAGGCGGCTGTGCGGACCGCCGAGCTCAATCTGAGCTATTCGGAAATCAAGGCACCGTTCGCCGGGCGCGTCGGCCGCAACCAGGCCTCGGTCGGAACGCTGGTCAGCGTCGCCGGCACAGTGCTCAACACGCTGGTGCAGCTCGACCCGATCTATGTCACCTTCAATCCGAGCGAAACGGATCTGGCACAGATCGAGGAAGCCCGCGCGACGGGACCCATCGATGTCGACGTCCTGCTTCCCGGCGATACGGAACCGCGCCAGAGAGGTCAGCTCACCTTCATCGACAACACGGTCGATCGCTCGACCGGCACCATCACCGCACGCGCGACGATCGGCAATGCCAAGTTCACGCTGCTGCCGGGCCAATATGTTCGTGTCAGGCTGCATATCAAGCAGCAGCCAGATGCACTGATGGTGCCGCAGACGGCATTGGGATCGAGCCAGCTCGGCAAGTATCTCTACGTCGTCGGCAAGGGCAATACTGTCGACCAGCGCATTGTTTCGCTGGGGCCGACCAACGGCGACCTGGTGGCGATCTCGAGCGGCGTAGCGGAAGGCGACCAGGTGATAACAGGCAATCTGCAGAAGATCGGCCCGGGAATGCCTGTCTCGCCGCTGCCACAGAAACCTGCCACCTGATACCCCCCCATCAGGCCCGGTCCAGCGGCGCCCCCGGCTATGCCTAGGGCGCCGTTTTGCTGAGCAGTTCGACAAGGCCGGCGACATCGGCACAGCTTCGAAGAACTGCTTGCCTATGCGCGCTGCCTCGAACAGTGTGCTTCAGAGGCGTCAAGGCCGATCGCGCCAGCCTGACGCGCAACCGGCCTGACGGCAGTTGAGCCCAGCGGACGATGCAGGTTGGCGGCTTCATCAGGGCGTCACAGCGACGGACAGAAAAATTGCGGATCAAAACCATCAAGGCCTACCATGTCGTGCAGCCCTTTGTGGACGGGCCCTACCGCATGTCCAAGGGGCGTGTCGCCGCCGCGTTCGATGCGGTGATCGTCGCAATCACCTCCGACAGCGGGCTGACCGGCTGGGGCGAGATGGCGCCGCTCGGCAATTTCTACTCGCCGGCATTCTCGGCCGGCACTCGCGCCGGCGTCATCGAAATTGCGCCGCATCTGCTCGGCCACGATCCTCGCGCCTTGGTCAGTATCGGCAGGCTGATGGACACTGTGTTCAAGGGCCACCCCTACATCAAGTCGGCGCTCGACATGGCCTGCTCGGATCTCGCGTCACGCGCCGCCGAGGTGCCGCTGGTGACGCTGCTCGGCGGGCGCGAGAGCGAGACGGCGGAACTCTACAAGGTCGTCACCCATGGCACCGTCGACGCGATGGCCGCACTGGCCAAGCGCATCGTCAAGGACGGGTTTCACCGGCTGCAGGTCAAGGTCGGCGGCAACGTCCATGACGACATCGAGCGCGTCACCGCGGTCGCCGCTTCAGTGCCGAGGGGCACCGTCATCTTCTGCGACGCCAATGCCGGCTGGACGCCCTATCAGGCGCGCCAGTTCGCTGACGCGACGCGCGCCATCGACTACACGTTCGAGCAGCCCTGCACCACGATCGACGAATGCATGTCGGTGCGCCGCTCGCTCGACAAGCCGATGGTGCTCGATGAATCCGTCACCTCGCTGGACGACATGCTCGACATCCACCGCAAGGGGGCGGCTGACGGGCTGACGCTGAAAATCTCGCGGCTCGGCGGCGTGACCAGGACGCGGCAGATCCGCGACCTTGCCGTCGACCTGGGCTTCATGATCACCGTCGAGGACACCGGCGGCGCCGAGATCGACACATCAGCCATGGCGCATCTGTCGCTGTCGACGCCGGAGGAGCGCCGGCTGCACGCCATCGCCTTCCACGAATGGGTGACGGTGCGCACCGCATCGAACAAGCCGCCGGTTTCGGGCAGCCGCATGGGCATTCCGGACGGGCCGGGCCTCGGCATCGACGTTGTTCCCGACCTGCTTGGCGCGCCCTTCTTCGAGGTCGGCAGCTGACTGACATACTGGCATGCGCCAGCATTCCGGCTGGCGCCCTCTGTTGCGCGGCTTCGTCGCTGGCGATAGGCGCAGCGGCAGCTGACGCGGTCGTGAAACAGTTTTTTCGTTTCGCACTCGCTTGCTTGCGAGAAGGAATGTCACGGTCGTCGCCGCCTGCATCCCAAGAGATCACCGCCTTCTGCGCCCTCGCTGACCGCGCTGCCAAGCCGCAAGCCAAGGCTTGCACAAATGGGGACGGCTGCCGAATTGCCGGTTGAAATATTTTTCATTTGGAAATAGGAATGTTCAAAATGAAGACTTCGACGCTGCGGCGCGTCAGGAACTGGAGGAAGCGACATGGCCCATCCGCAATTTGCAGCGGAACTTTTGCAGCGCGCTGAACAGCAGGGACCGATCACCATCGGGCTTGCCGGCGCCGGGCAGATGGGCACCGACATCGTCGTCCAGGTCGCGCTGATGCCGGGCATGCGGATCGGCGCCATTTCCGAGGTCAGGCCGCAGGCGGCGATCGATGCGGCGCTGCTCGCCGGCCACGACCGCTCGGATATCGTGCAGGCCGGCAATGCGGCGGCGATCGACCGCGCCATCGAGGCCGGCAAGATCGCGGTGACCGAAGATTTGCATGCGTTGGCTGCGGCCGGCCGCATCGACGTCATCATCGACGCGACAGGAAATCCCAACATCGGCACGCTGTTCGCGCTTGAAGTGATGAAGAACGGCAAGCATATCGTCATGCTCAACGTCGAGGCCGACATCACCATCGGCCGCTTCCTTAAGGAGGAGGCGCGCAAGGCCGGCGTCGTCTATACCGGTGCGGCCGGCGACGAGCCGGCCTGCACGCTGGAGATCATCGGCTTTGCCAGGAGCCTCGGCTTCAACATCATCGCCGCCGGCAAGGGCAAGAACAATCCGCTGAAGATCGATGCCATGCCGGCCGACTACGAGAAGGAGGCGGCCGAGCGCAACATGAATGCGCGCATGCTGGTCGAGTTCGTCGACGGCTCGAAGACGGCGATCGAGATGGTGGCGATCGCCAACGCCACCGGCCTGGTGCCCGACGTGCCGGGCATGCACGGCCCGACCGCGACGCTGGAGGAACTCGCCGGCGTGCTTTGCCCGCGCGAGGATGGCGGCGTGCTGCACCGCAAGGGCGTCGTCGACTATTCGATCGGCAAGGGCGTGGCGCCCGGCGTGTTCTGCATCATCGAGACCAGGCATCCGCGCGTGCTGGAGCGCATGATCGACCTCAAGGTCGGCAAGGGCCCGTATTTCACGATCTTCCGCCCCTATCATCTGACCAGCCTGGAAGTGCCGCTGTCGGCGGCGCGCGCCGTGGTCTACAAGCGCGCCGACATGGAGCCGCTCGACCATCCGGTCGCCGAGGCGGTGGCGGTTGCCAAGAGCGAGCTTGCCCCTGGCCAGTCGCTCGGCATGATCGGCGAGAACGACTATCGCGGCTTCGCCATGACCTGGGAGGACGCGCGCGCCCGCGGCGCCCTGCCGCTCGGCCTCGCCGAACGCGCCAAGGTGGTCAAGCCGGTCAAGACAGGCGATTTCCTCACCTATGAAAATTGTGTACCCGACGATTCGATGGTGATAACCCAGATCCGCCGTCGTCTCGACCAGTCGGACGGACGGTTCGTTACGAACGCCGCCTGATCCGCTGGATTCCCGCCTGATGGACGATGTCGTAATCGGGATCGACGCCTCGACCACGGCCGTGAAAGCGATTGCCTTCACGCGCGACGGCAAGGAGCTGTTCCAGGCGCGCGAAGCCTATCCGCTTTCAAATCCCAGGCCCGGCCATTTCGAGCAAGATGCCGAACATTGGTGGACGGCGCTGCTCGGCGCCTTGAAGCAGGTCGCTGAGGCGGTTGGCGCTGCCCGGGTGGCGGCGATCGCCATCGCCCACCAGCGCGAAACATTCACGCTGATCGATCATGCCGGCAAGCCGCTTATTCCGGCGATCCTGTGGCTGGACGAGCGGGCGCGCCCGCAAGTCATCAGGCTTTCGGCGGAGCTCGGCCGCGAGACGATCCGCGACTGGAGCGGCAAACCGCCGGACCCGACGCCCGCGCTCTATGCGATCGCCTGGCTTGCCGAGCACCAGCCGCAGACGCTTGATGACGCAGCCGCACTCGTCGACGTGCATGGCTTCTTCGTCCACCGGCTGACCGGACGTCTGGTCACCAGCACGGCAAGTGCGGATCCGCTCGGGCTGCTCGACGTCAAGAATGGCACTTGGCACCCTCAGCTCGTCGAGGCCGCGGGGCTGCGGCCGGACCAGTTGCCGCGACTGGTTGCGCCCGGCGCGATCTGCGGCGGGCTTGGCGAAAGCGTGGCCCGGCTGATCGGGTTGAAGGCCGGCACGGCTGTTGTCGCCGGCGCCGGCGACGGCCAGGCGATGGGCCTCGGCATGGGCGTCTATGGCGAAGGCAAAAACTATCTTTCGCTCGGCTCGGGCATCGTCAGCGGCTGTTATTCCCATGGGATCACGACGTCGGACGCGTTTCGAACGCTGGTCTCGCCGACCGGCTCGGGCTTCATGCTGGAGACCGTGCTGCGCTCCGGCATGCAACTGGTCGACTGGATCGTTCGCACCACCGGCTCGCCGTCGGCTGCGGCCCTGGAGAAGGCAGCGGTCGACGTTGCCGCCGGCAGCGAGGGCCTGCTCGTCTTGCCGTATTGGGCCGGTGTCATGAGCCCCTATTGGGACGGCGCGGCGCGCGGCGCCATTGTCGGCCTGTCGCTCGACCATGAGCCGAAGCACCTTTTTCGAGCGGTTCTGGAAGGCATCGCCTTCGAGCAGGCCATCGCCAGCGAGGCAATGGAAACTCAAGCAGCGGAAACTCGGGCGGCGGAAACCCAAGCGGCGCAAACGCAGGCGGCGGAAACTCTGGCCGGCGGCAAACCAGCGGCGATGATCGCCGCCGGCGGCGGCACCAACTGCGCCCTGCTGATGCGGATCATGGCAAGCGTGCTCGAGCGGCCGCTCTCCGTCTCGCCAGTCAACGAAGCCGCAGCGCTCGGCGCCGCCATGCTCGCGGCTTCCGCTATCGGATGGTTTGCCTCGCCTGAAACGGCGGCTGAGGCGATGGCCGCGCCGCCGACCAGGCATGTCGAACCCGTCGACGGGCTGGTCTCCGGTTACCGTGCGCGCAAGGCAATCTACCGCGACCTCTATCAGGCGACGCGCGAGACCCATGTGCGGCTCGGTGAAGTCGGGCAGGTTTAGCGGTTGAGCAGGCCCTTGGCGGCGTCCTCGTCGGTGATCAGAACCGATATCCTGGTGTTGGCAAGCGCCGCCCGCATGATGGCGATTTTTTCCTGCCCTCCCGAGACCAGGATGATGGCCGGGATGTCCGACAGGTCCTGCAGCGGATAGGCGCAGACCCGGCGGTTAACCTCATGGTCGACGAGCCGGCCCTCGGCGTCGATGAAATGGCATAAAATATCGCCAACTGCGCCGGCCGCCTGAAGCTCTTCGAGTTCGCTGGGCTTGATGAAGCCGTAATTGGCGATCGGGCTGTCATTGGAAAACGATCCGACGCTGAGCACGGCGATGTTTGCCCGGCGTGCGCGGAAGACGACGTCCTGAACGCTGCGCTGGCTCATGAAGGCTTCGCGCTGCTCCGGCCTGTCGGCATAGACCGGCACCGGCAGCAGAAAGCACTCGGCGCCGATCTTTTCGGCGAATTCCCAGGCGCTTTCGGTCGGGTTGAGCGGCTGGGCATGGGTGAGGCCGCCCAGCATGGAAACCACCGTCGTCCTGGCGATCGGCCGCCGCGGCAATTCATTGATGGCGAACTTCAGCGTGCGCCCCCAGCCCAGCGCGATGACATCGCCGGCATTCACATTGTCAGCCAGATAGGCGCCCGCGGCATGGCCGATCATCAGCGGCGCGTTGCTTCGGTCGGCGGCCGACGGCACCACAACGGCCTGGCTGAGCCCAAAACGCTGTTTTAGAGCCTCTTCCAGCACCAGGCATTCGACGACGCTGTCACGGATGCGGAACTGGACGACGCCCTCCTCACGCGCGGCGGACAGGATGCGATGCACCTTGATGCGGCCGATGCCGAGGATCTCCGAAATCCTCTCCTGCGTCAGACCCTCGACATAGTAGTGCCACGCGGCACGCGCCTTCAGCTCGGCATCCGGGAAGCGCGAGGCCTTGTCATTGTCTGTCATCGCCATCTTTTTGCCCTCCCGCGGTCGTCCGAATCCTTGAAAGCCATTCAAATGGCGTTATCCGACCAAGCGACGCGAAATTATTCTGCGTGCCCGGGATTCGAGATTCAGGACATCGACAGGATACCTCTACAACGTGAGTGAAAGCCAAAATGGTCAACATTTACTTCGTCTTGGCCGTCCTGCCCTGCTCAAGCAGCCGACATGAATCCGCAGGATGAGACCGGACCTGAAAACGCGGCATTTCATGCCCTTTCGTACGGCAAACCGGCTGGCGGCGCAAACCGGCTGGAATGATGCGGCGGGCCTTGACAATTTTCCGACGAACAGTTTAGCTGAACAAAATTGCATATCAAAGATAAATTGTTCACAGGGAGGTGCCTGGTGAACAAGAGTGAGCCGACGACGCATCGCCGGAGCGCTGATGGAGGAGACAAAATGGCTGTGAGCAACGGTGCAAGCGAGTTGAAGGCCGGCCCAAATGCACAGGCCGCGGCGGGCGCGAAGCTTTCGGCCCTGTTCGCCGGAACCATGGGACCGCTGATCGGGCTGGTGCTGCTGTGCCTTGCGCTGTCGCTGACCACCGACACGTTTCTGACTGTCCGCAACATCCTCAACGTGCTCGACCAGGTCACGGTGCTCGGTATCATGGCGATCGGCATGACGCTGGTCATCCTGATCGGTGGCATCGACCTGTCCGTCGGTTCCGTGCTGGCGCTCGCCGCCATGGTGATGGGCTTCGTCGCCCATCCCGACCACCTCAATCTCGGCATGCCTGCCGGCATCGTCACAGCGCTTGTCGTTGCTGGGCTTTGCGGGCTGGTTTCAGGCCTGCTCGTGACCGTCACCAAGCTGCCGCCCTTCATCGCCACGCTGGCGATGATGTCGGTGGCGCGCGGTCTTGCCAATATGATCACCGACGGCTCGCAGATCATCGGCTTCCCCGACTGGTTCACCAGCCTGTCGATCATCCGCCATTTCGGCTTCCTGTCGGTCACCGTCGGCTTGATGATCGTTCTGGCCATCATCTTCGCGATCTTCCTCAACTATCGCGCGACCGGTCGCAGCCTCTACGCGATCGGCGGCAGCGCCGAGGTCGCCAGGCTGTCCGGCATACCGGTCAAGTCGCTGACCAACTGGGTCTATGCAGTCTGCGGCGTGCTGGCCGGGCTCGCCGGCATCGTGCTTGCGGCACGGCTTGATTCCGTCCAGCCGAGCTCCGGCTTCGGCTACGAACTGGACACGATCGCAGCGGTGGTGATCGGCGGCGCCAGCCTGTCGGGCGGCGTCGGCTCGATCGGCGGCACCGCCATCGGCGTGCTCATCATCGGCGTTCTGCGCAACGGGCTGAACCTGCTCGGCGTCTCGCCCTTCATCCAGCAAGTGGTGATCGGCGTCGTGATCGCGCTGGCGGTGGCCACGGATACATGGCGGCGCAGAGCCCAATGAAGAGTGGGCGCAAGGAGATTCACCCGGATGTCCGGGCGAAAACGGATCGGTGATCCGAAACTGGGAGTTGTTCGGCCAAGGGGCGCCGTGATGCGCCGGCGGGACAGATTGAACATCAACGGAGGAAACACATGCTGACCAAACGTTCATTGCTGCTTGCTGCCGCAGCCGTCATTCCGCTGCTCGGACTGTCCGAGATGGCCTCGGCCAAGGAGGCCAAGAAGCTTGGTCTCGCAGTCGCCAACCTGCAGGCCGATTTCTTCAACCAGATCAAGCAGTCCGTCGAGGCCTATGGCAAGGAAAAGGGCATCGAGATCGTCACCGTCGACGCCAAGGGCGATTCGGCGACCCAGGTCAGCCAGGTGCAGGACCTGATCACGCAAAACATCGATGCGCTGATCTACATCCCGGCCGGCGCCACCGCCGCCACCGTGCCGACCAAGACTGCCAAAGCCGCCGGCATCCCGGTCATCAATGTCGACCGCAACGCCGAGGGCGCACCCGGCGACACCTTCATCGCCACCAACAGCGTCGCATCGGCCAAGGCGGTTTGCGACTACATCGCCAAGCAGGCCGGCGGCAAGGGCGAGCTGATCATCATCCATGGCCAGAAAGGCACGACGCCCGAGGTCGACCGGTCGAAGGGCTGCGGCGAAGCGCTGAGCGCCTATCCCGACATCAAGGTGGTCGGCGAGCTATGGAGCGAAGGCTGGCATCAGGACGAGGGCTTCAAGCTGACGCAGGACCTGCTGCAGTCGCATCCCGACGTATCGATCGTCATCGGCCAGGCCGATGCGCTGGCGCTCGGTGCGGCGCAGGCGGTCAAGGTCGCCAATCCCGGCCACAAGGTCTGGATCGCCGGTTTCGACGGCGACGTGGCGGCGCTCAAGGCTCTGAAGGGCGGCGTTTTCGACGTAACCGCGACGCAGCAGACACAAGGCATGGGCCGGCTTGCCGTCGATGCGGCGATCAAGCTGGTGGCCGGCGAAACCGTTCCTGCAGAACAGCTGCAGGATGCGACGCTGACCACCAAGGACAATGTCGATCAGTTTATCGCCAAGCATCCCTGATTCCAGGCATCCCTGATTATTGATGAGCGGAACGATGTCCTTGGATCCCAGTCATACGCAGACCCCGCATCTGGGGCTCTTCGTCAGCGGCCTCTGCAAGAGCTACGGACCGGTGCAGGTCCTGGCCGATGCGAGCTTCGAGGTGCGGCCGGGAGAGGTCGTGGCGCTGCTTGGAGAAAATGGCGCCGGCAAGTCCACCGTTTCCAACATCATCGCCGGGTCGACCAAACCCGATGCCGGCAGCATCACATGGCGGGGGAAGCCGTATTCCCCCGCTTCTCCCGCCGCGGCCATCGACGCCGGCGTCGGCATGATCCACCAGGAACTGAAGCTGCTGCCGGACCTGTCGGTTGCCGAGAACGTCTATGTCGGGCGCCTGCTGATGCGCGGCGGCCGCATCGACCGCGCGGCCATGAATGCGCGGGCATCGGCCCAACTGAAGCGGCTTGGCCTCGATGTCTCGCCGGAACGCAAGGTGGGCACGCTGCGCATCGCCGCCCAGCAGCAGGTCGAGATCGCCAAGGCGCTGACGCTCAATGCCGAGCTTCTGATCTTCGACGAACCGACAGCGGCACTTGGCAGCGAGGAAACGGAGCTGTTGTTCAAGCAGATCCGCAAGCTCAAGGCGGAAGGCATGTCCTTCATCTATATCAGCCACCGGCTGGACGAGGTCGCTGCGATCGCCGACCGCGTCGTGGTGATGCGCGACGGGCGCATTGTCGCCCGCCACGAGCGCGCCGACGTTCCGGTGCGCACGATAGTCGAGCAGATGGTCGGCCGCAGCGTCGAGCGGATGTTCCCGCCGCTGTCGGAGCCGGGCAGCGAGGCGTTGCTCGAGGTCGACAACCTGTCCTCGCCGGAACGCAGTTTTCAGAATGTCAGCTTTTCGGTAAGGGCCGGCGAAATCCTGGGCATCGCCGGGCTGATCGGCGCCGGCCGCACCGAGCTGGTGCGGGCGATTGCCGGCGCCGATCCGATTTCCTCGGGGTCGGTGCGTATCGCCGGCAAACCGGTGCACCTCACTGGCCCGGCGGCGGCGATCAAGGCCGGCGTCGTGCTGGTGCCGGAAGACCGCAAGGCGCAAGGCGTGGTGCTCGACCAGACCATCGGCGAGAATCTGGCGATCGGCAATTTCGACCATGTCGCGCCGAATGGCTGGGTGTTTCCCAAGGCGGTGCAGAAATTCGCCGAGGCCGGCATCGGCCGGCTCGGCGTCAAGGGCCGGCCTAACCAGGCGATCAGCAAGCTTTCCGGCGGCAACCAGCAGAAGGTGATCATCGCCAAATGGATCTCACGGCCGCCCAAGGTGTTCATCCTGGACGAGCCGACACGCGGCATCGACGTCGGCGCCCGCGCCGCGATCTACGATGTCATCGCCGAACTCGCCCGCTCCGGCATGGCGGTGGTGGTGGTGAGCTCCGACCTCGAGGAAGTGCTCGGCCTGTCGCATCGCGTGCTGGTGCTGAGCCGTGGCCGCCAGCGTGGCATTCTCGACCGCAGCGAAGCAAGCAACGTCGCCGTCATGGAGCTCGCCACAAGCTGAGGGCGGCATAAAGGATCGGAATAGAGCGCAGCAGGTGATATCCTCCCAGGCACCGGACCGCGCGGGGCGCCAGTCAGGACTGGCGCCCTTCCTCCCCAGGGCAGCACCGGCGGCTCAACAGGAAAACATTTCGATGAAACTATTCGATCTTCATGGCGACGTTGCTCTCGTCACCGGCGCCGGCAGCGGCATCGGGCAAGCAATCGCCATCGGCTTGGCCGAGGCCGGCGCCGATATCGCCTGTTTCGGCCATGCCTCGAAGGGCGGGCTGGACGAGACCGCGCACAGGATCTCGGCACTCGGCCGCAAGGCACTGGTGCTGACCGGCACAGTCACCTCAGAGGCCGATTTGGCAGCGGCGACCGAACGCACGGAGAAGGAACTCGGCGCGCTGACCATCGCTGTAAACAATGCCGGCGTCGCCGGGGCCGAGCCGGCCGAGACGCTGTCGCTGGAGAAATGGCAGAAGCTCTACGACGTCAATGTCAGCGGCGTGTTCCTGTCCTGCCAGGCCGAAGCACGCGTAATGCTGACCCGGCGCAAGGGCTCGATCATCAACATCGCCTCGATGTCGGGCTCGATCGTCAATCGCGGCCTGACCCAGGCGCACTATAATTCTTCGAAGGCCGCCGTCATCCACATGTCCAGGAGTCTCGCCATGGAATGGGCCGATCGCGGCCTGCGCGTCAACGTCGTCAGCCCCGGCTACACGCTGACGCCGATGAACAAACGGCCGGAGGTCGCCGACCAGGTCAGGATCTTCGAGCGCGACACGCCGATGGGGCGCATGGCGGCGCCGGAAGAGATGGTCGGCCCGACCGTGTTCCTGGCCAGCCGCGCCTCGAGTTTCGTAACCGGCATCGACCTGATCGTCGATGGCGGCTTCGTCTGCTGGTAGGAGAGAACATGCAGAAGCGGTTCGAGGGAAAGACGGCGGTCATCACCGGCGCCAGCGGCGGCATTGGCGCGGCCATGGCCAGGCGCTTCGCGGCGGAGGGTGCTGCTGTCGTCGTCAGCGCCATCGACGCGCGCGTCGACGAGGTCGCCGCCGGACTGAAGGCGGAAGGCGCCAAGGTCGCATCGCTGCGCATGGACGTGACCAGGAAGGACGAGGTCGCCGCCCTCTACGATCTGGCCGAACAGCAGTTCGGCCGCGTCGACATCTCCGTGCAGAATGCCGGCGTCATCACCATCGCCAGGATCGAGGCGATGACCGAGGCCGAATGGGACAAGGTGATGGCGGTCAACACCAAGGGCGTGTTCCTGTGCTGCCAGGAGGCGATCGCCCGCATCCGCAAGCATGGCGACGGCGGCCGGCTGATCAACACCGCTTCCGGCCAGGCGCGCCAGGGCTTCATCTACACGCCGCATTATGCCGCCTCGAAATTCGGCGTCGTCGGCATCACCCAGAGCCTCGCCAAGGAAGTGGCCAAGGAGAAGATCACCGTCAACGCGATCTGCCCCGGCATCATCGATACCGACATGTGGGCCTACAACGACGCCGCATGGGGCAGACTGATGGGCGACTACAAGCCCGGCGAGTTGATGGCAGAATGGGTGAAGAACATCCCGATGGGCCGCGCCGGCAGCGGCGAGGATGTTTCGGGCCTGGTCAGCTTTCTGGCCAGCAACGACGCCGCCTACATCACCGGCCAGACGATCAATGTCGATGGCGGCCTGATCATGTCGTGAGGATGCTCCGACGGCATTCGAATTGCGCGCTGCAATTGTCTCTTCATCCTTTTCGAAGCCAATCTGAAATGAATTCCAAATCTGCAGCGATTGCCCTGATCGAGATGGCATTAGTCGTTGCGCGACATGAATGTTGGTATATATAATTTCATCTCATGAAAATGGCTTCGGCGACTGCCGAGAGCCGACAGCATGGGACCTTGATGGCTCGCAAGCTTGAGGGCGCCGCAAGAGCGGCGATCGATCTGCGGATCACTGCTTCGGCAGCACGGCAGCCATGACGCGGTCGCACGACCTCTTCATCGAATTGGGCATCATTCCCGTCTGCGCCGACTTCAGCGCCGACAGCAATTTGCTGCCAATGGACTTGCGCAACGACCAGCTTTTCCAACACAATCAAAAAGACGCAAGAAGGGAACGAACGATAACTTCCACCAGAGCTTGACAGGAGCACAGGCATGTCACTTCGGAGTTTGATTTCGAGATTATCAATGGGAGCCTTAACACTTGCCGCGGCAAGTGCACTGACGCCTTCGGCCCAAGCGGCGGCGCCGGAATCGAACGACCCTATCAAGATCGCGCTGTTCGACTGGACCAGCGTCAATCTGAACGCAAAGATCCTCGGCGGCATTCTTGAAAAGCTGGGATACACGGTCGAGTATCCGACCGCCGATTATCTCTCCAGCCTGACCACCGGCCTTACCAATGGCGACCTCGCTGTCGCCATGGAATTCTGGGACACGACGGCCGGCGAAGCCATGAAGGCCTCGGATGCGACCGGGCAGACCGAACGCCTCGGCCCGCTCGGGCCCAAGGCCAAGGAAGAATGGTGGTATCCCGAATACATGAAGGAAAAATGCCCGGGCCTGCCGAACTGGGAGGCGCTGAAGGACCCGAAATGCGCCGAAGCCTTCTCGACCGCCGAAACGGCGCCGAACGGCCGCTATCTCGGCGGCCCGGTGACATGGGAAGGTTTTGACGACGAGCGTGCCGCAGCGCTGAAGCTGCCCTTCACCGTCATCCATGCCGGCACCGACGCGGCGATGTTCGCCGAGCTGGATTCGGCCTATCAGCGCAAGGCGCCGATCATGCTGTGGGTCTATTCGCCGCATTGGGCACCGGCCAAATACAAGGGCGAATGGGTCGAATTCCCCGACTATACGCCGGAATGCTACACCGATCCGAAATGGGGTGTGAACCCCGAGGCAAAGTATGACTGCGGCAAGCCGCATGGCGAGATCTGGAAATATTCCTGGGCCGGCATGAAGGACAAATGGCCGGTCGCCTACAAGGTCGCGAAGAACTACACGATCGACACCGACGAACTCAACAAGATGAGCGGCCAGATCGATCTTGAAGGCAAGACGCCGGAAGACGTCGCCGCCGCCTGGATCGCCGCCCACGAAGCCGACTGGAAAGCCTGGGCGGCCGAGTGATCGTTCCAACTGGAAACTGCGAGACCCGGTCATTCATGGCCGGGTCTCTATCCCATATTCCAGAAGGACGACTGCATGGCCGATACGACTGAACAGGTGCCGCAAACGGCAGGCACGCCGAAGGATGCCCGCCCGATAAAGCTTGCCTGCCGCAACGTCTGGAAGCTGTTCGGCGCGAACGCGGCCAATTTCATCCGCCAGCGCGACGGCAAGGCCAGCATGGCGGAGGTCGCCGCGGCCGGGCTGGTCGGCGCGGTGCGCGCCGTCGACCTCGAAATCCGCCAGGGCGAGATCTTCATCATCATGGGGCTTTCGGGGTCGGGCAAGTCGACGCTGGTGCGCTGCATGTCGCGGCTGGTCGAGCCGACGCATGGCAAGGTCGAGTTCGAGGGCAAGGATCTCCTCAAAATCTCCGATGCCGCGCTGATCGAGCTGCGGCGCCACCGCATGGGCATGGTGTTCCAGAATTTCGCCCTGCTGCCGCATCTGAATGTGCTGGAGAACATCGCCTTTCCACTGGGCATCCAAGGGCAGGACCGGCCGACGCGCGAGAAGCGCGCGCGCGAAGTGATCGAGCTTGTCGGCCTGCGCGGCCGCGAGCATTTCTATCCGCGTGAGCTTTCCGGCGGCCAGCAGCAGCGTGTCGGCATCGCCCGCAGCCTCGCCACCAAGCCGGAAATCTGGTTTCTCGACGAGCCGTTTTCGGCGCTCGATCCGCTGATCCGCCGCGAGATGCAGGACGAATTGATGCGGCTGCAGACCATGCTGCACAAGACGATCGTCTTCATCACCCATGATTTCGACGAGGCCATCCGGCTGGCCGACCGCATCGCCATCATGAAGGACGGCGAGGTCATCCAGATCGGCACCCCGGAACAGCTGGTGGTCAACCCGGCGACCGACTATGTCGCCGAGTTCACCCGCGACGTCGACCGCGCCAAGGTGATCTCGGCGCGAAGCCTGATGCGCGCCTGCGCCGGCGCCGAGCATGGCGGCGTGGTCGCGCCGGATGCCAAGATATCGAGTTTTTCGGCTGATATCGTTTCGGCCGGCAAGCCGTTCGCCGTCGTCAACGGCACCGGCAAGCCGATCGGCGAAGTCACGCCGCAAGCGGTGATCGATCTTCTGGCCGGCATCGAGCGTTCCGGGGCCAACGCATGACGGTGACGGCAAGCGCCAGCGAGGCGAGATCGCGGCCGGTTCAGCTCTGGCTGGTGGTCTGGGCCGGCGCCCTTGCCGCCGTGCTTGCCGTGTTCCTGCTGCAGGACAGGCTGCCCTGGGCGGTCAATTATCCGGTCGGCGCAATCATTCCGGTCGCTGATTGGGTCAGCGCGTTGATGAGCCTGATAAAGTCGAACTTTTCCTGGCTGACGCGCTCGATCACCGCGGCGCTCGGCGTGCCGCTCGATTTTGCGCTCGGTCTGCTCGCCAAGAATTTCAAGATCGGCCATGGCGCCGACATGCTCGTCCTGCCGCGTCTGTCCTGGGTCGGTGTCTGCATCGCCGCATTCCTGGCCGGACGTGCCGCCGGCGGCTGGAAGCTCGGCGCGCTGGTCGGCGGCTGTTTCCTCTACATCGCGCTGTTCGGCCAGTGGACCAGCGCCATGCTGACGCTCGGGCTGATCTCCATCGCCGTGCCGTTCTGCATCGTCACCGGATTGTTCGTCGGCATCTGGGCGTGGCGCAAGCCATGGGCGGAGCGGCTGCTGATCTCCCCTGCCCTCGACCTGATGCAGACCATCCCGACCTTCGCCTATCTGATCCCGATGCTTCTTCTGTTCGGCAACAGTCCGGTTTCGGCGATGATCGCGACGGCCATTTTCGCGACGCCGCCGATGGTGCGCGCGACGATGCTGGGGCTGTCGCGGGTGCCGTCCGAAATCGGCGATTTCAGCGAGATGGCCGGCTGCACGGCGCGCCAGAAACTGTGGCGCGTGCTGCTGCCTTCGGCGCGTCCGACATTGATGGTCGGTGTCAACCAGGTCATCATGCTGGCGCTCAACATGGTGATCATCGCTTCGATGATCGGCGCCGGCGGCCTCGGCTACGACGTGCTTCTGGCGCTCAGGGCGCTGAAGGTCGGCGAGGCGATGGAAGCCGGCCTTGCCATCGTGGCGCTGGCCATCGCCCTCGACCGGCTGAGCCAGGCGATCGCGCGCAATCATGCGAAGGGCCATGTCTACCAGGAGGTCAGCCCGAGCTTCTGGCGGCGCTACCCCAATCTGACGCTGGCCGTCGCCGTCCTTGCCGTCACGACACTGCTTGGTCTGTTCGTTCCGGCCTTCGCTGCGGTGCCGAAGGCGATCACCTTCACCACCGCGCCGCTGTGGAAGACAGCGGTGAGCTGGATCACGATCAACTTCTTCGACACGATCGAAGCGTTCCGGGTGGCGCTGATCCTCAATGTGCTGAACCCGGTGCGCGCCTTCTGCGAGGGCTTCCCGTGGCTGGGCGCGGTGTTCCTGCTTGGGCTTGCCGGCTACCAGCTCGGCGGCCTGCGCCTCGCCGCCCTGGTCGCGGCGCTGACCGTCTTCTGCGCGGTGACCGGCCTCTGGGAAAAGACCATGGCGACGGTCTACCTCTGCGGCATCTCGGCCTTTATCGCCTGCCTGATCGGCATTCCGATCGGGCTGATGGCATCGCGCAGCGACCGTGTCGAGAAGATCGTCACCCCTGTTATCGACACGCTGCAGGTGCTGCCGTCGTTCTGCTTCATCATCCCGGTGGTGATGCTATTCAGAGTCGGCGACGTGACGGCGATGATCGCGACCGTCGCCTTTGCCGTAGTGCCGGCCATCCGCTACACCAATCACGGTCTCAGGCAGGTGCCGCCGGCGCTGATCGAGGCGGCAAAGGTGTCAGGCTGCACCAGGCGCCAGACGTTCCTGCGCGTGCAGCTGCCGCTGGCGTTGCCTGAGATCATGCTCGGCGTCAACCAGACCATCCTGATGGCGCTGGCGATGATCATCATCTGCGCCATGGTCGGCACCCGCGATCTCGGCCAGGAGGTGTTCATCGCGCTGTCCAAGGCCGATTCCGGCCGCGGCATCGTCGCCGGACTGGCCATCGCCTTCATCGGCATCGTCGCCGACCGGCTGTTCAACGCCTGGACGGCGAAGGCACGCGCAAGGCTGGGGTAGCCGGAGATAGAGGGGGCGCGCGCCGCGAAACGTCGGCTTCCAGAAGCTGTCCTTGCCAAGCTGATCGCAAAAATGTCAGCTCTGGGGCCGATAGCGGACAGGCAGCTGCCAGTGTGAGATGTAAGTGAGCGGACATTCAGCTCGGGGCGGCTCGGATGCGAGACCTTCCGAAAGGCACCACTGAGGTTCAGAAGTGGCGCGACCAAGCCGGCTGAAAGATTCGACTCTGCCGTACAACCACGGAAGCGCTCTACGCCACGTCTGGTGCCAGTGGCGATGAGGAACGCCGCCCGGCGCGGTCGGCACCTCCGTCCGCATTGCCGCACTGAACGGATCCTCAAATCGCCTCCCCTAGCTGCCTGGCGACGCCGCAATGCCAGCGCTTCACCTGCCAGGACGGATGTTGCTGATGCCAGCGGGCGATTTCCGACTGACCAGCGACTAGGCAAGTCATCAGCGACACGTCGCGGGCGTCGTAAGTCAGTTTTGTTTCCTTGCATTCACCCGTCGCAAGACAGGCGGCGATTACGAGTTCGATCATCATCTTCTCCATTCCTGAACAATGTCCGCCGGAACGGCCGGGGCGAAGAAGAGCGTGAACCCGATGGCGCCAGTCGTAACGAGATCGACACGATCGCCAGACGAAACCGGACGAAATCTTGCGATCGCTAACGGAAGACTTGGGCGATTGCCGAATGCTGGTTTTGGGGCAGACTTCGGTATAGATTGGCGACGGGAGAAAACCCTGGGGCGTCCGCTCGAGGGGGAAAGTTCCGATGCACAGCTCGGCACCGACGTTGCTTCGCCTGGACGGCCGCACGGTCGATCTCCAGTGCGGGTCGGTGACTGATCAAGCCGGGCATACGGTGACTTTGCGTCCACAAGCAGCTGAGGTTCTGAGGCTACTTGCCTTGAGGCCGGGCACGCTCGTCACCAAAGACGAGTTGATGCAGGCGGTGTGGGGCGACATCGCAGTGACCGACTAGCCTCGTCCAGTGCATAACCGAGATTCGCGCGAACTCGCCGACCTTGCCAAGGCAGGATTGCCGGAGAAATGAAAGGGTCGCAAGCGTCGGCGTGATCGCACCGGAAGTTAGGAAGGCCGAACTATGTCTTTTCCATTCTTAGCTGTTACCGCAATCGCGGTTGTGCTGGCGGCAAATGCTGCTGGATCCGATGATCAGTTCGATGAGTTTGCCCTGCCTTTTGACAGTCCGGATTTGACGCTTCCGGACCAGACGCGGGACCTTGCGGCCGGACGCGAAAGCATCATGTTCAAGCCTGTTGGCGCTGGCCCTTTTCCGGCGCTCGTCATCATGCCCACCTGCTATGGACATCTCTACACCTCGAACACGTTCGATTGGGCGCGGCGTGCCGTCGAGCACGGGTACGCGGCGCTCGTCATTGATCCGCTGGCTCCGCGCGGAGTCGACGACAACTGTGTCCGGCCCTTGGCCATCCCTGCTTCTCGGCTCCTGAAGGATGCGTTCGATGCTGCAAACCACCTCCGTCGGCAGCATTTCGTCGATCCCGCTCGGGTCGCTCTGATGGGTTTTTCGCAAGGTGCGATGACAGGACTCGCCGCCGCGGGATCGAGCCGGTCGCGACCGGATGGAAACGAGCCATTTCGCGCTATCGTGTCGGTTTACCCGGTTTGTCTCTTCGCGAACTTCCCGATGCCGGGATTGTTGCATCCCGTCGACATGCACTTCATTCCGGAAAAGATCGTCGTGCCGTTGCTGGTTGAAATAGGCAACCAGGACACGCAGGGTGGACCGCCGATGAACGGTTGCAAGACGCTACTCGAAGAACGGAAGGCGCAGGGGGATCCGGTCGAACACATCGTCTACCATGCGACACATGTTTGGGATCATCGGGAGTTGGGCAGCGCGGGGGAGCGCATGCGCGGCGTCTATGGCCAGGAGATCGTGTATCAATACAGCGCAGAGGTGACCGAACAGTCGGCGAAGGACGCGTTTGCCTTCCTCGACAAGCAAATGAAGGAGCCATGACGGCATTCTCTCATTCAACGAAGATCGGCAACTACGGCTGGCAATTGGATAACACCGCGTAGATCGCGTCGTCAGCCCAAGCGCCCTTAAACCAATCAGACTGGCGGAAATGGGCCTCTTTCACGAAGCGGCGCGGCAATTTGGCGCGCTCTCCATGACCGGACTGAATTTTGCGGCAATGTTTGTCTAATCTCGCACCGACGCGAGCACGAAGTCTTCGAAAACATCCATCGATACCCCATCTAGGCAGGCGTCTTTGCCCGCCGCCCCACCTTCGTCTTGCCCAAAATGCATCCCAAGCTGGCTTCATGCTGAAGCGCCCCACCGTGATTCTCGCCTTTCTCCTCATCCTTTCCGTCGCTGCTCACGCTGCCGATGGCCTGGAGCAGCGGCTTGGAAAGCTGCTTGACGAGGCCGAGCACCTGGCGCCGCTGCGCACGGTTGCCATCGCGCATCAGGGTGCGGTGGTGGCTGAGCGCGGTTTTCGCGGCCACTCCCCGGCACGTCCGGCCAATATAAAATCGGCCTCCAAGTCGATCATCTCGGCGCTCGTCGGCATCGCCATCGACAAGGGCGTGCTGCAAGGGACCGACCAGAAGATCGCTCCGCTTCTTCAGGCCAACCTGCCCGCCGACGCCGATCCGCGTCTCCAGCAGGTTACGATCGGTCATCTGCTTTCCATGCAGGCGGGGCTCGGTCGGACCTCAGGCCCAAACTACGGGCGCTGGGTGGCAAGCGACAACTGGGTGCGGGCAGCGCTCGCCATGCCCTTCGACGACGAACCGGGCGGTACCATGCTCTATTCCACCGGCTCGACCCATCTCCTTTCGGCGATCCTGACGCGGCGGACCGGCCGCTCCACGCTGGAACTGGCGCGCGAATGGCTCGGGCCGCAGGAGGGCTTTTCCATCACCGCCTGGGACCGCGACCCGCAGGGCATCTATCTCGGCGGCAACCAGATGGCCATGAGCCCGCGCTCGCTGCTCGCCTTTGGCGAGCTCTATCGCAGCAGCGGGATGAGCAGCAGTGGACGGCAGCTCGTGCCGGCCGACTGGATCAAGCTCTCCTGGCAGCCACGTACCGCCTCGCGCTTCACCGGTGATGGTTATGGCTATGGTTGGTTCATCCGTCAGATCGCGGGCGAAGCGGTCTTCTACGGGTGGGGCTATGGCGGGCAGATGGTCTATGTCGTGCCGGGGCGCGCGTTGACCGTGGTCATGACTTCCGATGAAAACGGCCCCGCCGGCCGCAGCGGCCACCGCGACGATCTCCATGCCCTGCTCGGCCGGATCATCGAGGCAACGAAAGAGGTGCGCGAGGCGCGCAGCAACTGATGCATGTCGCGCAAAGCTGGGTGGCGAGGAAGCCGCTACTCCGCCGCGACGCCTTTCACCTCGAGATAGGATTCCATCGAATCGTCCATGGCCTGCAGCCAGGGCGTGTGGTGAAGCGGCGCCATCGTGCCGGTCATTAGCGAGCGGTAGGCGTGGTCGCGGAAGCTCATGATGTCCTGCGCCTTGTGGTGCTCCCATTCCATGAAGGTCTGATTGACAGCCTCGACATCGAAGCCCGGATAATCGGTCTGCTCCATCAACTCCCTGGTGTAGTCGCCCTGGAACCAGATCATCTGCTCGGCGTCTTCCAGCGTTTCCTCGCGCGCCCGCCATTTCGCGCCATGTTCGGCCATCGCCTCGGCCGAAGGCAGCTTTATCCGGCCCATGATGACATCACGGGCGAACCAGGCCTGCGCGTCGAACATGTTGAAGGTGTAGAACTGGTCCTGCATGCCGATATAGGACAGCTGCGGGTTCTTCTCCCAGACGACGCCCTCAAAAAGCCCGTCCGGCCACATCCGGTTGGCGGTCTTGAGCTTCAGATCCTCGGTCAGGAACGGGAAGGCGTGGAGGTAGCCGGTGCACAGGATGATGGCGTCGACATCCCTGGTGCTGCCGTCCTTGAAATGCGCGGTCTTGCCGACGACCTTCTGCAGCAGCGGCACTTCCTGCCAGTTGTCAGGCCATTTGAAACCCATCGGCTTCGAGCGGTAGCTGGAGGTGATCGACCTGGCGCCGTATTTGTAGCATTGCGAGCCGATGTCCTCGGCCGAATAGGAGCGGCCGATGATCAGGATGTCCTTGTCCCTGAATTCCATGGCGTCGCGGAAATCATGGCTGTGCAGGATGCGGCCGTTGAAGCTCGAAAAACCCTCGAAATAGGGGACGTTGGGCACGGAAAAATGCCCCGAGGCGACGACGACGTTGTCGAACTCCTCCGAATAGGTGACGTCGTTGCTTCGGTCATGCGCGGTGACGGTGAATTTTTTCGTCGCATCGGAGAAGGTCACCATGCGCACCGGGCTGTTGAAGCGCACCCAGTGGCGCACCTCGGATTTTTCGACGCGGCCCTTGATGTAGTCCCACAGCACGGCGCGCGGCGGGTAGGAGCCGATCGGCCGGCCAAAGTGCTCCTCGAACGTGTAGTCGGCGAATTCGAGGCATTCCTTCGGCCCGTTCGACCAGAGGTAGCGGTACATCGAGCCGTGCACCGGGTCGCCATGCTCGTCGAGGCCGGTGCGCCAGGTGTAGTTCCACAGGCCGCCCCAGTCGGACTGCTTTTCGAAGCAGACGATTTCCGGGATCTCCGCGCCGTTGTCGGCTGCCGACTTGAAGGCTCGAAGCTGGGCCATGCCGGACGGCCCGGCTCCGATGACGGCAACACGACTTTTCATTGCGGGCCTCCCGGTCTCATTTCCCTAACGAAACAAATTTCACTGACAGGACAGTAATTGCCCCTTCGATGCTGTCAACAGGCCTTCTGCCGAAACCACGGTTCACCAATCGGATTTTCAGCAGAACCGCTGACGGGCGAAAAACCGGGAGAGCATGCCATTCGAGCTAAACTGGCTTGCGGTCGCAGTTGCGCTCTGTATCAGCAGCGAATATGTTCACCCTGAGTGAAATTAATCTGCAGGACCGGGTGGCGACATGGCGAAGAAAGCTTCCAGTTTGAGGAATGGCGCCGCCGCCAAGGCCAAGCCATCGCCGAAGAGCGTGGCAACGATCCGGACGCCACTGACCCAGGACCCGCACGCCGTCCGCGACACCCGCGAAAAGGTCCTCGAGGTCGCGATCGGCCGCGAGGTGCGGGCGTTTCGCAAGAAACTCGGCATCACTGTTGCCGATCTTGCCGCTGCCACCGACATTTCGCTTGGCATGCTGTCGAAGATCGAAAACGGCATCACCTCGCCGTCGCTGACCACCTTGCAGGCGCTGTCGCGGGCGCTCGGCGTTCCGGTCACCGCCTTCTTCCGCCGCTTTGAGGAAGAGCGCAGCGCCGTCTTCGTTAGGGCTGGCGAAGGGCTCGACGTCGAGCGCCGCGGCACGCGCGCCGGCCACCAGTACAATCTGCTCGGCCATATCGGCTCCAACACCAGCGGCGTCGTCGTCGAACCCTATCTGATCACGCTGACCGAGGATTCCGATGTGTTTCCGACTTTTCAGCACGAAGGGATGGAGTTCCTCTACATGCTCGAAGGCGCGGTCACCTACCGGCACGGCAGCAATCTCTACCCGATGAAGCCCGGCGACAGCCTGTTCTTCGACGCCGATGCGCCGCACGGGCCGGAGGTGCTTACCATTCTCCCGATGCGCTATCTCTCGATCATCTGCTATCCGCAGGGCAGCGCCGGTTGAGCGGGTTCGGACGCAAGCGAAGTCCCCTCATTGAGCGCCGTGGCCGCGAAGCGGCCGGATGGAATGTTACAGGTCCAGGCTAGAACCGCTAAATCTCTTTGTTTATGCGCAATTCCCTAGGGAAAGCGCTATGCGCTTTCCCGGGAAAGCCGTTCCACGCTTTTCCTGGAATTGCTCTAATGCATGTCGCGCAAAAGTGTGCAGCGGTTTTGCGATATCGACATGCATGAAACAACAACGTAAAGCGCGTCGCATGGGGCCGGTCAAATGCGACGCGCTTTAGGATGGCGGCAGGCCGAAGGCCGCAAACAAGCTGGGGCCGAGCGGCGGCACATAGACCGTCAGAGCGGCGATACCGCCCTCGGCGGGCTCGATCACATGCAGCGAATGGGCTCGCCACGCAGGGTCATTCTGGCTGCGGGAATAGACCCCGACTGCCGGCTGGGCATTGGCTCCAATGGCTACGGTGCGGAAGCCCGAAAAATTGCCCCAGATGGTCTCGAGGAAACTGCGGATCGCCGCGCGCCCACGATACCATTCCTGCCAGGGCGGCATGCGATAGGTGGCGTCCTCCCGCAGGAGTTCGATCAGGCTGTCGAGATTGGCGGCCTCCCAGGCTCGCATGTAACGTTCGAGCAGCAGGCCTTCGTCGGGGTTGGGCTTCGATCGATGGATAGGACGTCCTTGGGGATATCGCGCCGCAAGGGTTATGCGGGCCCGCTGCAATGCGCTGTTGATCGAAACCGTCGACCCGCCCAGCAATCCCGCCGTTTCGACAGCCGACCAGCCCAGCACGTCGGAAAGCAGTAGAGCGGCGCGCTGCCTGGGCGGCAGATCCTGGATCGCGGCGACGAAAGCGAGTTGGACGGCTTCGAGGGTCTCGTAGCGCGCTTCCGGACCCGGCTCACCATCAGCGCGGCCCGGTAGCTCTGCGTCCGGGTAAGGCTCCAACCAGGTGACCTCGGCTGCAGGGCCGCCTGTGGCCATCCCGTGGGAAGCCGGCCGTTCGGGCTGCTGGAGAATGCGATTCGCTCTCGACCTGGCCTTGAGCGCGTTGAGGCAAGAGTTGGTCGCGATCGTGTAGAGCCAACCGCGAACCGAACCCCGCCCATCGAACTCCGATCTTGCGCGCCAGGCGCGCAGAAGCGTGTCCTGGACAAGGTCGTCCGCCTCGTGCAGCGAGCCCATCATGCGATAGCAATGGAGCTTGAGCTCCCGGCGATGGGCAGCCGTGAACTGTTCGAAGGCCAGCCGATCGAGGATCGGCTGGCCCGGCTCACGTACCGGCTTGAGAGGTGCCTGCGAGTCTGTCATGCGGATCCGGCAATTTGGAGTTTGCATTACGCGCGTCTCAGGCGGCCGGCGCAAGTCCGCTCGCGCTCACTGCGAAGGAACATCCTTGCGATTGTTGGGTGGCGAGTGCCACCACCGCCCGTCCGACGTCGGCCGGCGTCTGCATGTCGAGGATGCCCGCGATGAACTCCATGGGCCGGACGCCCCTATAGGCCGAAATGCTCTCGATGCCGGCGTCGCCCACGCCGGTCCCTGGCATGATGCGCATAGGCGCAAGCGCCATGAAGCGCAGGTCGAGGCCGCGCCGATCCGATTCCTTCTGGCTATGACCGGCCAGGAACATCTGCATGCGTTTTGCGGCCGGCATAGCCGCCGGAATTCGGTGGCCCCCCGGTCAGAGCCGCGCCGCTGGAGATCAGAACAACCCGGGCGCCCGGTTTGAGCGGACGCCGAAGCGCGGCCTTGCAAAACAGAAACGACGCCTTGACGTCCGTTTCCCAGTTTGCGGAGAACGCCTCCCAGTTCTGTTCATGTAGGGGCGCGGAGGGGGCAAGAGCACCTGCGCCTATCACCAGGACGTCCGGTTCCAGCGCGGCGAAGACCTGATCGGGAGCGATGTCCACAGTTGCATCGACCGCGAACGTCTTCACGCCCGAAGTCTCCCGGGCAAATTCCGCCAGGGTCTGTTCGTTGCGGGCGACTGCGAGGACCGTCGCTCCCTCGCTGAGGGCGGCTTCTACGATCGAGCGGCCGACACCACGGCTTCCTCCAACGACGACGACATTCTGACCTTGTAACAATCTCATGGACCCACCTTGCTATCCGGGCAGCTGGACCATCCAGCCACGCCCATTGACAAGGACAGCGCAGGCGGTCGGAAATCATCGGTGCGGGTCAAAAATCTTCTGAGGTGATCGGAAGCGCCGGTGCAAGCTCCTTAGTCCGGCCCGAAGCCGGGCGATGTCGGGCTGCCGTCGTCGAGCTTCGACAGCCATTCGACCAGCGTCGCGCGGTAGCGCGTGAGGCCTTTGTAGTTGGCCAGCTCTTCGGGAAGGTCGCGGATGACGCGGTGTAGGCGGCGCGCCCATTTCGGCTGCGTCACCAGCTCATCCATCTTGATCAGATAGCAGCGGATCGGGAAGACGATGCCGTTCGAGCGCGGCAGCCGCCAGAAGCTCTGCAGCTCAACGCGCAGATGGACCTTGTCGCCGACGTTTTCGGGCGTCACCGTCGCCCGGTCCGGACCCCATTTGTGATAATTTTCTGGACTGGTGTCGAGGCGCGGATTGATGGTCATCGTCCAGTTCAGCCGCCGCGCCGGCTTGCCTTGCTGGATGTTGGTGAGGAACTTCAGCGCCCGGACGAATACGCCCTTCTCATGCGCCAGCGGCACCGGCGCGTGCCATTCGAAGAAGTTCATGCCGATGTCGAAATCGAGCGACCAGTCTGCTTGGGTGGTGACCATGCCGGCATCCATCCACAGATTGCCGTCGCGCTGGTCGAGGATGCAGAAATCGCCCTGGCTCTGCCGCGTGATGTATTCCATCGGCCCGTAAGGCAGCGTCGAGACATCGCCGAAGGTGAAGCTGTCGTCGATGCCGAGCGGCCGGTTGATCCAGCGCCATTTGTCGCCGTCACGCGTCAGCGTGAAATGCTCGGGATAGCCCAGCGCCTGCTGTTCCATCAGAAGTTCGAGCAGGTCCCAGCCGGCCAGCGTCATGTGCGGCAACGACTGGCAGCGCAGCGGATCCTCCGCCAGCACCAAAGCGCGGTCCTGCATCTCGGCGACATAGTGCTCGTCGACGTCGATCAGGTTTTCGAGCACGCTGCCCTTCGGCCCGACGACGTGCGGCTCGATGTTGACCGCATACATGTAGCTGTCTTCGTGGAACGGGAACGGAAACCGCCTGATGTGCTCCGGGCTGTTCCTGAAGGTGAAGTCGTTACGGAACGTCTCGTTACGAAAGGTGATGCCCAGGCTCGCCTCCTATCTTTCCAGAACCAGCGACTTGCCCTCGAAGCGCGAGACGCAGGGCATGATCTTTTTGCAGGATCGGTGCTCTTCTTCGCTCAGCCAGTGGTCGTTGTGTATGAATTCGCCGTCATGCGCGATGACATTGGTTTCGCACTGGCCGCAGACGCCGCCGCGGCAGAGATAGGGAGGATCGACGCCGGCCCCCTCGATCGCCTCGAGCAGGCTCTGCTGCTCGCCGACGCCGATCGTCTTGCCGCTGACCGCCAGCGTCACCTCGAACGGGGCGCCGGGCTGCGGGGCGGCGAAATGCTCGAAATGGACGGTTTCCGTCGGCCACCCCAAGGCAGCGGCGCGGTCGCGCACCCAGCCGATCATGCCTGACGGGCCGCAGACATAGAGATGTGTGCCGAGCGGCTGTGACGACAGCAGCCGGTCGAGCTCGATGCGCTCGTCGCGGTCGTCGTGATAGAGCCTGACGCGGCGGTCGTAGCGCTCTCTGAGCACATCGGCGTAGGTGCCGAGTGAGGCGGTGCGGCAGGTGTAATGCAGCTCGAAATTGCCGCCTTCCGCTGCCAGCTGCGCGGTCTGCGCCATGAACGGCGTGATGCCGATGCCGCCGGCCAGCATCAGGTGCTTCCTGGCGCGCAGGTCGAGCGAAAAAAGATTGACCGGGTAGCTGATCACCATCTCCATGCCGGGCCTGACATGCCTGTGCATGAACAGCGAGCCGCCGCGGCCGATGTGGTCGCGGCGCACCGAGATCGTGTATTCGCGTGTGTCGAGCGGCGAGCCCATCAACGAATAGGGATTGAGCCTGGTCCGCTCGCCGTCGCGCATCTCCACCACAACATGGGCGCCGCCGGAGAATGTCGGCAAAAGCTGCCCGTCGCGCCTGCGGAAATGGAAGCGCGTGACCAGTTCGTTGACCGGGACGACATCGCTCACGACGACGTCAAGCTTGGTGGTGCCGGTGCTCATCGAAAGATCTCCTCCGCCGGAGGAATTTCGCTGCGGTCTTCCGCATTGATGCAGACGCCCTGGAATGCGGCGAGGCGCCTGGAATAGTGATCGCGTACCAGAAGAAGCAGGCCACAATGCGAACACGTTGCCGGCTGCGTCGTCACGTTTTCGGTGATGCCCTTGCAATGAACGCATTGGACGCGGCGCGCCAGCGAGCCGCGATGCTCGGTCTGGATCGACGTGTGGTCGATGCCGGCGTCGAGCGCCGCCTGCATCGCCTGGCCGATCAGCCCCTCGGTGCCGGCGAGATAGAGGCGCAGGCCCATATGCGCGTTGGCCAGCGTCTGCTTCAGCCGCGGCAAGGCACTGGCGAAGGAAGGCCCCTGGTAGAATTGCGCCGGCTTCAGCGCTTCGAGCGCGGCGACATGTCTGCCATCCCGGCCGGGGATGAAGATGATGTGAGCATCGGCAAAGAAACCATCGGGCGCCTTGGCGGCCAGCTCTGATATCGCCAGCGCTCCTTCTGCATCCGCCACGAAAAGATGGTGCTTGCCGGGCTGCGGAGACAGGGTTCCGTAGACCGGCCGGCTGATGATGCTTTTCTCTGCCATTCTCCCAGTATGCCTCAGCCTTTCGCCGTGCGCTTGGTCTTCTTCGGATCATCGAAGGGAAGCGGCTCAGCCGTCGCGCTGATGGCGCCGCTCTTGTTGCGGATCTCGAGCCTGGTGCCCTGGACGGCGCAGTCGACATCGAGCCGGGCAATGCCCATCGATTTCTTGACCAGCGGCGAATACATGGCGCAAGTCACCACGCCGACCTTTTTGCCGTCGCGATAGACCGGTGCGCCCTCGTCGGCCGGCTCCTTGCCTTCGAGCAGCACGCCGAAGATCTTGAAGCGTTCCTTGCCCTTGAGGCGGTAGTGCTCCTCGGCGCCGCGAAACCCTGTCTTGCCGGGGCTGACGGTGAAATCGAGGCCGAGTTCCCACAGCGTGTCGCCGGGGCCTTCGTTCTCGAACGGATATTTCTGCGAATTGTCGTAGGGGTAGAACAGGAGGTAGCTCTCGACGCGCAGCATATCGAGCGTGGTGAACCGGCACGGGATGATGCCGGCGCTCTTGCCCTCGTCGAGGATGGTGTCCCAGATCGTGCCGGCATCCTGGCCACGGCAGAAGATCTCGTAGCCGCGTTCGCCGGTGTAGCCGGTGCGCGAGATCATCACCGGAAAACCGAACAGCCGGGTCTGCATGTGATGGAAATAGGCGAGGTCGCGTATGCCAGGCACATGCTTTGCCAGGTAGTCGACTGATATCGGTCCCTGCAGCGAGAGGTCGTGCAGATTGTCATCAAAACGCAGCGAGACATCGCGGCCCATGGCGGCCCGCTGCAACTCCTCGTGGCCGGTGCCAGAACCGTGGACGACCATCCAGGCATTCGGGCCGGTGCGGTAGAGGATGCAGTCGTCGGTGAACTTGCCGGCCTCGTTCAGCATGCAGGCATAGGCCGACTTGCCGGGATAGATCTTTTCCACGTCGCGCGTCGTGGCGAGGTCGATCAGATGCGAGGCATGCGGCCCGGTGATGTGGACCTTCTTCAGGCCCGACACATCCATCAGCCCGGCCTTGGTGCGGATGGCGATGTATTCCTCGTCGGCGTCCTTGTCGTAGGTCCAGGCGGTGCCCATCCCGCTCCAGTCTTCGAGCTTCGAACCGAGCGCACGATGGCGATCCGCCAAGGTCGAAAATCTCCAGGATGCGGTCATGGACTTGCTTCTCCTCACAGGATTGCCGACGTTTCGCCGCTTCAGGGCGCTGCCATGCGACGGTCCGCGCCATATTGACTCAAAACTCCAAAAGCGCGCAATACTAAGATGCAAAAAGTTTTACTCAGAGGCAAGGAACGCAACTGAACGGAGGGGACATGAAATGGAAGGGAATCTCAACGCTCTAACGACCATTTTCACGGAATTCTATTACTGGGTGACCATCGTCATGATGTTCCTGATCCATGTCGGGTTCTGCATGTACGAGGTCGGCGTATCGCGCCGGCGCAATCATCTGAAAACGCTTATGAAGAACGCGATGGCGATCCCGCTCGTCACGATCACGTTCTATTTTTTCGGCTGGTGGATCTATTTCGGCTTTCCCAATGGGCCGGGCATCGCCGGCGGACTTGTCACCGCACCATTCGCCGAAGCATGGAATCCGCTGATGGGCACCCACCTCTCCGGCGTCAATCCGGGCGAGACGGGGGTCACCCCTACCGACGCCGCGCTGTGGCATCGCCTCAACGGCGTGTTCTGGGGCGCCTTCCTGCTGTTTTCCATCACGACGGCGTCGATCGTCTCGGGTTCGATCATAGAACGCGCGCGCTCGGGTGCGTTCTGGATCGTCGCGGTGCTGGTCGGCTCGGTCCTGTGGATTCTCGACGCGTCCTGGGGCTGGCATCCGCAAGGCTGGATGGTGAAACTCTGGGGCTATCATGACGCCTATGCATCGGGGGTCGTGCACGCAATCGCGGGCGGAGCGGCGCTCGCCTTTCTCATCGTGCTTGGTCCGCGCATCGGCAAGTTCAGGCCCGACGGCACGGCGCGCGACATCCCGCCCCACAATGTGTGGCTGGTCACGATCGGCCTGTTCCTGATCTTCACCGGCTTCTGGGGCTTCTACGCCGCGTGCAACATTCCGCTGATCAGCCCGGCCACGATTGCCGGCCAGATCACCGGCGAGACCTGGACGGCGACCAACATCTATCTCGCGCCGACCACGCTTTCGGCGATCACCTTCAACTTTCTGATGTCGCTGTCGGGCGGTATGCTGGCCGGCTACATCGTCTCGAAAGGCGACCCTTTCTGGACGTTCTCGATGGGGCTTTGCGGCATTGTCTCGGCCTCGGCCGGCAACGACCTCTATCACCCGATCCAGGCACTGCTGATCGGCGCGATCGTCCCGACCATCTGCTACAAGCTGCACTATTTCGTCGAGCGCCGCTTCAAGATCGATGATGCGGTGGGCGCCGTTGCCGTGCACGGTTATGGCGGGTTCCTCGGTGTCGTGGTGGCGGGCTTCATGCTGTGGGGACAGCCGTCCTCGCCCTATGAGGGCTTCGCGCATATCAACCCGCTCGGCAATTTCGCTGGTGCGGTGCTGATGTTCGTGCTCGGCTTCGTCCCCACCTTTGTCGTCTGCAAGATCCTCAACAGCATGAACCTCCTGCGCGTACCGGCGAAGGTGGAACTCGAGGGCTTCGACTTTGCCCTCAACCATGCGTTTGAGGCGTCGGTCCGCGAAGTGGGAGCCGCCGAAAAAGCCATGATCAAATAGTCAACGGGCAAGGAGAACCGCAATGTCTACCAATGGAATGGAAAGCTGGGCCGTCGACCTCAAGGACGTCGGCGCGATCTACCCGTTTCAGGGTTCCGAAGTCGTGATGGTCATCATCGGCCTCGTCTTCTGGATCGGGTGGCATGTCCTTCAGACGCGCCACGAGAACGCTGAGATCGAGGCCGATATGGCTGCGGATCGCACGGGAGATGAGACGAGAAAGGCGATCGACCGCCATTAAGTCACCGCCGGGCCGTCTGGCGCGCCATTTGCGCCAGACGACTTGTCCAGGATGAAAAAAACTTTCATACGAGTTGAACTCAACCTATGAAGCTGGTAGCACCGGAATCATACCTCACCTCGGGAGCCTGACATGTGCGGAATCGTCGGACTGTTTTTGAAGGACAAGTCGCTCGAGCCCCAGCTTGGCTCGATGCTGTCGGAGATGCTGATCTCGCTCAGCGATCGCGGTCCCGACAGCGCCGGCATCGCTATCTATGGCGCGCCATCCGACAATGAGGCCAAGATCACCATGCAGTCGGCAAAGCCGGAGCACGATTTCCGCAACCTTGACGCCGAACTCGCCAGAGCGATCGGAACGCCGGTGAACATCGCGGTGAAATCGACGCATGCGGTCGTCAGGACCACGCCCGACAAGATCGATGAAGTGCGCGAGACCATCCAGGCGCTGCGCCCCGACATCCGCATCATGGGCGCCGGCGACGTCGTCGAAATCTACAAGGAGGTCGGCTTGCCCGAAGCGGTCGTCGATCGCTTCGACGTGCGCAGCATGACCGGTACGCACGGCATCGGCCACACCCGTATGGCGACGGAATCGGCGGTGACGACGATGGGCGCGCATCCGTTCTCGACCGGCGCCGACCAGTGCCTGGTGCATAACGGCTCGCTGTCCAATCACAACAATGTCCGCCGCGAGCTGAGCCGCGAAGGCATGAAATTCGAGACCGAGAACGATACCGAAGTCGCGGCCGCCTATCTCTCCTCGCAGATGGCTCATGGCAAGAATCTCGGCGAGGCGCTGGAAGGCGCGCTGAGCGACCTCGACGGTTTCTTCACCTTCGTCGTCGGCACCAAGAACGGCTTCGGCGTGGTGCGCGACCCGATCGCCTGCAAGCCTGCCGTCATGGCCGAGACCGACCAGTATGTCGCCTTCGGCTCGGAATATCGCGCGCTCACCAAGCTGCCCGGCATCGACAATGCGAGGGTCTGGGAGCCCGAGCCCGCAACCGTCTATTTCTGGGAGCATTAAGCTCATGCCGGCAATCAACGTCTCCAAGGCACTCGACCAGAGCCATGCATCCAGGGTCTTCGACCTGGCCGAGATGCCGTTGCGCGAGCTTAACCAGACGCTTCACGATTTGACTCCCGGTTCGAACCAGACCGCCTGGGAAGTGCTCAATCCGAAAGGCAGCCATTCGGTCGCCGTCGGCGTCGACCAGCCGGTCACCGTCGATGTCCGCGGCAGCGTCGGCTATTATTGCGGCGGCATGAACGACGGCAGCGCCATCACGGTGCATGGCTCGGCCGGACCCGGCGTCGGCGAAAACATGATGTCGGGCTCGATAACGGTCAAAGGAGATGCCAGCCAATATGCCGGTGCCACCGGCAGGGGCGGGCTGTTGGTCATCGAGGGCAACGCGTCGTCGCGCTGCGGCATCTCGATGAAGGGCATCGACATCGTCGTCCACGGCAATATCGGCCATATGTCGGCCTTCATGGCGCAGTCCGGCAATCTGGTGGTGCTGGGCGATGCCGGCGATGCGCTCGGCGATTCCATCTACGAGGCGCGGCTGTTCGTGCGCGGCAAGGTCGGCAGCCTCGGCGCCGACTGCATCGCCAAGGAGATGCGGCCCGAGCATCTGGCATTGCTGCAGGACCTGCTCGACCGCGCCGGGGTGACCGGCGTCAAGGCGGCGGAGTTCACGCGTTACGGCTCGGCGCGCACGCTCTACAATTTCAACATCGACAACGCCGACGAGTATTGAGGCTCAATGACCTATCGCAACCCGCCGACGACGCCGCGCAAATCCGCGACCTTCGACGACTACACGCTTTCCGAGATCCGTCGCGCCGCTGCGACCGGCATCTATGACATCCGCGGCGCCGGCGCCAAGCGCAGGCTGCCGCATTTCGACGACCTGCTTGTCCTCGGCGCCTCGATCTCGCGCTATCCGCTCGAAGGCTATCGCGAGCGCTGCGACACCAGCGTCGTGCTGGGCTCGCGCCATGCGAAAAAGCCGATCAAGCTGAAAATCCCGATCACCATTGCCGGCATGAGTTTTGGCTCGCTGTCCGGCCCGGCCAAGGAAGCGCTCGGCCGCGGCGCGACGCTGTCCGGCACCTCGACGACGACCGGCGACGGCGGCATGACCGAGGAAGAGCGCGGCCATTCCAAGACGCTGGTCTACCAGTACCTGCCGTCGCGCTACGGCATGAACCCGCGCGACTTGCGCCGGGCGGATGCGATCGAGATCGTCGTCGGCCAGGGTGCCAAGCCCGGTGGCGGCGGCATGCTGCTTGGCCAGAAGATCTCCGACCGTGTCGCCGAAATGCGCACGCTGCCCAAGGGTATCGACCAGCGCTCAGCCTCACGCCATCCCGACTGGACCGGGCCCGACGATCTCGAAATAAAGATCCTGGAACTGCGTGAAATCACCGACTGGGAAAAGCCGATCTACGTCAAGGTCGGCGGCGCGCGGCCCTATTACGACACAGCCCTTGCGGTGAAATCAGGCGCCGATGTCGTCGTGATCGACGGCATGCAGGGCGGCACCGCCGCAACCCAGGAAGTGTTCATCGAGAATGTCGGCCAGCCGACGCTTGCCTGCATCAGGCCGGCGGTGCAGGCGCTGCAGGATCTCGGCATGCACCGCAAGGTGCAGCTGATCATCTCGGGCGGCATCCGCAACGGCGCCGATGTCGCCAAGGCGCTGGCGCTCGGCGTCGACGCGGTGTCGATCGGCACCGCCGCACTTGTCGCGCTCGGCGACAACGATCCGCGCTGGGAGGCGGAGTACAACGAGCTCGGCACCACCGCCGGCGCCTATGACGACTGGCACGAGGGCCGCGATCCGGCCGGCATCACCACGCAGGATCCCGAGCTGATGAAACGGCTCGATCCGATAGCGGCCGGGCGACGGCTGGCCAATTATCTCAAGGTGATGACGCTGGAGGCGCAGACGATCGCCCGCGCCTGCGGCAAGAACAGCCTGCACAATCTCGAGCCCGAGGATCTCGTCGCGCTGACGATCGAAGCCGCCGCCATGGCCGGCGTGCCGCTGGCCGGGACCAACTGGATACCGGGGAAGAACGGCTTCTGATACAAAACTACCAAATACCAATAAGCGAGGAACTATAATGGGGAACGATCTCGCCGCCTTCGCCAAAGGGAACGGCGTCAAATATTTCATGATCTCCTACACCGACCTGTTCGGTGGGCAGCGCGCCAAGCTGGTGCCGGCGCAAGCCATCGCCGACATGCAGAAGGACGGCGCCGGCTTTGCCGGCTTTGCCACCTGGCTCGACCTGACGCCGGCGCATCCAGACATGCTGGCGGTGCCGGATCCGGATTCGGTCATCCAGCTGCCGTGGAAGCCGGAAGTCGCCTGGATTGCCGCCAATTGCATGATGGACGAAAAAACGGTCGCTCAGGCGCCGCGCAACACGCTGAAGCGGCTGATTGACGAGGTGGCGGGCGACGGCATGCATGTCAAGACCGGCGTCGAGGCCGAGTTCTTCCTGATCTCGCCGGACGGCAAGACGATTTCCGACGAATACGACACGGCGTCAAAGCCCTGCTACGACCAGCAGGCGGTGATGCGGCGCTACGATGTCATCGCCGAGATCTGCGACCACATGCTGGCGCTCGGCTGGGGCGCCTACCAGAACGACCATGAGGACGCCAACGGCCAGTTCGAGATGAACTGGGCCTTCGACGATGCGCTGGCGACCGCCGACAAGCATTCCTTCTTCAAGTTCATGGTGAGGTCCGTTGCAGAAAAGCACGGGCTGCGCGCCACCTTCATGCCAAAACCGTTCCCCGGCCTGACCGGCAATGGCTGTCACGCCCACATCTCGGTGTGGGACAAGGACGGCAAGACCAATGTCTTTGCCGACAACGCCATGGAGCTCGGCCTGTCGGCGAAGGGCAGGAATTTTCTCGGCGGCATCATGAAGCATGCCTCGGCACTTGCCGCGATCACCAACCCGACGGTCAATTCCTACAAGCGCATCAATGCGCCGCGTACCATTTCGGGCGCCACCTGGGCGCCGAACTCGGTGACCTGGACCGGCAACAACCGCACCCATATGGTGCGCGTGCCCGGCCCCGGACGCTTCGAGCTGCGCCTGCCCGACGGCGCGGCAAACCCTTACCTGCTGCAGGCGGTCATCATCGCCGCCGGCCTCGACGGCATCCGCTCGAAGGCCGATCCCGGCAAGCGCTACGACATCGACATGTACCAGTTCGGGCATACGGTGGAGGGCGCGCCGAAGCTGCCGCTCAACCTGCTCGATGCATTGCGCGAGTTCGACAACGACAAATCGCTCAAGGCGGCGCTGGGTGAGGAATTCTCGTCGGCTTATCTAAAGCTGAAGCATCAGGAATGGAATTCCTATGCTTCCCACTTCACCCAGTGGGAGCGCGACCACACGCTGGATATCTAGAACATCGGACCGAAAAGTGTGAAGCGGTTTTCGGACGATTCCGATGCGTCAAGAATGGTCCTGCGCGGCGCGAGCGACCTCGGAATAGAGTCATGAAATACTCGATCTTCTCCCTCGCCCGTGCGGCATTTTCCGGTCACAAGAATTGGCAGCGCACCTGGCGCGACGCCAGCCCGAAGGACCGCTACGACGTGGTGATCATCGGTGGCGGCGGCCACGGCCTGGCGACGGCATGGTTCCTCGCCAGCGAATACGGCATCAGGAATGTCGCCGTGCTCGAAAAGGGCTGGATCGGCTCCGGCAATGCCGGCCGCAACACCACCATCATCCGCTCCAATTACGGGCTGCCCGGCAATACCGGCTTCTACGAGCTGTCGATGAAGCTGTGGGAGCGGATGGAGCAGGACCTCAACTACAACACGATGGTCAGCCAGCGCGGCGTCATCAACCTTTACCATTCCGATGCGCAGCGTGACGCCTATGCGCGGCGCGGCAACACGATGCGCATCAACGGCATCGATGCCGAACTGCTCAATCTTGCGGCGGTCAAGAAGATGATGCCGTTCCTGAACTTCGACAATGCCCGCTTTCCCGTGCAAGGCGGCCTGCTGCAGCGGCGCGGCGGCACAGCACGCCACGACGCCGTGGTCTGGGGCTACGCCCATGCGGCGAGCGCGCTCGGCGTCGACATCATCCAGAACTGCGAGGTGACCGGCTTTGGGCGCGACGCCAACGGCAAGGTGACCGGCGTCGAGACATCGCGCGGCACAATCGGCGCCGGCAAGGTCGGCATGGCCGTCGCCGGCAGTTCGTCGCGCGTCGCGGCGATGGCTGGCCTGCGGCTGCCGATCGAGAGCCATGTGCTGCAGGCCTTCGTTTCCGAGGCGATCAAGCCGCTGATACCCAATGTCATGACCTTCGGCGCCGGCCATTTCTATGTCAGCCAGTCGGACAAGGGCGGGCTGGTCTTCGGCGGCGATATAGACGGCTACAATTCCTATGCCCAGCGCGGCAACATGCCTGTGATGGAAGACGTCTGCGAGGGCGGCATGGCGCTGATGCCGATGATCGGTCGCGTGCGCCTGTTGCGCCAATGGGGCGGCATCATGGACATGTCGATGGACGGCTCGCCGATCATCGACAAGACGCCCGTGGACGGGCTCCATCTCAATGCCGGCTGGTGCTATGGCGGCTTCAAGGCGACGCCCGGCTCCGGCCTTGTCTTTGCCCATCTTCTGGCCCGCGACGAACTGCACAAGGAGGCGGCGCGCTTCCGTCTCGACCGGTTCCGGCGGGGCGCTGTCATCGATGAAAAGGGCGTCGGCGCCCAACCGAACCTGCACTGAGGACGGCCCGAAAAGCATGCGTATTGTCTGTCCCTTCTGCGGCCAACGCGAACTCGGCGAGTTCACCTGTCTCGGCGACGCCAAGCCGCTGCGGCCGGCAGCCGGCGCCTCGGAAGACGAGGTGTTCGACTACGTCTATCTGCGCGACAACATTGCCGGCGAGACGAGCGAACATTGGTATCATGGCGGCGGCTGCCGGGCCTGGCTGAAGATCATCCGCAACACGCTGACACACGAGATTTCCTCGGTCGAGCCGGCGGCGGGAGTCGGGGCGAGGCAGGCAAAATGAGTATTCTTAGCCAACTCAGCGCCGCCCCTCATCCGCCTGCCGGCACCTTCTCCCCGTATAGTGACGGGGAGAAGGGAGATGGCCGCAACCTCGGCGCCCTTCCTGCTACGCTGGAGATTGGCGAAACCCTCAGTGAAGGCGTCCTTCTCCCCGTCACTATACGGGGAGAAGTGCCCGGCAGGGCGATGAGGGGCAGCGCGACGCTCGTGCATGGGGGCCGGCAACCGTGATCACCAGCCAGCCCCGTCGTCTCGCATCGGGCGGTCTCATCGACCGCTCGTTGCTGCTGAACTTTCGCTTCGACGGCAAAACCTTTGCCGGCTTCCAGGGCGACACGCTGGCCTCGGCGCTGATCGCCAATGGCGTCAAGCTGGTCGGCCGCTCGTTCAAGTACCACCGGCCGCGCGGCATCCTGACCGCGGGCTCGGAAGAACCCAACGCACTTGTCGAGCTGCGCACCGGAGCCCGGCGTGAGCCCAACACCAAGGCGACCACCGCCGAACTTTATGACGGTCTGGAAGCCGCCAGCCAGAACCGCTGGCCGTCGCTGCGCCACGATCTGATGGCGGTCAACCAGCTGTTCTCACCGATGTTCGTCGCCGGCTTCTACTACAAGACCTTCATGTGGCCGGCAAAATTCTGGGAAGCAGTCTACGAGCCGGCGATCCGCCGCGCCGCTGGTCTCGGCCGCGCCGCGGGCGTTGCCGATCCTGATCATTACGACAAGACGTGGGCGCATTGCGACGTGCTGATCGCTGGTTCCGGCCCAGCCGGGCTGGCGGCAGCACTTGCCGCCGGCCGATCTGGTGCCCGCGTCATCCTGTGCGAGGAAGATTTTGCGCTTGGCGGCCGCCTGCTTGCCGACGGCGGTACGATCGACGGGGTGCCCGCAGCCGAATGGATTTCGCGCACGCTGGCCGAACTCGCCTCACTGCCCGATGTCCGCATCATAAACCGCACGACACTGTTCGGCGTCTATGACGGCGGGACTTATGGCGCCATCGAACGGGTCAACGATCACCTGCCCTCGCCGCCGGAGCATCAGGTGCGCCAGCGGCTGTGGCGGATCGTGGCAAAGCGCTCGATTGTTGCCGCCGGCGCCATCGAACGGCCGATCGTCTTTGCCGGCAATGACACGCCCGGCGTGATGATGGCTTCGGCAATGCGGAGCTATATCGCGCGCTATGCGGCAACCCCGGCGAAGCGGATTGCGCTGTTCACCAACAATGAGGATGGCTGGCGCACGGTCGAGGCGGCACTCGACGCCGGATTGCAGATCGCTGCCGTCGTCGATGCGCGTCCGGACGTATCGGCCGCGCGTCGCGCGCTTGCCGCCAAAACCGGCTTTGCCATTTTGAACGGTTTCGTCAGCGGGGTGGACGGCGGCAAGGGCGGTGTCAGGAAAATCTCGATATCTCTGGCAGGCGGCGCACGCGCCGAGGTCGAAGCCGACGGGCTTGCCGTTTCCGGTGGCTGGAACCCGGCGGTCGGGCTGACCTCCTGCCATCGCGGCCGGCCGCAATGGCAGGACGACATATCGGCCTTCGTGCCGGACGGCGCGCCTCCCGGCATGGTGGCCGCCGGTGCCGCCAACGGCGCTTTTGGGCTCGGCGCCTGCCTGCGCCAGGGGTTTGCCGCCGGTGCGGCGGCGGCGCAGAGCGCCGGGCACAGCGGCAGTGCCGGCACGCCGCCAGTCGCCGACGACGAAGCGTTTTCGCTGACCCCGCTCTGGCATGTTGCCGGCAAAGGCAAAGCCTTTGTCGACTACCAGCATGACGTCACCGCTGCCGACATCGAGCTGGCGCAGCGCGAAGGCTTTGAATCGGTCGAGCATCTGAAGCGCTATACGACGCTCGGCATGGCGACCGACCAGGGCAAGACCTCGAATGTCGCCGGCCTCGCCATCATGGCGGCGATATCAGGCAAATCCATTCCCGAGACCGGCACGACGATCTACCGGCCGCCCTATGTGCCGGTCGCCATCGGCGCCTTTGCCGGCCATCATCGCGACGAAAACTTCCACGCGACAAGGCTGACGCCGTCGCATCACTGGGCAGCCGAACAGGGCGCGGTGTTCATCGACACCGGCTTGTGGAAGCGGGCGCAATGGTATCCGCGCGCCGGCGAGAAGGACTGGCTGGAAACGGTCATCCGCGAGGTCAAGGCGGTACGCTCCGGCGTCGGCTTTTGCGACGTCTCGACGCTCGGCAAGATCGACGTGCACGGACCGGATGCCGGCGCCTTCCTCGACCGCGTCTACATCAACACCTTCTCCAATCTTGCTGTGGGAAAAGCTCGCTATGGGCTGATGCTGCGCGAGGACGGCCTGGTCTATGACGACGGCACCACGTCGCGGCTGGCCGATGACCACTATCTCCTGACCACCACGACTGCCAAGGCCGGGCCGGTGATGCAGCATCTCGAATTCTGCCGGCAGGTGCTGTTTCCTCAATTCGACGTGCAACTCACGTCAGTCTCCGACCAGTGGGCGCAATTCTCGATCGCCGGGCCGAAAACCCGGGACCTGCTTCGCGAAATGGTCGACCCGGCCGAGGATTTGTCGAACGAGGGCTTTCCGTTCATGGGCGCGCGGCAAGTCGCGCTTCGCGGCGGCATCAGGGCGCGGCTGTTCCGCATTTCGTTCTCCGGCGAGATGGCGTTCGAGATTTCCGTTCCGGCCCGCTACGGCGACGCGCTGGTGCGCAACCTGATGCTAGCCGGCAAACAATTCGGCGTCACGCCCTATGGCACCGAGGCGCTCGGCGTCATGCGCATCGAAAAGGGCCATGTTGCAGGGCCGGAACTGAACGGCACGACGACCGCGGCCGATCTCGGCTTGGGCAAGATGATGTCGACCAAAAAGGATTTTGTCGGCCGCGTCATGGCCGGACGCGAGGCGCTGGTCGCACCGGATCGGCAGGTCGTGGTCGGCATCAAGCCGACGGACAGAGCGCGCCGCCTGCGCTCCGGCGCGCATGTCATTCCGAAAGGCGAGATACCGGGTTCTGCCAACGACCAGGGCTATGTCACCTCGGTCTGTTTCTCGCCGACGCTTGACCAGTGGATCGGGCTGGCGCTTGTCGAGCGCGGCCGCGAGCGCATCGGCGAGATCGTCCATGCGCACGATCCGCTGAGAGGTGAAGACTATGACGTCGAGCTGTGCAATCCCGTCTTCTACGATCCGGATGGAGGGCGCCAGCGTGGCTGAGTTTTCGTGGCTTTCTCGCAGTCCGCTGAAGCACGCACTTGTCGTAGGCGCCCATGGCGCGCGCGACGTCGCGCCGTGCATTTCCCTCACTGAAGTTCGCAATTTCGACCTGATCCAGGTGATGGCGCGGCGCGGCAAAGGGGCGGAACTGGCAAACGCCGCCAAAGCCCGTTTCGGCATGGCGGCTCCGGATCTGCCGAAGGCCGTCAGCGCTTCGGACGTGACGCTCATCTGGTCGGGACCGGATCAGTTCCTCGTCCTGTCCAAGAGCGGCAAGCACACGATCGACATTTTGAGCCAGGCGTTCTCGCAGTCCGCCTCGCTGTCGGACCAGTCGCATGCGCGCGCCCTGATCAGCGTCTCGGGAGCCAAGGCGCGCGCCATGCTGGCGAAATTGTCGTCGCTCGATCTGCACCCGGCGGCGTTTCCGATCGACGCCGCTGCCGCCACATCGATCGACCACACCGGCGTCAATCTCTGGCGTGGCAATGACCGGCCGGACGGGCAGCCGATGTTCAACCTTCTGGTGTTTGCAAGTTTCGCCGAAAGCCTGTGGCACACGATGCTCGACGCAGCCGCCGAGTATGGCGTCGACATCGGGTATTCAGGGGAGTTGGGGTAGCGGTTGTCTCTTCCCTTCTCCCCTTGTGGGAGAAGGTGGCCTCGCGAAGCTAGGTCGGATGAGGGGTGTTCCAGCTTGACACCGACAGCATTCCGTCCAACACCCCTCTTCCGTCTCGGCGCTACGCGCCGATCCACCTTCTCCCACAAGGGGAGAAGGAAGAGGCGCCGCGCACCACCTTCGCCTTGCCAAACCGACACGCACTGCTATTCTTGCTGCGAAAATAATTTTACGTACAGGCAAACTTGTTTCTTGAGACCCGGGTCGAGATGAGCCAGTCGCCCTACCCCGCCGTCGCCGCCGGACCGCCACGACCGAGCCTGATCCTGCGGCCCGGCCAGAAGGCGCTGCCCGCCGGCATGGAGCGCTATTCCGTCCAAGGCAATGGTGCGGTGCTCATCGACGTCGAGGCCGGCGATACCGTCAGCGTACGCAACGTAGAAGGCGGCCAGGCTTGCGAGTTGCTGGCATGGGACAAGAGCGGCGTGCCTGATGCCGGCATTTTCGGCGAGAAATCGAACAGCAATGCCGCCGGCATCAAGGCGCTGCTGGCCGATGGCGACGACAGCCTCGCGTTCTTGCGCCAGGGGCTCGAGCGACGCCAGGTGCAACTCGACCAGGCAAAGGCGGTTCGTGTCTTCGGCGGCGCCACCGCTGCCGGCACCGAACAGGGTTTTGCCGTTGCCCGCAATGGCTCGATGCTGATCGCCGCCCCGGGCGGGCCGATGCCGGTCGACGGCCACGACACGGCAACGCCGCTCAGCGTCATCGTGCGCCGTGCCACGATCCATCCGGCGGCGAAGTCCAGGCTTGGCGATCCGCTGGCCGACCCGGTGCTCGATTTGCGCGTCCATTCGGCGACCGCGGAAGCCTACTTCGTCAAGGCGGGTGACTATCTGCAGATCATCGATGTCGACGGGCGCCAATGCACCGACTTCCAGTGCTTTTCGGCGCGCAAGCTCGACAAGGGACGCGACCATCCGCTCGACGTGACGACGACCCGCACGCTGATGGGTTCGAGCTATCCGATGCCCGGCCTGCATTCGAAATATTACGACCAGGACATGGAGCCGCTGGTCGAGGTGGTGCAGGACACCTGCGGCCGGCACGATGCGTTCGCGCTCGCTTGCGCCGCCAAATATTACGACGACATCGGCTATCCCGGTCATCCCAACTGCTCGGAGAATTTCAACCGCGCGCTCGCCGACGAGGGCGTCACCCCGCGCGCGGGCTGGATGGCGATCAACTTCTTCTTCAACACGGCGATCGACGCGCATGGCGTCATGGTGTCGGACGAGCCATGGTCGCGGCCGGGCGACTATGTGCTGCTGCGGGCACTTACCGACATCGTTTGCGTGTCGTCCGCCTGTCCCGACGACACGACGCCGGCCAATGGCTGGAACCTGACCGACATCCATGTGCGGACCTATTCCGGTAAGCATAAATTCTCGCGAGCGATCGCGAGACGCATGACGCCCGATTCGGAACCGAAAATGACCCGCGAGACATCATTTCATTCGAGCTTTGCCAAGCACACCCGCAACTTCGTCGAGTACAGGGGTTATTGGCTGGCCAATTCCTTCGCAAAAGAGGGCCCTATCGACGAATACTGGGCCTGCCGGCAGGCCGCCGTCATCATGGACCTGTCGCCGCTGCGCAAGTTCGAGGTCACCGGCCCGGATTCGGAGGCGCTGCTGCAATACACGCTGACCCGCGACGTGAAAAAACTCGGCGTCGGCCAGGTCGTCTATTCCGCCATGTGCTACGAGCATGGCGGCATGATCGACGACGGCACGCTGCTCAGGCTCGGCAAGGACAATTTCCGCTGGGTCGGCGGCGACGATCTGTCCGGCGAATGGCTGCGCGACACTGCGACGAGCCTCGGCCTCAACGTGCTGGTGCGCTCGTCGACCGACCAGATGCACAATGTCGCCGTGCAGGGACCGAAGAGCCGCGACATCCTGAAGGAGATCATCTGGACTTCCCCGCTGCAGCCGGCGATCGAGGAGCTCGAATGGTTCCGTTTCGCCGTCGCCCGCATCGGCGGCGGCAACGGCATTCCAATCGTCGTTTCGCGCACCGGCTATACCGGCGAGCTCGGCTACGAGATCTGGTGCCACCCGCGCGACGCCGAAAAGGTGTTCGACGCCATCTGGGCGGCCGGCCAGCCGCATGGCTTGAAGCCGATGGGGCTACAGGCACTCGACATGGTGCGCATCGAGTCCGGGCTAATCTTTGCTGCTCACGAATTTTCCGACCAGACCGATCCGTTCGAGGCCGGCATCGGCTTCACCGTGCCGCTGAAGAGCAAGACCGACGATTTCATCGGCCGCGAGGCGTTGATCCGGCGCAAGGAAAACCCGCAGAGGAAACTGGTCGGCCTCGACATCGACGCCAATGTCGCGGTCGGGCATGGCGATTGCGTCCATGTCGGCCGCGCCCAGATCGGCGAGGTCACTTCCGCCATGCGCTCGCCGCTGCTCAACAAGACCATCGCGCTGGCCAGGCTTGACGTCACCCATGCCGCGATCGGCACCGAGGTCGAGATCGGCAAGCTCGACGGCCACAGCAAGCGGCTGCCGGCGCGCGTCGTCGCCTTCGCCCACTACGATCCGCAAAAGACCAGACCGCGCTCCTGACGGCTGCATCCTTGCCTTCTCCCCTTGTGGGAGAAGGTGGATTGGCGCGCAGCGCCAAGACGGAAGAGGGGGGTTGGCCGGAGTGCCGTCCGTGCCAAGCTGGAACACCCCTCATCCGACCTCGCTTCGCGAGGCCACCTTCTCCCACAAGGGGAGAAGGGAGAGCCGCGTTTTCAATCGATCTTGATGAACACGCCCTTGGTGTTGAGATACTCGTCGAGGTGCTCGGCACCGCCCTCGCGGCCGTAGCCGCTCATCTTGTAGCCGCCGAAGGGCACGGCCGGATCGATGGCGTGATAGGTGTTCACCCAGACTGAGCCGGCGCGGATTTTTCGCGACAGCTGGTGGGCGGTGGAGACATTGCGGGTGAAGACCCCGGCGGCAAGACCGTAGGGCGTGTTGTTGGCACGCTCGACCGCCTCATCGAGCGTATCGAACGGCAGCGCCGAAATCACCGGCCCGAAGATCTCCTCGCGCGCGATCCTCATGTCGTCCGAGACATCGGCAAAGACGGTCGGCGCGACGAAATTGCCGGCGGCCAGGGCACCTTCCATGAGGCGTTGACCGCCGGTGACGAGGGTCGCGCCCTCCGCCGCGCCGGCCTGGAGATACGAGGCGACCCGTTGCAGCTGCTTTTCGGAGACGAGCGGGCCGATCTCGGTCGCCGGGTCGATGCCGTCGCCGATCCTGAGACCCTTGGCATAGGCCGCCAGCCGCTCGACGAATTCATCATGGACGGAGCGTTCGACGAACAGGCGCGAGCCGGCGATGCAGATCTGGCCGGAATTGGCGAATACCGACATCGCCGCCACCGGCACCGCCTTGTCGAGATCGGCGTCGGCGCAGACGATGACCGGCGACTTGCCGCCAAGCTCCAGCGAGACGCGCTTGAGGTTGCCGGCCGAGGCGCGGACGATCGACTGGCCGGTTGCCGTCGAGCCGGTGAAGACGATCTTGTCGACACCCATATGCTCGGCAAGGGCGGCGCCTGCCTCGACGCCGGTGCCGGTCACGATGTTGACGACGCCTGGGGGAACGCCGGCCTCGTTCATGATGTCGGCGATCAGAAGCGGCGTCAGCGGCGCCTCTTCCGATGGTTTCAGCACCACCGTGCAGCCGGTCGCCAGCGCCGGTCCGATCTTCCAGATCGAAGCCGCCGTCGGTGCGTTCCACGGGATGATGGCGCCGACGACGCCGACCGGCTCCTTTCGCGTGAAGGAGACGATTTCGCCCGGCAGCGAGTTCTCGATCGTCTCGCCGTGCAGGGACGTCGCCATGCCGGCGTAATAGCGCAGCATGCCGATGACGCGGTTGCGGTTGGCCAGGGTGCGCACGATCGGCATGCCCATGTCGGTGGTGTCCGAGCGGCTGATCTCCTCCCAGTGCTTTTCGAAGAGATCGGCGATCCTGAGCAGCAGCACCTGCCGCTCATAGGGCTTGCACCGGCTCCACGGCCCGTCGAAGGCCCTGCGCGCTGCGGCCACCGCCAGCTCGATGTCCTGGCGGTCGCTGCGCGGCACCGTGGCAATGACCGCGCCGGTGGCCGGATTGCGGGTCTCCATGGTCCTGCCCGAGCGGGCGTCGACCCAGGCCCCATCGACGAACATCTTGCGGTGGCGTCCGTCGATCGGCCGGCGCAGCGCCACCGGTGCCTGAGCTATGGTCATGACGTCCTCCTCCGGCGCGCGGTAGCCTCACTTGAGATTAATTGTCGATCTCGGCGCCGCCCCTCATCGCCCTGCCGGGCACTTCTCCCCGTATAGTGACGGGGAGAAGGGGCTGGCCGCACGCTCGGCGCTTTTTTTGCAGCGCTGGAGATTGGCGAAATCCTTTGCGAAGGCGTCCTTCTCCCCGTCACTATACGGGGAGAAGATGGCGGCAGCCAGATGAGGGGCGGCGCCAACCTGCGCGATTGCCTCGACCCTATTCGGCCGCCAGGGGCAGTTGCGGCTGGTCATCGTTTTCCGCCAGTTTCGGCTCGGCGGCCGGCTCGGCGGCCGGCGCCGCGTCCTTCTTGCGCTCCCGGCCGAAGAACAAGGCATAGCCTGCCGGAAGGACGAGGATGGTCAGCACCGTGGCAACGAGGATGCCGCCCATCATGGCATAGGCGAGCGGACCCCAGAAGACGCCGCGCGAGATCGGGATCAGCGCCAGGACCGCCGTCAGCGCCGTCAGCATGATCGGCCGGAAACGGCGGACTGCCGAGCCGATGATGGCCTCCGAGCGTTCCATGCCGGCTGCGATGTCCTGGTCGATCTGGTCGACCAGGATGATCGAGTTGCGCATGATGATGCCAAGCAGCGCGATGACGCCGAGAATGGCGACGAAGCCGAACGGCGCGCCACTGATCAAAAGTGCCGCCGCAGCACCGATGATGCCGAGCGGACCGGTCGCCAGCACCAGCATCGCCTTGCCGAAATGCTGCAGCTGGATCATCAGCAGCACGACGATGACGGCCAGCATGATTGGAGCTTTCGCAGCAATCGAGGCCTGGCTTTCGGCCGAATCCTCGGCGCCGCCCTGGATCTCGATGTTGTAGCCAGGTGCCAGGCCGTCGCGCAGACCCTGCATCTCGCTGTACATCTTCATGACGACATCGTTCGACTGCACGCCGTCCGGCAGCGTGGCGCGCACGCTGATGGTCGGCAGGCGGTCGCGCCGCCATTCGACACCTTGCTCCAGCACCGGGACGACCTTGGCGACCTGCGACAGCGGCACGAAGCCACCGAAATCCGTCGGGACAGAGATCGAGTCGACCGCCGACAGCAGGTGGCGGCTTGCCTCCGGCTCGCGGGCGACGATCGAAACCGTCTCCTCGCCATCACGGAAATCATCGAGCGGCGCTCCCGACATGGTCGCCTGCAGCATCTGGCGGATGCGCTGCGAGGTGACGCCGAGCGCACGGGCGCGATCCTGGTCGATCACCAGCTTCATCTCCGGCACCGGCTCCAGCCAGTCGTCGTGGACGGCGCCGAGCAGCGGATTTGCCTGGAACTTCGCCTTCACCTCGTCGGCGATGCGGCGCACCTCCTGGCGATCCGGGCCCATGACGCGCATCTGCACCGGCCAGCCAGTGGGTGGCCCGAGGAACAGGCGGTCGACCTTGGCACGGACCGACGGGAAATTCTCGGCCAGAATGGTGCGCAGCTTGACGATCAGCCGTTCGCGGGCCGGTTCGTCATTGGCCATCACCAGAAGCTGGGCAAAATTCGGATTGCGAAGCTGCTGGTCGAGCGGCAGGAAGAAGCGCGGCGCGCCCTCGCCGATATAGGTGGCGATGAAGCGCTTGTCCTTGTCGTCCATCATCCTGGTTTCGAGCGCCTTGGCCTGCGTCTCGACTTCCTTGATGCTGGTGCCTTCCGGCAGCCAGAGGTCGACAAGGATTTCCGGACGCGACGACTGCGGGAAGAAATTCTGCGGGATGAACTGGAACGCCCACAGGCTGGTGACGAAGGTCACCAGCGTCATGACCAGCACGATGATGCGGTGGCGCACGGACCAGCTGACGGTGGCGCGAAGCCGGCGATAAAAGCGCGTGTCGAAGACATCGTGATGGCTGCCGGCGTGTTTTCGCTGCTTGAGGATCATATGACCAAGCCACGGCGTGAAATAGACCGCCACGAACCAGGAGACGACCAGCGCGATGCCGACGACGTAGAACAGCGTGCGCACATATTCGCCGGCCGTCGAAGCCGCGAAGCCGACCGGGATGAAGCCGGCGGTGGTGATCAGCGTGCCGGTCAGCATCGGGAAGGCCGTCGAGGTGTAAGCGAAGCTCGCCGCCTCGATCTTGACCATTCCTTCCTCGAGCTTGCGTTCCATCATTTCGACGACGATCATCGCATCGTCGACAAGCAGGCCGAGCGCGATGATCAGTGCGCCAAGCGAAATGCGCTGCAGATCGATGCCGATCTCGTACATGATGGCGAAGGTGGCCGCCAGGACGAGCGGAATGGTGATTGCGATCACCAGGCCCGAACGCCAGCCGATCGTCAGGAACGAAACGACAAGCACGATCAGCAGCGCCTCGCCGAGCGCCGTCATGAACTCGCTCACCGCGTCCCGCACGACTTCCGGCTGGTCGGCGATCTGATCGACCGAAACGCCGTAGGGCAAGGCCTCTTCGAAGCGGTGATAGGTCGCCTCGACCTCCTTGCCGACATCGGTGACGTTGAAGCCCTTGGCCATGACGACGCCGACCTGGACGCTGTCCCGGCCGTTGAAGCGGTATTTGCGCTGATAGGGATCCTCGAGACCTGTGGTCACGGTTGCGATGTCGCCGAGGCGCGTCACCTGGTTGCCGGCGCGCAGGCGAAGTTCGCGGATGTCGGCTGCCTCCGTCACGCTGCCTTCGACCGAGATGCGCACAGAGCGCTGGCCGGTGTCGACCGAGCCTGCCGGATCGACATTGTTCTGGCCCTTGATCGCGTTCTGCAGATCGGTGAGTGTCAGGCCGCGCTCGGCAAGCACCTTGGACGAAACGTCGATATAGAGTTTTTCCGGCTGGTCGCCGATGATCACGGCCTTCTCGACGCCGGGCGTGGTCAGAAGCATGTCACGCGCCTGGATGGCCAATTTCTTCAGCTCGGGATAGCTGTAGCCATCGCCGCTGATCGAATGCAGGGTGATGAAAGTGTCGCCGAATTCGTCGTTGAAGTAAGGCCCAAGCAGCCCCTGGGGCAGCTCATTGGCGATATCGCCGACCTTCTTGCGTACCTGGTAAAAGGCATCCGCGACCTGGGATGGATTGGTGTCGCCTTCCACCTGCAAGGTGATGATGGCGCTGCCGGCGCGCGTATAGGAACGGACGAAATCGAGATGCGGCGTTTCCTGCAGCTTGCGCTCGATCTTGTTGACGACCTGGTCCTCCATCTCCTGGATCGAGGCACCGGGCCAGACCGCCTGGACGACCATGACGCGGAAGGTGAAATCTGGATCTTCCTTCTGGCCCATGCGCATCAGGCCGAGCGCACCGGCAACGATGATCAGGCCGAACAGGAACCGCGCAATGCTCGGGTGCCCGATCGCCCAGCGCGAAAGATTGAAGGGCCGTTTTTCATTGGTGTCGGTGGTGTCGGTGGTCATAGCGCCAGTCCATCTGTCTGATCGTCAGCGCACGCACATGGCATGCCCACGGAGCTTCTAATGCTGGAGCCTGTTCCATCCCGATAGGATCGGGATGGGCCTCCATCTTTCCTGTTCGAGCATGATCTTTTCCGAAAACCGGATTCCACTTTTCGGGATCATGCTCCAGGCTTCCGGGCGGCGAGGCTTTCCGAGCGGAGAGACACTCATCGCGGTGGGGCGCCAGGATCGATGTCGGGGGGGTACATCGACCTGACGTCTTGACAATCGGGCACCTGCCGCCCGGAAACCGTGAACCGCTTGACCTCGCGGCTTGCGCCGATGCGAGGAAAAGCCGTTTTATGCCTGGCCGTCAGCGCACGCGCTTGACGGCGTCGCCATCATCGTCCGCCGATGCGGACTGTTGCACCGCATCGCCGGCCAGCTTTACCTTCAGATTTTCGGTCATGAATTGCGTGCCCGCCGCAACGACGACATCGCCGGGTTTCAATCCTTCGGCAACATGCACGCCGTCGGAGGTGAACTCGGCGACCTTGATCGGACGCGCATGGACGGTCTCGCCGTTGCGGTCCACGGTCCAGACGATCTGCTGGCCGTCCTTTTGCGCCAGCGCGCTCAACGGGATCGATACGCTTTGCAGCCTGTTGTTGGCGGCCGAAGCCTCGATATTCGCGGTCATGCCGAGAAGCACGCGCGGATCGCTGGGCAGGCTGACGCGAACGGCAAAGGTACGCGACTGCTGATCGGCGCTGCCGGCGACTTCACGGACCTTGCCGTCGAGCGTCAGCGCTTCGTCGGACCAGAAGCTTGCCTTGACGTCCTTGCCCGGCTTGAACTGGGCGATATCCGTTTCCGGCACGGCGATCAGCACTTCCTTTTCGCCATCGACGGCAACGGTCACAACCGGCGTGCCGGAGCCGACCACCTGACCGACATCGGCGGTGACTGACGTGACGATGCCATTCCTGTCCGCCTTGAGGTCGGTGTAGAGAACCTGGTTCTTCGCCTGGTCAAGCGCTGAACGGGCGGAATTGCGGGTGGCGACCGCCTGATCATAGCTGAGCGTCGCCTGTTCGAGCTGTGATTTCGAGGAGAACTTCTTGGCAAACAGCTGTTCGGCACGACGGCGGGCAAGGCCCGTTGTCTCGACCTGCCGCTCGGCGGCCTCGAGGCTGGCCTCGGCGCTGTTGACCGAAAGGTCGTAGTCGGCGGGATCGATGCGGGCCAGAACGTCGCCCGGCTTGACGCGCTGGCCGATGTCGACCAGGCGCTCGGTGATCTTGCCGTTGATGCGGAAGCCGAGATTCATCTCGGTGCGGGCGCGCACCGATCCGGAGTAGGAGAGCTCACGGGTATCGTTCGCCTTAGCGATCTCGACGACCTTGACCGGCCGGACGATGTCCTTGACTTCCACTTTTTCTTGCGAGCAACCGGCGAGTCCAAGCGCCGCGACGACGACCAGAGCCGGACCAATGGCCGGCAGCCTGTTCATGATGGATTTGGACAAAGACACTTGCGTACTCCCGAACTGGAGATGGATTGTCGACGCCCGGCGGACGCCGCCGGTCATTTCTTCAAAGCCCTGATGGCAAACTCGATAAGCTCGTCCGGCATCGCCCGGTTGTTCTTGGCAAGGCACTGGGCGACCATCTGCGGGTGACACAGGGTGATGATAGCGGCGCCGAAACACCGCGAAGCGACTTCCGGGTCCTGGTCGGCAAACTCGCCGGCCGCGATTCCCTCGCGGATCACCTCCTCGACCAAGCCGCGGATCCTGTCGATATGCTTCTCGATGACATGCCAATCGCGCTCGATGGCGACGACGACCATTTCGTGCACCTTCTCCTGGTCGAGCATGGTGTCGCGGGTCCACTGATAATGCGTTTGCACGTAGCGGCGCAGCCTTTCGCTGGCCGTTCCGGGACTATGGCAGGCGTCGTAGGTCAGTTGGTAGCAGGTAGCGAGCATACGGCCGCAAACCGCCTGGTGGATCTCAACCTTGGAGGCGAAGAAGCGGTAGATATTGGCCGTCGACATGCCGAGTTCACGGGCTATGTCGGCGACATTGGTCTTGCCGTAGCCGTAGTGGCGGAACAGTCGCTCTGCGCAATCGAGGATGCGCGCGACATTCTCCTGCCGGACCAGATCAGCCGTCGTGTCGAGGGTGTCATGCATCATGTATCATTAGCTCTTACGAGTGACGAATTTTGAATTTCGTCACTCGTAATTCGAAATCGCGCGCCTGTCAACAGGTGATGTTAACCTTTCTGGATGACCGGCGACATCCGTTGATACAACCTGGGCGTGAACAGCGTTAACGAAGCCTGCTGCGGGTCCCCGCAGCTCAGCAATGCGTTATCATCGAAGCTGTGGAGATACGCCAAGCTGTGAAGGAGACATGGAATGACCGTGCTGCGCATCGTCTCGAACATCGCAACAGACAGCATTCCGGATGTTCGGAAGTTCTATACCGACTTGTTCGGGCTCGATGCCGTCATGGATCACGGCTGGCTCGTCACGCTGGCGTCCAGCGAAACCACCGTCCCCCAGATCAGCATCGCCAGCCAGGGCGGCTCAGGCACTCCGGTGCCTGATCTGTCGATCGAGGTCGACAATGTCGACGCGGTTTATCTTCGCGCGAACGAGATCGGTTGCAGAGTGGTCTATGATTTGACCGACGAACCGTGGGGCGTAAGACGCTTCTTCATTGCCGACCCGACCGGCAAGCTGGTCAACGTGCTCTCGCATCTTCGGTAGAGATTGTTCTTTCGGTAGAGATTGTTCTGCAAACTGAACGGGCCCAATTGCGGTTCTCGGAGGAAAAACCATGAGCAGAACAATTCCATTTCATTTCGTCGATGTCTTCGCGGTAGAGCCGCTGACCGGCAATTCCCTCGCGGTGGTCGATGGCGGTGACGAGTTGACGCTCGAGCTGATGCAGAACATTGCCCGTGAGTTCAACCAGTCCGAGACCACTTTTGTCCTACCGGCGACCCGGGCGGACGCCGATTGGAAATTGCGCTCTTTCACGCCGAAAGGCGTGGAGGTTTTCGGCGCAGGCGGCCACAACACGCTAGGGGCCTGGTGGTGGCTCGCTGCCGCCGGGCGGCTCGAGCTGGGCGATGGCCCGACATGGTTTCACCAACAGATCGGCGACTTGGTATATCCATTGGCCATCTGGCAAAGCCAGGGAAAGCTCGAAAAGATCATTATGCGGCAAGAAGCCCCAGTGGCCGGCCGGCAGATCTCAAATCCTGGCGCCCTTGCCGCGGCACTTGGCCTAAATACTGAAGAAATAACGGACCTCGTGCCTTGCCAGGTGGTCTCGACCGGTGCTGCCCATCTCCTGGTGCCAATCCGCGATCGCCAAGCCGTCGACCGGATTTCGCCTGACGCCAAACAGCTTTTCGACCTGCTCAAGGAGGTCGGCGGGGAAGGCTGTTACGTCTTCTCACTTGATCCGCTACAGCGGGGAACCACAGCGTATGCACGGTTTTTCAACCCGACTGTCGGCATTGCCGAGGATCCGGCAACCGGTACGGCGGCTGGTCCGCTCGCCGCACATCTGGTTGCACACGGTGTTGCGCAGCCCGGCGTAATCAAGGTCGAACAAGGCACGGCGCTCGGACGTACCAGCATCATCGAGGTGGATGTCGATGCCGGCTCGGTGAGCGTGTCTGGACGCGGCATCGTGGTGGCGAGCGGGGCGTTTTCGATCTAGTTTCGCTGCACCGAGGATTTGGTTCCGAGCCCTGTGGACGGTCGCTGCCGGCCGGCCTGCAACCTCTAATCTCCAACGCTGCCGATTGGCATAAGCCACCACGCCTTCGTCATCCTAGGGCGAAGCAAGGAGCGAAGCGACGCGGCGCAGACCCTAGGATCCATTCCGTGACATCAGCCGAAGAATGCAGCGGCCCAGAACGGTGCTCGTATCCGCGACGGTGCCAGCTACCTTCCACCATGACCGGCTATGCCACCATGACCGCGAGCCAAAAGTGTGGCGAACATTTCGACATTTGCGACACCATCCAGCGCGAGAAGTCGCTGAAGCGCTGGCCTTAGAAGATCGAGCTGACCGAGAAGACCAATCCAGAATGGGTTCGAGCTTTTTCGCGGAACGGGGGTGGTAGGCGCTCGGTTCTGGTCCGCTGCATTCTTCGGCTTGGGTAACGGCATGGATCCTAGGGTCTGCGCCGCGTCGCTTCGCTCCTTGCTCCGCCCTAGGATGACGAAGTGAAGGGGGCGGCCTAATCCACCTACCCCTTAACCATCTCCCTCAGCCGGAACTTCTGGATCTTGCCGGTTGAGGTCTTCGGGATTTCGGCGAAGATCACCGCTTTCGGCAGTTTGAAGCGGGCGAGCAGCGCGCGGCAGTGATCGATGATCTCGGCCTCGGTCGCCGTCCTGCCCGGCTTCAGCTCGACATAGGCGACCGGCACCTCGCCCCATTTGTCGTCGGGCCTGGCGACGACGCCGCAGGAGGCGACGGCGGTATGCTTGTAGAGCGCCTCCTCGACTTCGATCGAGGAGATGTTCTCGCCGCCGGAAATGATGATGTCCTTGGAGCGGTCCTTGAGCTGGATGTAGCCGTCGGGATGCATGACGCCGAGGTCGCCCGAGTGGAACCAGCCGCCGGCGAAGGCCTCGTCGCTCGCCTTGCGGTTCTTCAGATAGCCCTTCATGACGATGTTTCCGCGGAACATGACCTCGCCGATCGTCTCGCCATCGGCCGCCGTCTCCTCCATCGTCTCGGGATCCATCACCGTCAGATCCTCGAGCGCGGCGTAGCGCACGCCTTGCCTGGCCTTCCTCGCCGCCTTCTGTCCCTTCTCCAGCCCATCCCACTCGCCATGCCATTCGTTGACGACCGCCGGGCCATAGGTCTCGGTCAGGCCATAGAGGTGGGTGACGGCAAAACCCGCATCGGCCATGCCCGACAGCACCGCTTCCGGCGGCGGTGCCGCGGCGGTGTTGAAGGTGACCGTCTGCGGAAATTGCCGCTTGTCCTCGTCGCTGGCGTTGATCAGCACCGACATCACCACCGGCGCGCCGCACAGATGGGTGACACCGTGGTCGGCGATGGCGTCATAGATCGGCTTCGGTCGCACCCAGCGCAGGCAGACATGGGTGCCGGCCTGCACGGCCAGCGTCCACGGAAAGCACCAGCCATTGCAGTGGAACATCGGCAGCGTCCACAGATAGACAGCATGCTTGCCCATGCCGGCATGGATGGTGTTGGCATAGGCCATCAGTGCTGCACCGCGATGGTGATAGACGACGCCCTTGGGATTGCCTGTCGTGCCGGAGGTGTAGTTGAGCGAGATCGCGTCCCATTCGTCGTCGGGCATCGACCAGGCGAAATCCTCGTCGCCGCCCGCGACGAAGGTCTCGTAGTCGAGCGAGCCGATCCGCTCGCCCTTGGGATAGGGCGCGTCAGTGGCGTATTCGGGATCGTCATAGTCGATGACCAGCGGTTTTACGCTGGCCAGCGCCAGCGCCTCGCTGACGACATTTGCAAACTCGCGATCGACGACCAGCACCTTGGTTTCGGCATGGTCGAGCTGGAAGGCGATGACGGCGGCATCGAGACGGGTGTTGAGCGAATGCAGCACCGCCTTGGTTATCGGCACGCCGAAATGCGCTTCCAGCATCGGCGGGGTATTGGACAGCATGACGGTGACGGTGTCGCCCTTGCCGATGCCGCGCCTGGAGAGCGCCGAAGCAAGCTTCAGCGACCGCCGCCAGAAATCGCGATAGGTCGTGCGCTGGCGACCATGGATGATGGCGACATGGTCGGGAAAGGTCCTTGCCGCCCGCTCCAGATAGCTGAGCGGCGTCAGCGGCTGGTGGTTGGCTGGATTCCTGCCGAGATCCTGTTCGTAGGGATTGCCCATCCCGTCCTCCCCATGTTTATCGAACGCTTCGGGACGCTGGCGAGCGAGGCCGCCTCAGCTACTCCTGGTGCCCCTGCCCGCCTTCGCCTTCTGACCATAACGCATTGATGTCGCGATGCCCTTCGATGATGTTCGCCACCTCAAAGCAATCTCCATTATAGCGGAAGAAAATGACGTATCCCCGGAAGGCGAAACTCCGGATGTCCGGCCGGAGATCGGGGCGAGGACGACCGATTGTCGCCTGCAAGCTCGCCAGATCACGGCATTTCTGGCGCAGAGCATCCACAAAACGGCGGCCAAGCACCAGGCTGCCGCTTTCGCGAGCGACGTATTCAAAGATATTGACCAAATCTGTCTGTACCGACGGCAACATACGCAGCCGTGGCACTCCTAGAAGCCTTCCTTTGCGAGTTGCTCAGCCTTGGCTTCCACAGCCGCGTCAATGTCCTGCTCGGTCGCTTCGCCGTCGTCAGCAAATGACTTATCCAGCATGGCGCGTAGCGCCTTTAGCTTTTCCTCGCGTTCTTCGACCAGGCGCAAGCCTTCGCGCACGACTTCGCTGGCAGAACCGTAGCGGCCCCGCTTGACAATGTTGGACACGAAAGTTTCCCAGCGCTCACCCAATGATACGTTCATTGTCAGGCCTCCTGTTCAGTTTTTATCCCGATAACAAAAATGGCGCAATCACTGGCATCGACAATACCCGCAGTTCACCAGGATTCCACAATTTGACTTTTGTCGACAGCCGTGAATAATGTCAACGAGGAGATGGCATGGCGATCCGACCGGCAGAACAGCTTATCCATAAGGCCGCCTGGCTCTACTATGCCCACGGCCTGCGCCAGGACCAGGTCGCCAGCCAGCTCAAGATTTCCCGAGCCTCGGTCGCCATGTATCTGCGCAAGGCGCGCGAGACCGGCATCGTCAACATCTCGACCTCGACCCAGCTTTTCACCGACGATGTCATGGCGCGCAAACTCGAAGACGCATTGAGGCTCGATGCCGTCTGGATCGCGCCGGAAAACGGCCATGTCGCCGATCCGTCGACCGACATCGCAGTGCTGGCGGCCAGCGTCTTTCTCGAGCTGATCAAGAAGGGCGATCGCATCGGCGTCGCCTGGGGAAGGACCATCTATACGATCGCCGACATCATGTCCTATGCCGATCTGCAGGATGTCACGGTGGTGCAGCTCTGCGGCAATCTGGGAGCCCCCTATTCCTACCGCCCCGACCAATGCACCATGGAAATCGCCCGCCGGCTCAATGCCAAGGGGCTCAATTTCTATGCGCCGCTGGTGCTGACGACAGAGGAACTGGCGCGCGGCCTGCGCGACGAGCCGGTGATCCGCGAGCAGTTGTCGGGCATCAGTGCGTGCAATCTGGCGCTTTACTCGGTCGGCACCGTCGACGCCGACAGCCATGTCGTCAAGTGCGGCGCGCTGACTGCCAGCGAAATGGAGGTGCTGCGTCGTGCCGGGGCTGCCGGCGTCATCGCCGGTCAGATCATCGACGCGCAAGGCAAGGCGCTCGACTGCAGCTACAACAGGCGGATCATTTCGGCGGAGCTGTCATCGCTGCGCAAGATTGAAAAGCGTCTTGTGGTGGTGCAGGAGGACAGCAAGTTCGGACCGCTGGTGGCGGCGATCGCAGGTGGGCTATGCACGCATCTGGTGGTCGGCGCCCGGATGGCGCGACGACTGCTCGACCATGCCGGACCGGCAGCAGAAAAGGTCGCCTAGAGAACACAAGCCGCGGACACATTGTCATCAAGGCGTCGCGGCATTCCTGTTTCACAACAAAAACAACCGGACGAAGCGAACATGAAGAACCTGTGGAATGACGGCGACGCGGAGAAGCTGGTTGCCGACTATGCAACAAAGGGTGTGGCCCGCGACCTGGCGCTGCGCGTCTACACGACCAGGCTTCTGGGCGGCGAACCGCGGCTTGTCCTGCATGGCGGCGGCAACACATCGTGCAAGACAAAGGCCATCGATCTCGTCGGCGAGGAATGGGACGTGCTCTGCGTCAAGGGCAGCGGCTGGGACATGGGCATCATCGAGCCGCAGGGCCTGCCGGCGGTCAAGCTCGGCGCGCTGCTCAAGGCGCGGTCGCTCAAAAAACTCTCCGACGAAGACATGGTGACGCTGCAGCGGGTGAACCTGATCGATCCGTCTTCGCCCAACCCTTCAGTCGAGACACTGCTGCACGCCTTCCTGCCGCATAAATTCGTCGACCATACGCACTCGACCGCCATCCTGGCCATTGTCGACCAGGACGACAGCGAGGCGCTGAGCAAGAAGGTTTTTGGCAACAAGATGGGGTTCGTGCCCTACATCATGCCGGGATTCGACCTGGCGAAGGCGGCTGCCGATGTCTTCGACGCCGACCCGACGGTCGAAGGCCTGATCCTCGACAAGCATGGCATTTTCACGTTCGGCGACGATGCCAGGCAGGCTTACGACCGGATGATCCATTATGTTGATATCGCCGAGGATTTCATCGCCAGCCACGGCAAGCCGCGCAGCGAAAAAGCTGCCTTGCCGGCCAGGCTGGCGAGGCCTGCGGAGATTGCCCCGATGCTGCGCGGTGCGGTGGCGGTAGCGCGCGGCGAAGGCCGCTTCGACCGCATGATCAGCGATTTCCGCACCTCGGACGCGATCGTCGATTTCATCAATTCGGCTGACATTGCCGACTATGCCGGGCGCGGCGTGTCGACGCCCGACCTGTCGATCCGCATCAAGACCGGACCGATGGCGCTGCCGGCGCCCGACGCGGACAAGATCGGCGACTACAAATCCGTCATTCGCCAGCATGTCGAAAAATTCGCCAGGGATTATCGCGCCTACTTCGAGACCAACGACGCGCTCGACGATGTGAAGCGCACTATGCTCGACCAGATGCCGCGCCTGACGCTGGTGCCGGGGCTCGGCATGTTCGGCCATGGCCGCACGCTGAAGGACGCGAAGATTGCCTCCGACGTCGGTGAGATGTGGATCGAGGCGGTGCGCGGCGCCGAAGCAATCGGCGATTTCCATCCACTGTCCAAGGCCGACCTTTTCCCGCTCGAATACTGGTCGCTGGAACAGGCCAAGCTCGCCGCCAACAAGCCGAAGCCGCTGACCGGCCAGATTGTGCTGGTCACCGGCGGCGCCGGCGCGATCGGCGCCGCCACGGCAAAGCTGTTCGCCGACAATGGCGCCCATGCGGTCGTCGTCGATCTCGACGCCGCGAGGGCGGCGGAGGCGGCAAAAAAGGCCGGCAACGGTTCGATCGGCGTCGGCGCCGACATCACCGACCCGGCGCAGATGCGCGCTGCCTTCGACAAGGCCGTTGCCGTCTACGGCGGCCTCGACATCCTCGTCTCGAATGCCGGCGCGGCCTGGGAAGGCAGGATCGGCGAACTCGACGACGCCACTTTGCGCAAGAGCTTCGAGCTCAATTTCTTCGCCCACCAGTCGGCGGCGCAGAACGCAGTGCGCATCATGCTCGAGCAGGGCACCGGCGGCGTGCTTTTGTTCAACACCTCCAAGCAGGCGATCAATCCGGGTCCGAAGTTCGGCGCCTATGGCATGCCAAAGGCGGCGACGCTTTTCCTGTCCAGGCAATATGCTGTCGACTACGGCGCCCACGGCATCCGCTCCAATGCCGTCAACGCCGACCGCATCCGTTCCGGGCTGTTGACCGACGCGATGATCGCCAGCCGTTCGAGCGCCCGCGGGGTCTCGGAAAAGGAATATATGGCGGGCAATCTGCTCGGGCAGGAAGTGACGGCCGAAGACGTCGCCCAGGCCTTCCTGCATCAGGCGCTGGCAGAGCGCACCACCGCCAATGTGACGACGGTGGACGGCGGCAACATCGCGGCAGCGCTGCGGTAATGCATGTCGCTCAAACGCCGAGGCGGCCGAGATCATTGGTGACGCCGATGTAGATCGTGCCGCGCTTCTGGCTTGCGGTCATAAAGGCATAGCCGGTCATGGTGAAGGGTAACTGCCACCGTTGCGGATGCAAGCGCCGTTCTGGGCCGTTGCATTCTTCGGCTGATGTCACGGAATGGATCCCAGGGTCTGCGCGACGTCGCTTCGCTCCTGCTCCGCCCTGGGATGACGAAGGCATGGTGGCCTGTGGCTAATCACCAGCGTCAGAGATAGTGCCTGCAGGCCGGCCGGCTCGCAAAGCCGCTGCACAGTTGGAGGACCCGTGGCGATCGTACACGGGATGCGCAATCCGGAACACTGGCTGTAAACCAGAGAGGCTGACGCAGCAGGCATTGATACCTAGCGGGATGCGTTCAAATTGAACTGGGCATCCCGCTCTAACTATCTGTTTTAGCCCCATTTCTGCGACGCCAAGTGATTCCACCCACCCGCGAGCCGCTCTTTCCACTTACCTGTGATAAACCTACTTCGCGTTGGGGTTCGGCATCCAGGCCGGCATCGCGACATCGGCATGGGCGAACTGCGGCAGCTTGGCCGAGAGGTCTTCCATGTTCTTGATGTCCTTGTCGATCAGGTCCTTCTGGCTGATCAGCGTCGGCGGCACGATGACGTTTTGGCCGGGGTCTTCGCCGGCCAAAAGCTGCGCCAGCGCGCGCACCGAAACCTGGCCGACGACGGCCGGGTTGGTGGCAGCCGTTGCCGCCCAGGCGCTGTCGGGCTCGCGCATCGCGGCGATGTCGGAGGTCGAGATGTCGGCCGAATAGATCTTGATGTCCTGTGACAGGCCGGCCTCGTCGACGGCGATCTTCACCCCCTTGGCGAATTCGTCAAAGGGCGCGAACATCACCTTGATGTCGGGGTTGGCCGACAGCACCGAACGGGCCTGGTTGGCGACGGAATTGGCGATCGGGTTGTCGAGCGTGCCGAACATCGCCGCCTCTTTGATGCCCGGATATTTCTTCTTGAACTCGACCCAGGTCTCGTTGCGGCGGTCGAGCGGCGCGATGCCGGCGACATAGACGTAGCCGGCCTTCCAGCCCTCGCCATTGTCCTTGATTGCCTGCTCGAGAGCGAGGCGTGCAAGGTCGCGGTCGGACTGCTCGATCTGCGGTATTTTGGGGTTCTCGAGGTTGACGTCGAAGGCGACGACCTTGATGCCGGCGTCGACCGCGCGCTGGGCGGCTTCCTTCATCGATTCCGTCAAGCCGTGCTGGATGATGATGCCCTGAACGCCGAGCGCGATGGCCTGGTCGACCATGTCCGCCTGAAGGGCGGCATCCTGACGGCTGTCGAGGACGCGCAGATCGACGCCAAGCGCCTTGGCCTGCGCTTCGACACCGGACAGATAGGCCTGGAAGAAGTCGCCGGTCGAGAGATAGCGGACCAGCGCGATCTTGACGGCGCCGGGCTTGTCGAACGGCGCCGGCCTGTCCTGCGCCATCGCCGGGACCTGCATCAGCAGCGCAGCACCGGCAAGCCCGATTGCTGCCTTCCCCAAAACTCTTCTTGTGATCTTCATGGTGTCTCCTCCACTTGTTGAATTCAAATTTCAGCCGGTCGAAAATCCTGTCCGTCGAAATCCTACCTGTTGCCCCTGTCGGAAAGGGCGAAGGTGAAGACCAGGGCAACCACGAGAACCACGCCCTTGATGAAATCCTGCGTGTAATAGGGCGCGTTCATCATCGTCAGACCCTGCAGCAGCACGCCGACAAACACCGCGCCGACAGCCGTGCCGAAGGCGTTCGGCTTGGCGGCGCCAAGAACCGCGTAGCCGATGAGTGCCGCAGCCACTGCGTCGAGCAGGAGATTATTACCCGAGGCGATGTCGCCGCGTCCAAGCCGGGCAGCGAGCAAAATGCCGCCGATCGAGGCAAAAACCCCCGAAATAACGTATGCCCAGATTTTGTATGCCTTGACAGGCGCGCCGGCGAGTTCGGCAGCCCGTTGGTTGCTGCCGACCGCATACATCATGCGGCCGAAACGGGTGTATTCGAGAAAGAACCAGATCAGCACCGCAAGCACGAGCAGCACGACGACCGAAACCGGGATGAGGTTGGGGATGAAGAAATCGAAGCGGTGGCGGCCGAGCGCCAGGAAGCCGGCGCCGAACGTGCCGTTGGCGACCGAGCCGTCAGGCATCGTCATGCCGGTGGCGATCGAGCGGCCCTCGGTCGGGATGCGCTGCAAACCGACGAGCAGGAACATCATGCCGAGCGTCGCCAGAAGGTCCGGTACACGCATATAGACGATCAGCCAGCCATTGATGAGGCCGACGATGACGCCGATCGCGAGACAGGCGACAACCGCGACGACAGCGTTCTGCTCCAGCACCACCATGACATAGGCGGCCGCCATCATGGCGCTGGTGGCGACGGAGCCGATCGACAGGTCGAAGCCGCCGACGACCAGGGTGGCGGTGACGCCGAGCGCCAGCACGCCGGTGATGGCGACGGACTGGAAGATGAAGACGGCGCTCTGCGGCGAGACGAAGCCATCGGCGGCGATGGCGAAATAGGCGATCAACCCGAACAGCAGAACGATGAAGCCATAGCGGATGGCATGGCCGCGCGCGGCTGCCATCCTTACCCAACCCGAACTCATGCCCTCTCCATTCCACGTCCCATTGTCTGCCCGCCTCACGCTGCGCTGTGCAGCGGCCCGCCCGCCACTTCGGCCAGCAGGCGATCGAGGTCGATGTCGGCGTTGCGATGCTCACCGACGATTGTCTGCTCCGACATCACCAGGATGCGGTCGGCGGTCTCCAGCGCCTCGTCGAGCTCGGTGACGAACAGCAGCGTCGCACGGCCGTTGGCGCTCGCCCGCAGCTTGGCCGCGATATCGCGCCTGGCTGAAATGTCGACGCCCTGAAACGGCTCGTCCAGTATGAACAGTCTTGCCGCCTGCGACATCCAGCGGGCGACCATCACCTTCTGCTGGTTGCCGCCGGAAAGCGCTGACATTTCGTCCTTCTCCGAGCGGCAGACGATGCCCAATTCCTTGATCTGCCGGCGGGCGGTGGCGCGCTCGATGCGGCGCTTGAGAACGCCCAGACGCGACATCCGCCTGTGAAACGGCAGGCTGATATTTTTCTGGATGTTGAAGTCGCCGACGATCCCGTTTTCGCTCCGGTCCTTGGCGACGAGAAACACGCCGGCGGCGATCGCCTCGCCTGTCGACCCCGGTGCATAGGCTTTGCCGTTCAGCACCATGGTGCCGGACAGCGGCTTGCGGACGCCAAACAGCGTCTCGGCGAGCGCTGTCTTGCCGACGCCGACGAGGCCGGTGATGGCAACGACTTCGCCGTCGCCGAGCGTCAGCGAGATCGGCCTGGAACCTTCGGCAATGCGCAACCTGTCGATCGTCAGGACAGGCCTGGCCGAATTCCTGGCGACGATCCGCTCGAGGTGGATCTTGCGGCCGAGCATGGCGTTGACCGCGCCTTCATAATCGAGCGGCTTGCTGTCGAAGACGCCTGAGACGACGCCGTCGCGCATCGAGACGATCCGGTCGGCAAGCCGCCTGATGTCGGACATGCGGTGCGAGATGTAGAGGATGGCGACGCCCTGCTCGCGCAGCCTGTCGAGCAGCGCGAAAAGCCGGTCGGCCTCGGCGCTGGACAAGGACGACGTCGGCTCGTCGAGGATCAGCACCTTCGGCTGATGCGCCATGGCGCGGGCAATCGCCACCATCTGGCGATCGGCCAGCGAGAGATCGCTGATCCGGGCCTTCAGGTCGATCATCAGCCCCATGCGGTCGGCAACCGCCTTTGCCTCGCGGCGCACCCGGCCCGGATTGAACAGGGTCGGCGCGCCGCTGCCGCTCAGCCTGTCGAGCGTCAAATTGGTGGCGACGTCGAGATCGGTGACGACACCGTCATTGATGTTCTGATGGACGGTGACGACGCCGGCGCGGATCGCCGCCGCCGGCGTTTTCGGCGCGAAGTTTTGGTCGGCGAGGCTCATCGTGCCGCTGCCGCGCTCATAAACGCCGCTGATGATCTTGACCAAGGTGGATTTGCCGGCGCCGTTGGCGCCCATCAGCACGGTCACTTCACCGGCATGCAAATCGAGCGAGACGCCGCCAAGCACCTCGATAGGGCCGAAGGATTTCCTCAGGCCGTCGACGCGGAACACGGCATCATTGCCCATTCGTTCCTCCCTGGCGACGACGCTATGGGCTGTTCCGGCAATTGTCAACACGATTGACAATTGCCAGAGGGCTTCCTAGCTTGGACCAACCGTGATGGCTCCACTAAGGTGAGAGCACGTAAACGGGAGGTGAGGATGACTGGGAAATTGCCGTTCGAAGCACTATCGGTCGAAACACTGGCGGCACGCCTCGGCGCCAACGCGGCGCTGTGCTCGCATATCGGCAAGGACACGAGCCGCTGGAAGGTTCGCGAGGTCGGCGACGGCAATCTGAACCTGGTGTTCATCGTCGAGGGTGCGCAGGGTGCGGCCGTCGTCAAGCAGGCCCTGCCCTATGTCCGCCTGGTCGGCGACAGCTGGCCGCTGCCGCTAAAACGTTCCTTCTTCGAATATCACGCACTGACCCGGCAGCAAGCAAGAGCGCCCGGTTCGGTGCCGGCGATCCATCACTTCAACGAAGGCCAGGCGCTGATCATCATGGAATACCTGTCGCCGCACATCATCCTGCGGCGCGCGCTGATCGAGGGCCGGCAACTGCCCAACATCGCCAGGGACATCGGCCTGTTCATGGCCCGCACCCTGTTTCGCGGCTCCGACCTGCATATGGCGACCAGGGATCGCAAGGCCGATCTGGCGCTGTTCGCCGACAATGTCGAGCTTTGCGACATCACCGAGAACCTGGTGTTCTCGGACCCGTATTTCGACGCCAGGATGAACCGGCATACGAGCCCGCAACTCGACAGCGTCGTCGCAGAGCTGCGCGCCGACCGCGACCTCAAGGTCGAGGCGCAGCGGCTGAAGCACATTTTTGCGGCCAATGCAGAGACGCTGCTGCACGGCGACCTGCATTCCGGCTCGATCATGGTCACCGAGACAGAAACGCGGATGATCGATCCCGAATTCGCCTTCTACGGCCCGATCGCCTTCGACGTCGGCATGCTGCTCGCCAATTTCTGGATGGCGTTCTTCTCGCAGCGTGGCCACGAGCAGAACGGGAAGCGCGACACCATGCGCGCCTATCTGCTCGACGTCACGGTTGAGACATGGTCGGTGTTCCGCAGCGAGTTCTCGCATCTGTGGTGGACCGAGCGCACCGGCATGCTCTACCAGCAAAGCCTGTTCGAGGATCAGGGCGACAGGCTCGGCGCCGAGCAGGCGCTCGACCACATGCTGCACCAGGTGTGGACCGACATGCTGGGCTTTGCCGGCGTCGAGGTGCACCGGCGTATCCTCGGCCTCGCGCACAATGCCGATTTCGAGACCATTGCCGACGCCGATCTGCGCGCCACATGTGAGGCGAAGGCGCTGAAATTCGGCCGTCACATCGCCGTCAACCGGCGCCAGATCCACAGCATCGACGAGGTCAACAAATTGGCCGCACTGATCGAACGGGAGAACAGGATTTGAACGTCGGCGACCGCCACTATCGCACCATCTGGCTGAGCGACGACGGCCGTTCGGTGGAGATCATCGACCAGCGCTGGCTGCCGCATGATTTCCGCGTCGAGAAAGTCGGCACCGTTGCCGGCATTGCCACGGCGATCCGCGACATGTGGGTGCGCGGCGCGCCGCTGATCGGCGTCACCGCCGCCTATGGCGTCGCCATGCAGATGGCCGACGACCCTTCGGATGCGGCACTCGACGGCGTCTGGGAGATCTTGCACGAAACCCGCCCGACCGCGATCAATCTGCGCTGGGCGCTCGATGAGATGCGCAATTTGCTGCGGCCGCTTACATCAGGACAGCGCGCCGAGGCGGCTTACCGGCGCGCCGGCGAAATCGCCGACGAGGATGTCGGCCTCAACCGCGCCATCGGCCTCAACGGGCTTGAAATCATCAGGGAAATCGCAGCACGCAAGCAACCGGGAGAGCCGGTCAACATCCTGACCCATTGCAATGCCGGCTGGCTGGCCACCGTCGACTACGGCACCGCCACGGCGCCGATCTATCTGGCAACGGAAGCCGGCATTTCCGTTCATGTCTATGTCGATGAAACCCGCCCGCGCAACCAGGGCGCCCAGTTGACCGCATGGGAGATGGCCGGCCACGGTGTGCCGCATACACTGATCGTCGACAATGCCGGCGGCCATCTGATGCAGCGCGGCCAGATCGACATGGTCATCGTCGGCACCGACCGCACCACCGCCGACGGCGATGTCTGCAACAAGATCGGCACCTATCTGAAGGCGCTGGCCGCCGCCGACAACGACGTGCCGTTCTATGTCGCGCTGCCGTCGCCAACTATCGACTGGACGGTGGGTGACGGGCTAGCCGAAATCCCGATCGAACAGCGTTCCAGCGACGAGGTCTCACTGGTCTGGGGCAAGACCGCGAGTGGCGAGATTGCGCAGGTCCGCATCTCGCCGGAGACGACGCCCGCGGCAAACCCGGCCTTCGACGTGACGCCGGCGCGGCTGGTCACCGGATTGATCACCGAGCGCGGCGTCGCCAGGGCGTCGCGCGCAGGCTTGAAGGCGATGTTTCCCGGACGCTGATGGATCCTGCTCCCACGGATACTGCTGAAACGGTTGGCAGCGGACCCTAAATATCAAGACTGACGGCTCGCCGGACCCCTGAAAAGACCCGGCCTCCCCGGCAATGCCAAATGCGATGTCGATCCACCACATGATCCGACAAGGCCGCCACCAGCTGGCGCAGCCGACGGCGCGGGACTGCGGAATTGGCTCTCGTGAACGCGTTCATCCCAAACGGGTTGCCAATCCATGGTAGTGTGATTATACCAGTTACTAAGGTGACGATCGGCAGGGCCATCGTTGGAGATCAGGAGTAGGGCTAGATGACTACGATTGCGCTGTTTGGTGCCGGCGGCAAAATGGGTTACCGCCTGTCGACCAATTTTCGCGGCTCTCCCTACATCCTACGCCATGTCGAGGTCAGCGACGCCGGCCGCGAGCGGCTGAAGACCGGGCTGGGCATCGACGCGGTCAGCGCCGATGAAGCCCTGGACGCCGCCGAGGTGGTGATCCTGGCGGTTCCCGACACCCATATCGGCAAGGTCGCTGCCAGCATCGAGGGCAAGCTTGCGTCCGGCACAATGGTGGTCGTGCTCGACGCCGCAGCGCCTTTCGCCGGCCATTTGCCGAAGCGGCCGGACCTGACCTATTTCGTCACCCATCCCTGCCATCCGCCGATCTTCAACGACGAGACCGACATGGCGGCCAAGAAGGACTATTTCGGCGGCGTCAAGGCCAAGCAGCATATGGTCAGCGCGCTGATGCAGGGACCGGAGGAGGATTTCGCCAAGGGCGAAGCGATCGCCAAGATCATCTGGGCCCCGGTGATGCGGTCGCATCGCGTCACGGTCGACCAGATGGCGCTGCTCGAGCCGGGCCTTTCGGAGACCGTCTGCGCTTCGCTGCTGGTCGTGATGAAGGAAGCGGTCGACGAGGTCGTCGCGCGCGGAGTCGACCAGCAGGCCGCGCTCGACTTCCTGCTTGGCCACATGAATGTGCTCGGCGCCGTCATCTTCGGCGAGACCAAGGGCGTGTTCTCCGACGCCTGCAACAAGGCCATCGAGTTCGGCAAGCCGGTGCTGATGCGCGAGGACTGGAAGCGGGTCTTCGAGCCGGAAGAGATTGCAGCGAGCATCCAGCGCATCACCTGAAGGCGGAAGCCGCCTTTCCTTCTCCTCTCGTAGGAGAAGGTACAGGCGCGTCCTATGTCACCGCGGTGACCCTACCCGCCGCATCGAGGCGACAGCCGACTCGCGCCTGCCGAACCTCGACGCCGCCTTGTCTTGCATAGTGTATGCGCACCTCGATCGGCGCCGTGAGCGCGCCCCGACGTTGCTGCAACGGGCCCGCGCTTACCGCGTGAACAAGCACGGCGCCAAGCGGCGTCGCGGCCGACGCGATCGCCGTGCGGCAGGCGCGCACCACAGCTGGTGGGATACCGGGTTTGGTTTTCAGTGGCGCCATAAACGGATAGCCATAGGTGATCCGCGCCGACGTGTTGCGACCAGTTCCGGAAGGCCTGAGCTTGCGGGGCAGGATGGCGAATTGACTCGCGGCCTTGGCCTTGGTGGTGGCTGGCGTGATGCCGGCATTGCTGCTCGCGGCTTGCCCAGCGCCCAGCGCCGGATTGCCTGGCTTACCTCCTGGAGCGGTGCCCGATGCGGACGAACGGTCGCCCACCCCGACACCTGTCGACAGGTCGCCGCTTGCGCCGCCGAGGTTGCCGCTGACGCCAAGTCCGGCACCGAGCGATCCCTTGCCCGCGCCGAGCGATCCGCCAAGGCTTGCTCCTCCTACTCCATCGACGCTCGAGCCGCCCGCCACCGAGGCGCCTTTCGGGCCAGCGCTAAGGCCAGCACCGACCCCGACACCGCCAAGTTTGCCGCCAAGCCCCGCCTCAAGAGCCGAGGCAGGGCAAATTGCGATCGCGACGGTCAATGCGGCTGCGACGTATTTGTTCATCACCATATTCCTCCTGCGGCATGGATTCGGCCCACCGAAATGCCCTTCACGATCAGCCCTCGCTAGGGAGCGCCGAGCTTCGGCGGTCGTGTCGGGAGCAACGCGTCGGGAAGCGCGATGGTCGCCACCAGAACAGGTCGCGATGGTTTTTTGGCCTTCACTTTGTGGTTTTCCCGCAACCCCGATTGACGGGCTGGTCGCGAGCGCACGGACACATCTGCACGCGAAGCTGCGACGGCACGCGCTTTCGGAACGCGGTTGATACGCTCGCTGCGACGCTCATCCCGGGCCTTTTCAACGTCAATCGCCTTTCGAGCGGCGCTGAGCTCGCGGGCCAGGCCGACGGCCTTGTTGCGCTCTTGCTCCAACGCCACGCTCAGCTCCATCGAGACGCGGCTCGCTTCCTGCCTTGCCGCGTCGCGTTCCCGCCGGGCGCTGTCGCGATCACGGGCAGCTGAATCTGCCCGTTCGCGCTCCAGTTCGAGTGCGTCGTCAGCTCGCTTCAAAGCCGCCTCGGCCACCTGTCGTTCCCTGATGGCGTCGGTGCGCGCAGCCGCAGCCAGATCCGCGCTTGTCCTAAGCGCGTCGATGGTCTGGCGCGCCGCGGTGAGTTCGCGTTCGAAGCGCTCAGCCTTGTGCCGCTCCTCATCCAGCGCTCGCTGCGCCTCTGCCACAGAGGCCGCCATGGAGTGACGCGCTTCAAGCATGGCGGCGTTCTCGTGATCGGCGAGAGTGGCTTTGGCCTTCAAGCCTTTGACCTGGCGTTGCGCCACTTCCAGATCGAGCGCGAGCTCTTCGGACCTTCGCTGCTGCTGTTTTAGCGCCTGTGCTTGTTCAGCCATCATGTCGGCTACCGCACGCGCCTGCGCACTGGCATCGCGGGCGCCGCGCTGCATCACGGCCAGTTCGGCTCGCGCCGCCGCCAAATCGCGGCCGTCATGGTCAGCGCGAGCCGGGTCACCGCGAGCCGGCTGCACGCTCTTCCTGAGCGCGTCGACTTCCCTTAGCGCCGCAAAGAGCTTTTGTTCCAGCGTACCGCGGTCAGTCCGCACCGCATCGAGTTCCCGCACCAAGGCGTCGGCCCGTTGACGCGCCGTCGCAAGGTCCTGATTGTGTCGGGCGGCATCGTTGCGAGCAGTCCGGCGAGCCGCAAGTGCTTCCGCGCGCGCTGCCGCGATTTCCATGCGAGCGGCGGACAGCTCATTCAGCAATGCCCCGTGCAGAGCTTGCTGCTGCTCCGCTGCAGGCTGCCGAGATGTGTGGGGACCGCGCACGCCCGGTTGCGCCTCGGCCTGGCCGTTCTCGACACTGGCGCGTTGCGAAGCCACGGCCGAAGAGCCGTCGCTGGCTGCGTCAGCCGGCGGTTCGGGCGCTTCTTGTTTGACCTCCACCGAAGCTGTGAGGTCGGAAGGCGAACTTTGTATCAGTTTGACGGTTATGTCAGCCCGTTCCTGACGGCCGCTCCTAGCTTGCAAGCGATCGGAAATCAGCTTTGCCAGCTCCTCCTCACGCAGACCTGCGGCGGCAATGCTGCCGATCAAGGGAAGGTCAAGTGTGCCAGTCGAGTCGATGGTGAAACTATGGTTGAGCTGCAACGCTTCCAGAACGCCGTCGCGCAAGGCAGTCCACTGCCAAACGTGCAGTTCGATCGTGTCTCGCGGAGCAAGTCTGTCGTCAGCCTTCGGCCGACCGTGTGCCGCAGATCCCAGCAGCAGGATGATACACAACGAAATGAGGCACAGCATGGCGCTGCCCCTCCTGCCGCGCATGCCACGCAATGAAAGCGAATGCCGTCGGTCAGCAAAGCTTGGCGCGGGGCTGCAGGATGGCGGCCTGAAACTCTGCACAAAAGTCATAGCTGAACCTCACCGGCAACGCGACCCTTGCCGCGAACGGATTTCATTAGGAAGAAAACCGCGCGCAGGCTGGGGTCGGGGAGAAATTCCACAACCACGACGCGACACTAGCAAAGCCTGCGCGTACCCGCTGAGCACCGAATAAGGCTTAGGAGTGTCTACTCCTTACTTAAATTATTGCGCCCTCACGCGCGTATCATACTCCTTAAGGCGGTGGTTCTCCGACCTGGCCAGATGCAAGGCGCATCGCAGGGAACGAAGTATCGCTCTTGGTGGGATGACTCTGGCGCTTGCTGCTCATCAGATACATATCATCTGAATTTGTGGTTGACTCATTATACCAGTTGGCTTAGCTGTTGGATTGGCTTTGGCCAGCCGAGGCCGGGCTGAAAATTGGGCAGGCGGCAGGTGGAGGGGCAGGCTGAGGACGGAACCGAGCCGGATGATCCGCCCGGATGAGCCGGCAAATGACCCGATCCGCGACACCGGACGCGATCCGCCTGACAAACTGGAATGCATTTCAGCCTGGGCCGCGGAAGCACAGGCTTTTTCAAATGGGAGAAAATCATGAAACTCACTCGCAGAATGACATTTGCGGCTTTTGCCGGCATGCTGGCGCTGGGCACCGCGGCACCCGCCTATGCGGCGGATCTCATTGCCATCATCACGCCCTCGCACGACAACCCATTCTTCAAGGCCGAAGCCGTCGGCGCGGAAGCCAAGGCCAAGGAACTCGGCTATGAAACGCTGGTGCTGGTCCATGACGACGACGCCAACAAGCAGTCCGAGCTGATCGACACGGCGATCGGCCGCGGCGCCAAGGCGATCATCCTCGACAATGCCGGCGCCGACGCCTCGGTCGCCGCCGTGCAGAAGGCCAAGGACGCGGGCGTTCCGTCGTTCCTGATCGATCGCGAGATCAACGCCACCGGCGTCGCCGTCGCGCAGATCGTCTCCAACAACTACCAGGGCGCCCAGCTTGGCGCGCAGGAATTCGTCAAGCTGATGGGCGAGAAAGGCAATTACGTCGAGCTGGTCGGCAAGGAATCCGACACCAATGCCGGCATCCGCTCCAAGGGCTATCACGACGTCATCGACGACTATCCGGACCTGAAGATGGTGGCGCAGCAATCGGCCAACTGGAGCCAGACCGAGGCCTATGCCAAGATGGAATCGATCCTCCAGGCCAACCCGGACATCAAGGGCGTGATCTCCGGCAACGATACGATGGCGATGGGCGCCCATGCCGCCCTTGCCGCCGCCGGCCGCAAGGACGTCATTGTCGTCGGCTTCGACGGATCGAATGACGTCCGCGACTCGATCGCCTCTGGCGGCATCAAGGCCACAGTCCTGCAACCGGCCTATGCGCAGGCGCAGATGGCGGTCGAGCAGGCCAACGACTTCATCAAGAACAAGAAGTCTCCGGCCGAGGAAAAGCAGCTGATGGACTGCGTCCTGATCAATGGCGACAATGCCGCCAAGCTGGAAACCTTCGCGCTGACCAACTGAGCCGGTGTGACATCAATCGCAAGGGACGAGCTTCCGGCTCGTCCCTTGCTTCCATTTCCCGGGTGCCCTGACCGCCATGCCGAACAAGCCGACATGTTGAACAAGCTGACTTGGGCGACCGTTGCCGTGATATTTGGCATCAGCCTGACTGCCTGCAAGATCCTGCCGACACCGTCCGCGGAAAATGGCGGCAATGCACCGGCCTTCAATGCGGACAAGATGGTCGGCGATATCTGGGCTGCCAAAATGGTGCCCTATCTCCAGCAGAAGGCCGGATCGTTTCCCGAGGTTCACGCCCTGGCGAAAGCCGATCCTGCGGCTGCCGGCGCCAAGTATGGCAATCCGAAGAAGCAGGCGAATTCGCCGTGGACCTTCGCGGTTCGCCTCGAAGGCAAGATTGTCGCGGCGAACACACAATCACGCGCGGCAACCATGGATGTCGATGCCGACGGTGACGGCAAGGCGGATGCACGGGTGCAGATCGGACCCGCGATGCGTGGCACCGCGCTGCGCGACAGCCTCGACTTCATCCAGTTCAACGATTTCACCAATCAGATCGACTTCGCCCAGTTCGGCAAGGCGTTCAACATCCATGCCGACAAGACGGTGCTCTCCAAGCTGCCGCGCGAAGCGCTGGAGGGCCGCAGCGCCAGGGTTGTCGGCGCTTATGTCATGGGCAGCGGCCAGGACCTGCCGCTGGTTACCCCGGCGGAGGCAGAGGTGGGGCCGAAGCCATGACTGCCGCCGGCGATCATGATGTCATCCTGAAGCTGGAAGACGTCTCCAAGGTCTATTCGGGGACAGTCGCGGTCAAGCGCGCGAATTTCGAAGTGCGCAAGGGCGCGGTCAATGTGCTGGTCGGTGAAAACGGCGCCGGCAAATCGACGCTGATGAAGATCATCGCCGGCGTCGAACAGCCGACGCTCGGCCGCATCCTCCTGGAGGGCGAAGAGGTCTCCTTCTCCTCATCCGGCGACGCGGTGAACCGCGGCATCGGCATGGTGTTCCAGGAGCTGAACCTGTTCGGCAATCTGAGCGTCGCCGAAAACATATTTGCCACCCGCGAGATCACCAACCGGTTCCGCAAGATCGACAGCCGGGAACAGGTGCGCCGCGCGGCCGAATTTCTCGAGCGCCTGCAGGCCGGCATCCGGCCGGACATGCTGGTCGAGGATTTGCGCATCGGCCAGCAGCAACTGGTCGAGATCGCCAAGGCGGTCTCGCTCGATGCGCGCATCCTGATCATGGACGAGCCGACCTCGGCGCTGAGTGCGGCGGAAGTCGAGATCCTGTTCAAGGTGATTGCCGACCTCAAGTCCCGCGGCGTGGCGATCGTCTACATCTCGCACCGGCTCGAGGAACTGATCCGCATCGGCGACTACATCACCGTGCTGCGCGACGGCCGCATCACCGGCCAGGAGAGGATGAAAAACGTCGACACGCAATGGATCGTGCGGCAGATGATCGGCTCCGACGCCAAGGACTTCGCCAAGCCCGACGGCCATGTTCCGGGCGAAGAGATCTTCCGTGCCGAGGATATCTGCCTGCCGCGCGTAACCGGCGGGCTTGCGGTCGATCATGTCTCGCTGTCGCTGCGTGCCGGCGAGATCCTCGGCATATACGGCCTGATGGGCGCCGGTCGCAGCGAGCTGTTCGACTGCATCATGGGGCGCCACGGCCATGCCACCGGAACGATTTTCATAGCCGGCAAGAAGGTCAGAGAACGCGACACCACGCGGCGCATCCGGCGCGGGCTGGCGCTGATCCCCGAGGACCGCCAGCGCGAAGGTCTGGTGTCGATCCTCTCGGTCGCCAGCAATCTGACGCTGGCCAGCCTGTCGCGGTTTGTCCGCCTGTTCCATATCAGCGGCGCCAAGGAGAACCAGGCGGTGACGCAGATGGTGCGGGAACTGGCGATCAAGGTCGCCGATCCGGCGCAGGAGGTCTCGTCGCTGTCGGGCGGCAACCAGCAGAAGGTGGTGATCGGCAAGGCGCTGCTCACCGGACCGAAGGTGCTGTTGATGGACGAACCAAGCCGCGGCATCGATGTCGGCGCCAAGGCCGACGTCTTTCGCACCATGCGCAAACTGTCCCGCGACGGGCTGGGCATTCTGTTCGCCACCTCCGATCTCGACGAGGTGATGGCGCTGTCCGACCGCATCGCGGTGATGAGCAATGGAAAACTGACCGGCATGTTCGATCGCGCCGAGGCGACGGAGGCGGCACTTGTCGCCGCATCGGCGCTTGGCCACGGGCCGGTCCCGCACATGGAGAGCCACGCCCATGACTGACATCCCGGCCAAGGCTTCGGTTGCCTCCGCCTCGAGCGGCTCCGTGCTGCTGACGCTGATGAAGGCGAGGACGTTCATTGCGTTGATCGCCGTCCTGATCTTCTTCTCGATCGCGGCGCCGAATTTCCTGTCGGCCGCCAACCTGATCCTGATGTCGAAGCACGTCGCGCTGAACGCCTTCCTCGCCATGGGCATGACCTTCGTCATCATCACCGGCGGCATCGACCTCTCGGTCGGCTCGATTGTCGGCCTGTGCGGCATGGTCGCCGGCTATCTCGTGCTCAACGGCATCGACCTGCAGGTCGGCTACACGATCTATTTCAACGTCTTCGAGATCGCACTGATCACGCTGGCGGTCGGTATATTGATCGGCGCCGTCAACGGATTGCTGATCACCAGGCTGAATGTCGCGCCGTTCATCGCCACGCTCGGCGTGCTCTATGTCGCACGCGGCCTGGCGCTGCTGTCGTCGGATGGTCGCACCTTTCCGAACCTCGTCGGCAAACCCGATCTGGGCACGACCGGGTTCGGCTTCCTCGGCGCCGGCCGGCTGCTCGGCCTGCCGGTCTCGATATGGATTCTTGTCGTCGTAGCAGTTGGGGCGGCCTATCTGGCCAAATACACCCCGCTCGGCCGCCACATCTTCGCCGTCGGCGGCAACGAACGGGCGGCGCGGATTTCGGGCGTCAGGGTCAACATGGTGAAGATGTTCGTCTACATGTTCTCCGGCTTCTGCGCGGCGGTCGTCGGGCTGATCATCTCGTCCGAACTGATGGCTTCGCATCCGGCGACCGGCGAAAGCTTCGAGCTCAACGCCATCGCCGCGGCGGTGCTCGGCGGCACCTCGATGTCGGGTGGCCGCGGCACGATCGGCGGCACAATCGTCGGCGCCTTCGTCATCGGCATCCTTTCCGACGGGCTGGTGATGATGGGGGTGAGCTCGTTCTGGCAGATGGTGATCAAGGGCCTCGTCATCATTGTCGCCGTCGTCGTCGACCAGGCGCAGCGCCGGCTGCAGAGCCGGGTGACGCTGATGCAGATGGCAAAGGCGGGCTGACCCGTGGCGGAACTGCGAGGAGCGCTGATCGGCTGCGGCTTCTTTGCCGTCAACCAGATGCATGCCTGGCGCGACATCGACAGCGCCTCGATCGTCGCCATCTGCGACCGCGACCCGGAACGGCTCAAGGTGGTCGGCGACCAGTTCGGCATTGAGCGACGCTACACAGACGCGGCGGCACTGTTTGCCGGCGAAAGCCTGGATTTCGTCGATATCGCCACCACCGCGCCGAGCCATCGTTCACTTGTCGAGATGGCGGCACAAAACCGCGTTCCGGCGATCTGCCAAAAACCGTTTGCGCCGACGCTTGCCGACGCCAAGGCCATGGTGAAGGCATGCAGCGATGCCGGCGTGGCGTTGATGGTGCATGAGAATTTTCGCTGGCAGTCGCCGATCCAGGCGGTGCGCGCCGTGCTCGACAGCGGCGACATCGGCACGCCCTTCTTCGGCCGGATCTCGTTCCGCTCGGCCTATGATGTGTTTTCCGGGCAGCCCTATCTGGCGACGGGAAAGCGCTTCATCATCGAAGACCTCGGCATCCACAGTCTCGACATAGCCCGCTTCCTGCTGGGCGACGTTTCGACGATCACGACCCGAACCGCTCGCATCAACCCCAACATTGCCGGCGAGGACGTCGCTACCATGCTGATGGACCACAAGAGCGGCACAACGTCCGTGGTCGACTGCAGCTATGCGACCAAGCTCGCGACCGAGCCATTTCCGCAGACGCTGGTCGAGATCGACGGCAGCGACGGCACGATCCGGCTCGAACAGGATTACCGGCTCACCGTCACCGGCAGGAACGGAACGGCGGTCAGCGACGTCTCGCCGCCGCTGCTGCCCTGGGCATCGCGGCCGTGGCACAACATCCAGGAAAGCGTCGTCGCCATCCAAAAGCACTGGGTCGCCTGCTTGGCGAGCAAAACCGAGCCGGCAACCTCGGGCGCCGACAATCTTAGGACCTTGGCGCTGGTCGAGGCCGCCTATGCCGGTGCTGCAAGCGGTGAACCGGTGCAGCTCGACGCTTTGCTGAGATGACCGCGGACGCCTTCCTCCTCTATGGCACACACGCGGTCGAGACCGAGCCGGTCAGCTTGCGCGCCGGCGCGCTCAGCGCCGACTTCGTCAACGGCAATCTGCGCACCATCCGCCATGGCGGCATCGAGGTGCTGCGCGCCATAGCCTACATCGTCAGGGATCGCGACTGGGGCACCTACGAGCCCGCGCTGACGGATTTGGTCATCGACCAGGGCGCCGACACTTTCACTGTCAGCTATTCGGCAAGCTGTGTCGGACCGGAGCGAAGCCGGCTCGACTTTCGCGCGACGATCAAAGGTTCCGCCGACGGCCAGCTGGTTTTCGACGTGAGCGCGCTTCCCGAAAACGCTTTCGAGACCAATCGCTGCGGCTTCTGCATCCTGCATCCGATCGCCGGCCTGGCCGGCAGCCCGGTCACTGTCGAGCACACCGACGGCAGCGTCGTCGCAACGAAACTTCCTGAGCTGATCGACCCCTGGCAGCCTTTCAAGGATCTGCGGGCGATCACGCATGAGGTCCGGCCCGGCGTCACCGCGGAATGCCGGATGGAAGGCGATGCGTTCGAGATGGAGGACCAGCGCAATTGGTCGGACGCGTCCTACAAGACCTATGTCCGGCCGCTGGCGCTGCCTTGGCCCTACATGCTGCCCGCCGGCCAGACTGTGCGCCAGACGATCAGGCTGCGTGTGACCGGCGACGGCAGGGTGCCGGCTGCCGCAGCAACCGCCGAGCCGGTACGAGTCGAACTCGGCGAAACCGGACCGCTGCTGCCGGATATCGGCGTGATCATCTACCCGGACGAGGTCGAGACGGCGCTGGCAAACCTGCCGACACTGTCCGCGCTCGGCCCGCAGCAGCTGATGTTCCATTACGATCCAACGCGGGGCCATGGCCTCGACGCCTTGCAGTCCTTTGCCCGGCTCGCCGCAGCCTACCCGGTCGAGACCATGCTTGAATGCGTCGTTTCCTGCGTTGGCGATCTCGATGCCGAGCTCTCAGGCGTCGCCGGCATGGTGCGTCAGGCCGGGCTGAAACTCTCGGCTATTGCCGTCTCGCCTTCGGTCGACCGGCAGTCGACGCCGCCGGGCAGCGCATGGCCTGAATGTCCGCCGCTTGAAGATGTCTATGCCGCGGCGCGCCGCGCCTTTCCCGACATCCGCCTCGGCGGCGGCATGTTCAGCTATTTCACCGAACTCAACCGCAAGCGCGTTCCCGCCGATCTGCTCGATTTCGTCAGCCACTGCACCTGCCCGATCGTGCACGCCGCCGACGATCTCAGCGTCATGCAGTCGCTGGAGGCGCTGCCGTTCATCACCCGATCGGCGCGAGCGATCTTCGGGGCAAAACCCTACCGGATCGGCCCGTCGACCATCGCCATGCGGCAGAACCCCTATGGCGGCGCGACCAAGGCCAACCCGCACAATCAGCGCATCGCCATGGCCGACCGGGATCCCCGCCATGCCGGGCTGTTCGCGGCAGCATGGACGATCGGCTATGGCGCGCGGGTCGCGCCGGCCGGGCTGGAGATGCTCACGCTGTCCAGCTTCAGCGGACCGTTCGGCGTACTGGCGGCATCCGGGGAACCTGTCGGCGAAGGTGAACCCCGGCCGATCTTCCAGGCCGTGCAGGGGCTTTGCGAACTGGCCGGCTTCAGGCAGGTGGCGGCGAGGACGAGCGATGAGACGCGGGTGCTCACGCTGGCCGGCCGTTCTGCCGCGGGCCAGACCATCATGTGGCTGGCGAACCTGACGGCGAGCGAAGTGACGGTTGATATTTCCGGGTTCGAACCACGCCGCCTTGTGATGACGCCCTACGCGATCACCCGGATCGGGTGAATCAGCTGCCGGAATTCGTCACCCGGAGTTCATCACCCGAATTCATCACGTAGAGCGCACGCGAGCGCTCGAGGTGCTTGATCATCGCCTTCTCGGCGCCGTCCGCGTCCTTCTGCTCGATGCGCCTGATGATTTCTTCGTGCTCGAGCAGCGTGAAATTTTCCTTGCCAGTCCAGATCAGCATTTCGGTGTGATATTCCTTCAACCAGCCAAGCATTGCTTCGCTGACCGCGACATAGATCGGGTTGCCGGATATCGCCGCGATCTGGGTATGAAACTTCATGTCGGCGGATATGAAGGCTTCGGAATCGCCGCGAAAGCTGCGCTGTTCGGCAATTGTTGCCCGCAAACGCTGCACGTCCTCGGCGGTGGCCTTTTCGGCGGCTTCCCGGACCATGCCGCGCTCGAAGAAGATGCGCGCATTCTTGAGGTGCTCCAGCGTGTCCTTCGATGACGCCAGGATGATCTTGGCGGCGCCGTCGACCTGCTTGATGATCGACTTGGCGGTCAGTTGCAGCACTTTCGCCCGCTCGCCATGCGAGATCGCGACAAGCCCCATATTGCTCAACGCCTGCATCGCCTCGCGGATCGCCGGCCTGCCGACCGCAAAGCGCTCCATCAGCTCGCGCTCCGATGGCATGTCGTCGCCCGGCTGCAATTCGCCGCTGGTGATCAAGCGCTTCAGTCGCAAAAACACTTCGTCGGAAAGTTTGCGCCGGACGATCGGCTCCGAACGGTTCATCGTCGCGAATCACTCCCTTGACCGGTTCTGTTTAGCATCGTCATCACGAATCTCGGAATGCTCGGCCGAGCAGGATATCGCTTGCAATACTTATGTACTCATTATACCAGATTTCGAGGATCAGGGAACTTTTTTCGGACTATGATCACCCTCACCTATCGCATCGAAACCCAAGGCAGCATCGACGCGCTGGCGGCCAAGATCGCCAGCGACCAGTCGACCGGAACCTTCGTCGCGCTGGCCGGCGAGACCGAGGAGCTCAAGGCCCGGGTGGCGGCGCGCGTATTGGCGATACGGCCTCTGCCGGACGCCGATCGCCCGTCCCTTCCCGAAGCCGGGGACGGGCCCTTCAAGCGGGCAGATGTCGACATCGCATTTCCGCTTGATGCCATCGGCACCGATCTTTCGGCATTGATGACCATCGCCATTGGCGGCGCCTTTTCGATCAAGGGCCTGTCCGGCATTCGCGTCGTCGATATGAAGCTGCCGGAGGAATACCGGGGTGCGCATCCGGGTCCGCAATTCGGTGTCGCCGGCAGTCGCAGGCTGACCGGCGTCAGGGATCGCCCGATCATCGGAACGATCGTCAAGCCGGCGCTTGGGCTGCGCCCGCACGAGACGGCCGAAATGGTCGGTGAGCTGATCGACGCCGGCGTCGATTTCATCAAGGACGACGAGAAGTTGATGAGCCCGGCCTATTCGCCGCTGTCGGAACGGGTGAAGGCGATTATGCCGCTCGTCCTCGACCATGAGCAGAAGACCGGCAAAAAGGTAATGTATGCCTTTGGCATCTCGCACGCCGACCCGGACGAGATGATGCGCAACCATGATCTGGTGGCGAAGACCGGCGGCAATTGCGCCGTGGTCAACATCAATTCCGTCGGCTTCGGCGGCATGGCTTACCTGAGAAAGCGCTCCAGCCTGGTGCTCCATGCCCACCGCAACGGCTGGGATATCCTCACCCGCCACCCCGGTCTGGGCATGGACTTCAAGGTCTGGCAGCAGTTCTGGCGGCTGCTCGGCGTCGACCAGTTCCAGATCAACGGCATCGCCTCGAAATACTGGGAGCCGGACTGGTCCTTCATCAGTTCCTTCGAGGCGGTGACCACGCCGATCTTTTCGCCGGAGGATTGCGCGCTGCCGGTCGCCGGCTCCGGCCAATGGGGTGGACAAGCCCCCGAAACCTACCGGCGAACCGGCCGAACGGTCGATCTTCTCTATCTCTGCGGCGGCGGCATCGTCAGCCATCCTGACGGACCGGGCGCCGGCGTACGCGCCGTGCAGCAAGCCTGGCAGGCGGCCGTCGATGGCATACCGTTGGCGGACTTCGCCCTGAGCCACCCGGAACTGGCGCGGTCGATCGAGAAATTCGGCGACGGCAAAGCGGCCTGACGCCATGCAAAGCCTGCTTCTGAGCTATTATGGCGATGATCTCACCGGCTCGACCGACGTCATGGAGGCGCTCGAGCTCGGCGGCGTGCCGACCGTGCTGTTCATGCGTCAGCCGGACGAGGCCATGCTTTCGCAGTTCGCGCATTGCCGTGCCATCGGCCTGGCCGGCACCAGCCGAAGCGAGACGCCGCAGTGGATGGACATGCACCTCAACCGCGCCTTCGCCTGGCTGAAGACCCTGAACGCCGAGATCTGCCACTACAAGGTCTGCTCGACCTTCGATTCCAGCCCGGCATTCGGCAGCATCGGCCGGGCTATCGAGATCGGCCGCTCGGTTTTTAGCCAGGACAGCGTGCCGCTGGTGGTCGGCGCGCCGCAGCTCAAGCGCTACACCGCCTTCGGCCATCTGTTTGCTGCTTACCGCGACAAATATTTCCGTATCGACCGCCATCCCGTAATGAGCCGCCACCCAACCACGCCGATGGATGAATCCGACCTGCTGATCCATCTGTCGCGCCAGACGGACCTCACCTCGGGGCTGGTGGATCTGGCGACGCTGCAGTCGGCGTCCCGATCGGAAGCGTTCGATCGCTTGCTCGGCGATGGCACCAGCATCGCGCTGTTGGATGTCGACAGCCTGGAAAGTCAGGCGCTTGCCGGCAAGGAGATATGGCGCGTTCGCCGGCCGGGCGGCACATTCGTCGTCGGCTCTTCGGGCATCGAATATGCGCTGCTGGCCGAATGGGCCGCCAACCGGACCCTCCGTGCCGAGCCCAGCTTTTCGCCGCCGGGTGCGGCCGACCAGATCGCAGTGGTCTCGGGCAGCTGCTCGCCGACGACGGAACGACAGATCCGGCATGCTTTGACGGACGGTTTCGACGGGGTCGAGGTGGACCCTGTCGAACTGGTTTCCGAGGCCTCCAGCGATGCGATTGCGCGCGCGGCAGCAAGCGGGCGTGCCAGTCTCGAAGCCGGTCGCAGCGTCGTCCTCTACACCGCCCTCGGTCCCGCAGCCGACCGGGGCGCCGAAATCGATCGGCAGGAAGGCGCCCGCCACAAGCTTGGCCGCGGCCTCGGCGAACTTCTTCGCGAGCTGACGATCGAACAGAAACTGCAGCGCGTGGTCATTGCCGGCGGCGATACGTCGAGCCATGCGCTCGGCCAGATGGGCGTCGATGCGCTGACGGTCAAGATGCCGCTGCCCGCCTCGCCGGGCTCGCCGCTTTGCGTCGCCCACTCGCGCGTCAAGGCGATCGACGGACTGGAGATTGCGTTCAAGGGCGGGCAAGTCGGTACCGATCGCTATTTCTGCGCCATCCGCGATGGGCTCGGCCGGTAGCAGGCGCGCTGGATTTGCTGATCTCACGACTTCTTGAACACGGCGCGGTTACCAACAAACGATAGCTGCCCCACATAAGGCGCCGTACGCGCAGCGGCGGGGCGGCGTAAACGCTCAAGCGGGGCTGGATCACGGCTCCGCGAATGAACCAGCGGGATGCCGCGATGTCATTCAGACCATTGCTTGGTGACGGACGGGTTCGGAGCCAGGAGGAGAAGTCGGAGCCCCTGCAAACCGCGTCATGGGCCAGCTCTTCGATCGTTTTCGACAACCGGCGGTGGGCGTGCCGCGAGGCGGAACTGCGCTGGACAGCCCCTCATCATCTGATCGTGCTGACCGAAGAAGGCGGAACCTCCCATACATCTATCCGGCACGAGGCAAAATCGCTGTACGACGGAATGGACCGTCCCGGAGCCCTCACCTTCGTCCCCGCAGGCGCCGAGCGGCACGGCTTCTATCGCGATGTAGACCTCTCCTACTCAGCCCTGTGGATCGATCCCGATATCAGGCTTCCTGGCTGCGAACGCCTGAGAGAGCTGCCGATCCTGGTGAACAGGAAAGACGTGGTGATCGCCACGCTGCTGAGTTCGCTTCGCGACGAGATGGCACTCGGCCACCAGCCGGACACTGCCTATATCGAGCATCTGGTCGCCCTGGTAAGCCTCCGCGTGGCCGCCCTGAACCGGGAGCAACACCCGTCGGTGCGCCACGGCTGTCTCAGCCGTCGCGCGCTTGGTCGAGTTCGGGCTTACATCGATGCCCATATGAATGCAGACATTTCGCTAAGCGAGTTGGCAGCCGTCGCGGGCATGGCCGTCGACAATTTTGCGCGCCGATTCAAGGCGACGACCGGGCTTGCACCCTATGCCTATGTGATCGAGGAACGCGTCCGGCGAGCCGAGATACTGCTGAGCGAAACGGGCTTGTCGATCGGCAGCATTGCCTTTCGGCTCGGCTTTTCAAGCCAGAGCCACTTCACCACGACGTTCCGGCGTCTCAAGGGCGTGACGCCTCGGGCCTATCGGGTGAATTCTTCTCCGGAATCCTGATATTGCCGCCGGTTTCTTGAAAGAAAGCCGCCGCGCGCCTCCCCACCTGCAAGGTCGATGAGTGACAGGCCCCGACGGTACGCCATCGGGTTAAGTCGCCGTCTTCCGTTCTTGTCATTGCGACTGGGAGATTATGCATGGCCGAAACTGACAACAGAAACGGGCCGACGCGCCGAGCGGTGCTGGAGGGCGGCGTGGCGACCGGCGTGCTCCTGGCGACCGGTATACCGGTATACGCGGAGCCGGCCGGCGCCGTTGCGGCGGCCGCATCGCCGACGCCGGCGCCAACGATGCCGATATCGCTGCGGATCAACGCGAAGGATTTTGCCGTCGAACTCGACCCGCGGACGACGCTGCTCGACGCGCTGCGCAACCATCTCGGCCTCACCGGCTCGAAGAAAGGCTGCGACCACGGCCAGTGCGGCGCATGCACGGTGCTGGTCGATGGGCGCCGGATCAATTCCTGCCTGACGCTTGCGGCAATGCATGAAGGCGACGAGATCACCACGGTCGAGGGCCTCGCCGAGGGCGACCGGCTGCATCCGGTGCAGGCCGCCTTCGTTGCCCGCGACGGCTTCCAGTGCGGCTACTGCACGCCGGGCCAGATCTGCTCGGCGGTCGGTATGCTGGGCGAGGCCAGGGCCGGCTGGCCGAGCCATGCGAGCGCCGACGTGGCAGCGGTTCCCGTCGCTCTCACCGATGCCGAGATCCGCGAGCGGATGAGCGGCAACATCTGCCGTTGTGCCGCTTATCCGAACATCGTCGCTGCAATCCGCGACGCGGCAGAGGGGGCGTGAGCAATGCAATCCTTCACCTATGAACGTGCGGCAAGTGCCGAGCAGGCAGCCGCCGCGGTCGCGGCGCGGCCGGACGCCAAGTTCATCAGCGGCGGCACCAACCTGCTCGACCTGATGAAGCTCGAGATCGAGCGCCCTGCGCATCTCGTCGACATCAGCCGGCTGCCGCTTGATCGGATCGAGGAGACGGCGGCAGGCGGGCTTCGGGTCGGCGCCCAGGTCCGCAACAGCGATCTTGCCGCCGATCCGCGGGTGAGATCGCGCTATCCGATGCTCACGCAAGCGCTGCTGGCGGGAGCGTCCGGCCAGATACGCAACAAGGCCTCGACCAGCGGCAATCTCCTTCAGCGCACGCGCTGCCCCTATTTCTACGACCGCAACATGCCTTGCAACAAGCGCGAGCAAGGTTCGGGCTGCGCGGCGCTGCAGGGTTTCAATCGCATGCACGCCGTGCTCGGCGCCAGCCAGGCCTGCATCGCGGTCCATCCCTCCGACATGGCGGTCGCCATGGCCGGGCTCGACGCCAGGATCGAGACCATATCGCCCGGCGGCGGGACCCGCACGATTCCGATTGGCGATCTCCATCGATTGCCTGAGGCGACGCCGCATGTGGAAACCGTGCTCGACCACGGCGAGATGATCGCCGCCGTCACCCTGCCGCCGCCACCGCCCGGCCGGCAGGTTTACCGCAAGGTGCGTGACCGTGCCTCCTACGCCTTCGCGCTGGTATCGGTGGCGGCAGTCGTCGAGAAAAGCGGCGATCGTATCCAAAGCGCTCGGATCGCCATGGGCGGCGTGGCCGCCAAGCCCTGGCGCGCGACGGAGGCAGAGCGCACCCTCGCTGGAGCGGCGGCGTCCGACGGCGCCTTTACCGACGCGGCCGAAGCCGCGCTCGCCGAAGCCGTCGGATATGGCGGCAATGATTTCAAGATCCCGCTGGCGAAACGGACGATGCGGCACACGCTCGCTGCTGCCGCCGAGAGTGCATGAGGTGACATGATGACAGAGACGAAGACCTCAAACCGTCCTCGCGAAACACGCAGCGGCATCATCGGGCGTCCATTCGATCGCATCGATGGTCCGCTCAAGGTGAGAGGCGATGCCACCTACGCCTACGAGAATACGCTGGAGGGTACAGCCTTTGGCTTTATTCTCGGCGCTGCCGTCGCCAAGGGGCGCATTGCCGAGATCGACACGGCCGAAGCCGAACGGGCGCCGGCAGTGCTGCTCGTCATGACGCACCGGAATGCGCCGGCCCAGCCGGATTTCGGCCCGGCGGTCACGCCGACGGTGCCGGAGGTCTTCACGCGCGCCCGGCCCGCGCTCAACAGCGAGCGGGTGCGCTATTACGACGAGCCCGTCGCGCTGATCGTTGCGGAGACGTTCGAGGCGGCACGTGCTGCCGCCGGCCTCATCAAAGTGCGCTACGACGAGGAGCCGGGCCTCTACGATCTGTCGGGACATGTGGCCGACGCCTACGCACCAAAGCGGACCAATGCCGGCTTCGAGACCGACAGCGTGATCGGCGACTTCGAGAGCGCCTTTGCCGCAGCTCCGGTCAAGGTCGATGCCACTTACCGGACGCCCTTCGAACATCACAATCCGATGGAGCCCCATGCGACGCTCGCCGCCTGGTCAGGCAACGAGCTGACGATCCATACATCGGCGCAAACCCTGGCGAATTTCCGGGCGGGGGTCGCCAGCACACTCCGCATCCCGCCCGAGCGTGTGCGCATCATCAGCCCGTTCATCGGCGGCGGCTTCGGCTCCAAGCTGATTGCCCATGCCGATACGATCCTGGCCGCGCTTGCTGCAAAGGTCCTGCAGCGTCCCGTCAAGATCGCGCTGACGCGACAACAGATGTTCGCCAATGCCGGTCATCGCGCAGAGATGATCCAACAGGTGCGTCTCAGCACGGGCACCGACGGGCGGCTCACCGGGATCGCGCACGACGTCTGGTCGGCAACGTCCAGCTTCGAGGAGTACTGCGAGCAAACGGCAGTTTTTGCCCGCTCGCTCTATGCGGCGCCGAACCGTGTCACCCGCCATCGCCTGGTCCCGCTGGATATCAACCGCGGCGAATGGATGCGCTCGCCCGGCGAAGCCCCCGGCATGCTGGCCTTCGAATGCGCCATGGATGAACTCGCCGAGCGGCTCGGACTGGACCCGATCGAACTCAGGATCCGCAATGAACCGGCCCAGGATCCCGAGCGCGGCGTGCCGTTCTCCACCCGCAACCTCGTCGCCTGCATGGAGGAAGGCGCCCGCCGTTTCGGTTGGCAGCGAAGAAACCCGACGCCGGGCCGCGCCCGAGACGGCCGCAAGCTCATCGGCTACGGCATGGCGGCGGCGATCCGTCCGAACTACATCGGCGCGGCGACGGCGCGGGTTGCGATCGACCGCGACGGTCGGGTGACGGCGCGGCTCGACATGACCGATATCGGGACCGGCACCTATACGATCCTGACCCAGATCGCCGCGGACAGCCTCGGCGTGCCGATCTCGTCCGTCAAAGTGGAGCTTGGCGACAGCCGCTTCCCGCGTACCGCCGGCTCCGGCGGGTCCTGGGGCGCGGCAAGTGCAGGGTCGGCGCTGCACAACGCCTGCAACGCCCTTAGGGAACGGATATTGCAGGCGGCGCGGTCGAGCGAAGCCTCGCCGTTGCGCGGCGCTGGCGCCACCGAAGCGAGCTTTGCCGACGGCGAGGTCAGGCTCGGCCAGCGTTCGGCAAGCCTGACCGACCTCGTCCGGCGGATCGCTCCCGACGGGTTCGAGGCCGAGGGTTCCGTAGCCGCCGGCGCAGCCACCCCGTCATACAAGGCTTACTCGCAGCATTCCTATGGCGCGCATTTCGCCGAGGTCGCTGTCGATTGCGATACCGGTGAGATCCGCATGCGCCGGATGCTGGCGGTGATGGGCGCTGGCCGTATCCTCAACCCCAAGACCGCGCGCTCGCAAATCATCGGCGGCATGACCTGGGGAATCGGTGCGGCGCTGATGGAGCAGACGGTGCTCGACCGGCGTTACGGCCACTTCGTCAATCACGATCTTGCCGAGTATCACGTCCCGATCAACGGCGACGTCCCGGAGATGGAGGTCGTCTTCCTCGAGGAACATGACGACAAGGCCAATCCATTCGGCGCGAAGGGGATCGGCGAACTCGGCGTCTGCGGTGCGGGCGCAGCTGTTGCCAACGCCATCTACAACGCGACCGGCGTGCGGGTGCGTGACTTTCCCATCACCCTGGACAAGCTGCTGCCTGCCTTGCCGGTGATCGCCATTTGACGCGGCAAGTCTTGTTCGGGCATTTCAAGCTCAAGGACAAGGCGGCTGCCAATCCCTGCGTGCAGGTACTGGCCGCGCCGGAACATATTGCCGCGTGAAATCTCCCTCCCCGGGTGGAAATTCCGGTAACACGCTGTACTATCTGCGAAATTACCGAAATCGGGAGGCTGCCGGTGCAGACCAAGAAGATCATCAACGACGGCAACCGCACTGTCGACGAGATGCTGGAAGGCATTCTGGCCGCGCATCCCCGCCATCTCAAAAGCATGGAGGGCAGCCCACGCTCGATCATCGCCCGCGATGGACCTCGCCAGGGCAAGGTCGGCCTCGTCATCGGCGGCGGCTCCGGCCACGAGCCGACCTTCCTCGGTTTCGTCGGCAAGGGGCTGGCCGACGCGGCGGCGATCGGCAATGTCTTTGCCTCGCCGCCGCCGGACCCGATCCTTGAATGCGCCAAGGCGGCCAGCGGCGGCGCCGGCGTGCTGTTCATGTATGGCAACTATGCCGGCGACGTGATGAACTTCGACATGGCCGCAGAGATGGCGGCGATGGATGACATCGAAGTGCGCACCGTGCTGACCACCGACGACGTGGCATCGGCGCCGCGCGACCAGAGGCAAAAGCGCCGTGGTGTCGCCGGCAATTTCTTCATCTTCAAGGCCGCTGGTGCCGCCTGCGAGCGGATGCTGTCATTCGAAGAATGCGAGCGTATCGCCAGGAAGGCCAATGATCACACCTTCACCATGGGCGTGGCGCTGTCGCCCTGTTCGCTGCCGCAGACCCGCCGGCCGAATTTCGAGATCGGACCGGATGAGATGGAGATCGGCATGGGCATCCATGGCGAGCCGGGCATCGCCCGCGGAAAATTGAAAACCGCCGACGAGATCACCGACGAGATGCTGGACAAGATCGTCGACGAGATGGCGCCGGCACGCGGCGACAAGGTCGCCGTGCTCGTCAATTCGCTCGGCTCGACGCCGCTGATGGAGCTCTACATCATGAACCGGCGCGTCAAACAGCGGCTCGATGACATCGGCGTGTCAGTTCACGCGACCTGGGTCGGCAATTATTGCACCTCGCTCGAAATGGCCGGCGCCTCGGTGACGCTGATGCATCTCGACGCCGAATTGCAGACGATGCTCGACCATCCTTGCGACTGCGCCATGTTCCGCGCCGGCTGAAAGGGTGCATCCATGACATCCATCGATGCAGCCGATCTGAAAAGAATGTTCGATGCGATCGCGGTGGCGATCGAAGCCGACAAGGACAGGCTCTGTCAGCTCGACGGGGTCATCGGCGACGCCGATCATGGCATCGCCATGGCGCTCGGCTTTGGGGCGGTGCGCGATGCGCTGGCGCCGCTGGAGCTCACGGCAACCGAGCCGACTGTTCTCCTCAACACTGCGGCGAAGTCGTTCCTCAACGCCGTCGGCGCCTCGTCGGGCCCGCTCTACGCGACGGCCTTCATGCGTGGTGCGGCTGCCGTCAAGGGCAAGGCGACCTTGGCGGGCGCCGATGTCGTCGCCCTGTTCCAGGCGATGGCGCAAGGCATCCAGGATCGCGGCAAGGCGGAGATCGGCGAGAAGACGATGGTCGACGCCTGGCTGCCGGCGGCGCAAGCCGCGGCCGCTGCCCATGCCGCCGGCAAGACCCTGTCCGAAAGCCTGGCAGCCGCCCTCGAAGCAGCCGAACGGGGCGCCGAGGCGACCAAGGATATGATCGCCGCGAAGGGCCGCTCGTCGCGGCTCGGCGAGCGGTCGCTCGGACACATCGACCCCGGCGCGGCGTCGGCGGTCACCGTTATCGGCGCGATGCGAAAAAGCCTGGCTTAAGCGCATCGCATCAATGCGACGCGCTTAAGCTCCTGTTTATACATGTCGTTATCCCAAAACCGCTGCGCACCCTCGGTTCACGCCCGAGGGCATGCTTTTGGGCGACATGCATTAGCCCAGCTTCGCCGCGTCGAGCCTGTCGATCGCCTGGACATTGCCGGCCGATGGCCCGTTTTCATCGAACTCCGATGCGAGCCAGGCATCGACGATCGACTTGGCCAGTTCCGGGCCGATAACGCGGGCGCCCATGGTGATGATCTGGGCATTGTTGGATTTCGCCGCGCGCTCCGCCGAATAGGTGTCATGGGTGAGTGCGGCGCGAATGCCGGGCACCTTGTTGGCCGAGATGGAAACGCCGATGCCGGTGCCGCAAAACAAGATGCCGCGATCGTTTTCGCCGTCGAGGATGGTCTGGGCGAGCTTCTGCGACAGGTCGGCATAGTAGCCGGCCTGGCTGACGTCGCTGACGGAGAGGCCAGGCTTGGTGGCCAGGTGAGCGGCAATGACGTCGAGCAGCGGCTTGCCGGCGCTGTCGGCCCCAATGGCTATTTTCATTTTTTCTGTCCTTTCCTGTTCGATTGCTCTGGAGCCTGTTCCATCCCGATGGCATCGGGATGGGGCTCTAACTTTTGTTGGGCATGATCTTTTCCGAAAAACCGGATTCCACTTTTCGGGATCATGCTCTAGATCGCCGCCGAGGCGCGTTCGAGGATGTCGATATAGCCTTCCGCCTGCCAGGCGGAGCGGCCGATGAACAGCCCGTCGATATGCGGCTGGCCGATCAGCTCGGCGGCATTTTGCGGATTGACGCTGCCGCCATAAAGCACCGGCGGCATGGCCGGCAGAAGATCGCCGGCGATCTTCTTGATCAGCGCCTGCTGCCTGTCGGCGTAGTCGGCACTTGCCGGAATGCCCTTGTCGCCGATCGCCCAGACCGGTTCGTAAGCAAACAGGATCGTCGCCGCCTTGGCCTGGCCTTCAAGGTATTGCAGCGCGCCGTGCACCTGCAACGCCAGCACCGCATCGGCCTGGCCGCTGTTGCGTTGCGCCAATGTCTCGCCGACGCAAATGAGCGGCACCAACCCGTGCTTCACCGCCGCTGCGGTCTTGAGACCAACCGTATTGTCGGTCTCGCCGAAATGCTCGCGCCGTTCGCTATGGCCGAGCTCGACGAGATCGAGCCCGCAGTCCGTCAGCATCACCGGCGAGATCTCGCCGGTCCAGGCGCCGGCGTCGGCCCAGTGCATGTTCTGGGCACCGACCTTGATCCGCGTCGATGCCAGCGCCTTCTTGATCTCGCGAACCGCCGTGAAGGGTGGGATGACGAAGGGCTGGATACGGTCGTCGAAACCGGGTACGAACCCCGCCAGCGCCCTGGCAAAGTCAGTCGCTTCTGCAAGCGTCTTGTTCATTTTCCAGCTTGTGCCGACCCAGTAAGCCACGCGTCCTCCTTCTAGAGCCTGTTCCATCCCGCGAGGCGGGATGGGACTCTATCTTCTTCCTTGACCATGATCTTTTCCGAAAACCGGTTCCCACTTTTCGGGATCATGGTCTAGTCCTTCTCGACCAGTGTCAGCGAAACGCCGGCGCCTTCCAGCGCCTCGCGTGTCTGCGGCCCCAGTTTTCGACCGGTGAAGACGGCGTCGAACGCCTTGAGATCGGTCAGGAAATGCAAGGCCGTGCGGCCGAACTTGCCGTGATCGACCAGCAGATATTTGCGGGCGGCCGCGGCCATCATCAACCGCTTGGTATGGACCACTTCCTGGTCCTGGTGGAAGGCGGAAACGCCGTGGATGGCGGACGACGACAGGAAGGCGACATCGGCGCGCAACGATCTCAGCGTGTCCTCGGCAAGCAGGCCGAAGAAACCGTGGAATTTCTTGCTGTACTGGCCGCCGAGCGCGATCAGGGTGATACCGGCAACGCCGGCCAGATCCTGTATCACGGCCAGATTGTTGGAGATCACGGTCAGCGGGCGCAGATCCGCAAGGTGGCGCGCAATGCCGCCCGCCGTCGAGCCGTCGTCGATGATCACCGTCTGGCCCGGTTCGATGACAGCCACGGCGGCAACCGCCAGGCGCTGCTTCTCCTCGGCGGCCTGCTTCTGACGGTAGCGGAAATCACTTTCGAACAGGCCGCTCGGCTGAATCGAGGCGCCGCCGCGTATCTTGCGCAGGAAGCCGCTTTCCTCGAGTTCGTCGAGGTCGCGATGGACGGTCATCTTCGATACGCCGAAGCGCGAGGCAAGGTCATCGACACTGGCCGTGCCGGTGTCCATCAGAAAATCCATGATGCCTTGCCGCCGGCCGTCGCTCTTCATCGTCCAGCCTGTTTCCTTTAATTCGCGTCGCCGCGTCCGCCGTGGCAGAAACGGCTGATAGAAGTTATTATAACAGATAAAATCGCATGCATGCCATATTTTTTGTGATGGTGTTACGTTTCTTTGGGATATTCCTTGCTTATGATCGCTGCCTTGTAACAAGAATTGCTCTCGCCGGCATGGCCAGAGGTTGCGGTTCTCCGGAAATCCGGCCAGAAGCATCAATGGGCTGAATGACGACCGGACAGCTCGCAAACCATAGGCTTGAAACCAAATACGGGAGACCATTGGGTGGCTCGCATCACATTGAGACAATTGCTCGACCATGCCGCCGAACACGGCTATGGCGTGCCTGCCTTCAACATGAACAATATGGAACAGGGCCTTGCCATCATGGAGGCGGCCAAGGAGACCAAATCGCCTGTCATCCTGCAGGCGAGCCGCGGCGCCCGCGCCTATGCCAACGACGTCGTGCTGGCCAAGCTGATCGACGCGCTGGTCGAGATCCATCCCGATATCCCGGTCTGCATGCATCTCGACCATGGCAACAACGAAGCCACCTGCGTGACCGCGATCCAGCACGGCTTCACCTCGGTGATGATGGACGGATCGCTGAAGGAGGACGGCAAGTCGCCGGCCGATTACGACTATAATTCCGGGATCACGCGGCGCGTCGTCGACATGGCGCATTGGGGCGGCGTGTCGGTGGAAGGCGAGATCGGCGTTCTCGGATCCCTGGAGATGGGCGGCGGCGAACAGGAAGACGGCCACGGCGTCGAGGGCACCGTCAGCCACGACCAACTGCTGACCGATCCGGAGCAGGCGGTGCAGTTCGTCAAGGACACGCATGTCGATGCGCTGGCCGTCGCAATGGGCACCAGCCACGGCGCCTACAAGTTCTCGCGCAAGCCGGACGGCGCGGTGCTCGCCATGAACGTGATCGAGGAGATCCACCGCCGCCTGCCGAACATGCACCTGGTCATGCACGGCTCGTCCTCGGTGCCGGAAGAGCTGCAGGAGATCATCAACAAGTATGGCGGCCAGATGAAGCCGACATGGGGCGTGCCGGTCGAGGAGATCCAGCGCGGCATCAAGCACGGCGTGCGCAAGATCAACATCGACACCGACAACCGCATGGCGCTGACCGGCGCGATCCGCAAGGTGCTGACCGAGAACCCGAGCGAGTTCGATCCGCGCAAATATCTGACGCCGGCAATGGCCGCGATGAGGAAGCTGTGCAAAGAGCGCTTCGAGCAGTTCGGCACCGCCGGCAACGCCCCCAAGATCAAGCCGCTGCCGGTCTCGGAAATGGCCAAGCGCTACAAGTCGGGCAGTCTCGACCCGAAGTTCGGCTGACGTATTCTGGTTCTGAACAGGAGCCGCATCGGCTCCTGTTCATCTATCCTGCTCGCGGCGAGAGTGCCGCCCTGCCGGTCTCGATAAACGGCGCCCAATAATCGACCGACTCGCGGATCATCGCGACGACCTTGTGGTCGACCGGCTCGCGTTCGCGGAACGACAATTCGAGGCAGATCTCGTTGTCGACGCCGCCGCCGCGGCGAACCGTCTCCAACAATTTTTCCGGTGTGATGCGGCCGTCCTTGTTGTAGGCGGCGATGAACGGCCAATGGCCGCCCTTGTTCATCGACGACTGCTTGATGTGGATGATCGGCGATACCGTGGGAAAGGCTTCGGCCCAGGCATAGGGGTCGATGTCGTCCGGATTGCTCGAGGTGACGTCGCCATGGTCGATATCGACCATCATCTTCAGCGGGATGGCCATGCCGGCCGCTTCGATCTCGTTGTGCAGGGCCCGGCAACTCTCGATCGTATGGCCGAATTCGCGGCCGACCGACATCGGCTCCCAGAACAGATAGGTCAAACCGGCCGCCCTGGCGTGCTCGGCGACGTCGCGCCAGCATTCCAGCGCGATCTCGAAAAGCCGCGCGCGACGCTCGGGATCGTCAAAATCCCGGTGCGTGAAGATCGCGAACTGCGTGCCCATGCCGCTGGCGCCGAGCTCGGCCGAAATGTCGGCAAAGGTCTTGAACCAATCGACGTAGTAGCGGCGCACGTCGGCGTCGGGATGGCCGAAATGGTTGAGCCGCCCGTAAGGACCGGTCATCCCGGACGTCACGCGCACGCCGGTGCGGTCGAGCGCCGTGCGGAACAGGCGGACGAATTTCGAGATCGTCGCCGCCGGCCAGCCGGGATTGACGAATTCATGCGTGAGCTGCACGTCCCGGATGCCGATGTCGTAGGCGATCGCGTCGATCAGATCGTCCGGTTCGGCAAAACGGTTGACCAGCGGATTGGTGTTGAGGGAAAGCGTAAAACTCATCAGCCTGCCCTCACCAGTCGGCCAACGCACCAGTCCTCGAAGGCGGCTCTTTCCGCGGCGGACAGATGCAGGCCGTGCTTGGTGCGCCGTTCGAGAATATCGGCAGCGGTCAGCGCCCATTCATGCTCGAACAAATAACTGGCTTCGCGTTCGAAAAAATCCTTGCCGAAGCACCGGCCCAGTTCGGTGAGCGACCTGGACGCACCGACCAGAACGCGCGTCCTGGTGCCGTAGAGCCGGCCATACTGCTTGACCAGCGATGCCGGCATCCAGGGATATTCGCGGCCGAGGTCGCCGAGAAACTGCTCGAAGTCGGCGTCGGCGATATCGCCGCCCGGCAGATGTCCTTTCGACGTCCACGGCTTGCCCATTTTCGGAAAGAACGGCGCGATCCGGTCCAGCGCATGCTCGGCCAGCTTGCGGAAGGTGGTGATCTTGCCGCCGAAGACGGAGAGCAGCGGCGCCTGCCCGGATGATGCGTCGAGTTCGAAAATATAGTCGCGCGTCACCGCGCTCGGATTGTCGGCGTTGTCGTCATAGAGCGGCCTGACACCCGAGAACGAGTAGATGACATCGTCTCGGGCAAGTTCGCGCTTGAAGTAGCGGTTGACCACCTTGATCAGGTAGTCGATCTCGCTGGCATCCGCCGCTACGTCTTCCGGCCGCCCATCATAGGGAATATCGGTGGTGCCGATCAGGGCCAGATCGTTCTGGTAGGGATTGATGAAGATCACGCGCTTGTCGCTGTTCTGGACCAGATAGGCCTGCCGCCCTTCCCAGAATTTCGGCACGACGATGTGGCTGCCCTTGACCAGCCGGACATTCCGCTTGGAGTTCTGACCAGCCACGCGGTTGATGATGTCGTTGACCCAGGGACCGGCGGCGTTGATCAGCGCACGCGCCCGAACTGTGGTTCTGACGCCGGTTCGGCTGTCGCGCATCTCGACCGACCACAGGCCGTTTTCACGGCGGGCGGCGGTGCAGGCGGTCCGGGTGAAGATCCTGGCCCCCCGTTCCGCAGCATCGAGCGCATTGATGATGACGAGACGGGCGTCGTCGACCCAGCAATCGGAATATTCGAAACCGCGCTTGAACGCATCCTTGATCGGTGCGCCTTCGGGCGCGGTGCGCAGGTTGAGCGTGCGGGTGCCCGGCAGCCGCTTGCGGCCGCCAAGATGATCGTAGAGGAACAGACCGAGCCGGACCAGCCAGGCCGGCCGGTCGTCCGGGCTGTGCGGCAGCACGAAGCGCATCGGCCAGATGATATGCGGAGCCGATTCAAGCAGCACTTCGCGTTCGATCAGCGCCTCGCGCACCAGCCGGAATTCGTAGTATTCGAGATAGCGCAGGCCGCCATGGACGAGCTTTCCCGATCGCGAACTGGTGCCTTCGGCGAGATCGTCTTTTTCGCACAGGATGACGGAAAGCCCGCGGCCGACTGCGTCGCGCGCGATGCCGGCGCCATTGACGCCACCGCCGATGACGAACAGATCGACGATTTCAGTGGCGCCGCTCATCTCGCCGGATCCTCTATGCCTGGATTGCGTTTCATGGCTGCCGCGACCTTCAGCACGGGTTGACCGGCGGGAGCCCGACGATGAAGCGGCGCACCTCTTCGGCCGCTTGCTCGGCCGCATAGGTCACCGTGCGCACCGAAGCGCCGGCGATATGCGGCGTCAGCGTGACATTTGGAAGCTGCAGCAGCGGCCAGTCGGCAGGCACCGGCTCGACCGCGAACGTCTCCAGCATGGCGCTGCCGATATGGCCTGAGACCAGCGCATCGTAGAGCGCGTCGTAATCGACCAGCGGCCCGCGCGCGGTGTTGACGAAGATCACCCCCGGCTTCATCCGGGCGATGATGTCCTTGTTGATCAGGCCGCGGGTTTCCTCGGTCACCCGGGGATGAAGCGTGACCACATCGGAGCGGGACAGGAGATCGTCGAGCGCGACCAGTTCGACGCCGTCATTGCGGTCTTCGGCGCTCAGTTGCACATAGGGATCGGTGACCAGGATGCGGCAGCCGAAGGCGCGCAGCAAGCGGACAACCTTGGTGCCGATATTGCCGTAGCCGATGACGCCGACGGTCATTTCGTTGAGCTCACGGCCGGTACGGTCGGCCCGGTAGAGATCGCCGCGCCATTCCCCTTTGCGCAAGGCCTCGTGCCCGACCCGGATCAGCCGCGTCTCGGCAAGGATCGCGCCGATGGTGAACTCGGCCACAGCACTTGCATTGCGGCCGGGCACATTGACGACGGTGATGCCGTGGGCCCTGGCGGCAACCATGTCGATGTTGATCGGGCCGCCGCGCGAGACCGCAACTAGCTTCAGCGCAGGCAGACGCTGCATCATGGTCTCGGACAGCGGCGCAAGCTGGGTGACGAAGATCTCGGCGTCGCCAATGAAATCGACCACCTCGTCCGGATCGCCAAAATACTCCTTCACCTTGTCGAGGCCGAGCGCTGCATTGCCGAATTCCATCGGCTCGTCGGGCCAGGCCGCCTCAAGGGTGCGAACGTCGAGATTGGCGCCGCAGGCCTTCTCGATTTTCTCGCGAAAGACCTCGGGAAGCATGAAGCGGTCGCCAATGATTGCAATCTTCTTACGCATGCTCGACTTCTCAGTTTGCCCTGGACGCGGCCATCGACCGCCAGACCGGCCGCAGCGCCTCATGCGCCAATGTGTAGGACGGAACCGCCCGCTCATAGATCGCGGCAAGTTTTCGGTCGCTCGGTTCCGCCGCGCCCAGCAGCGGCGTGACCCATTCGCCGACGCATTCGTCCATCGAACTGTATTGGCCGACGCAGACCGCAGCGATCATCGCGGCGCCCGCGGCACCGGCTTCCTCGCGTTGGCTGGTGCGAATGTCGGCGCCGACGACAGCGCCGAGGATCTTGCGCAGAGCCGGGCTTCTGGCGGCGCCGCCGGTCAGCCGGATTTCGCTCGGCAGCGGCCCCATGGCGGCGTAGCAATCCCGCGACGCGAATGCCAGCCCCTCAAAAACAGCGCGAACCATATCGGCATAACCGTGCCGCGACGAGATGCCGACGAAACCGGCCCTGGCGTTGGCATCGACGAACGGCCCGCGCTCGCCGGCCTCCGACACATAGGGCTGATAGAGCAGCGAGGCCGGCTCCGATGACGATATCCATTCGTCGACCAACGCGATCATCTCGCCATTGCTGCGGGTGATGCCTTGCGAGGCGAGTATGCCGGAGGCGAGGCTAAGGATCCAATCGATGTTGAGCGTCGCTGCCATGTTCGACTGCATCTGCGCAAAGACGTCGGGCGCCGGCATCGTCATCGTGTAGCCGGTCCTGGCCTCGTTGAGCAGCACCTCGTCCGGCGTCTGAGCAAGCCGCATATGCATGCCGGTGGAGCCGATGATCGAGCAGCCAGGCTTGCGCTCGCGGTCGAGCAGGCCGGCGCCGAGCGCGGTGCAGGCCACGTCGACATAGGCCAGCACCACCGGCGTACCGGAAAGCAGCCCGGTCGCTTCGGCAGCCGCCGCCGACAGGCCGGCGCTATGCCTGGTGCCGTCGACGATCGGCGGCAGCAGATGCCTGAGATCGGCGACGCCGAGCACCTCAAGCACCTCGTCGCAATAGCCACGAGTGCGGAAGTCGCCAAAGGTGAAGGTGCCCTCGGACGGATCGGTGGCGCGTTCGCCGGTCAGGTTGAAATAGAGCCAGTCCTTGCAATGGAATGCTGTCGCCGCCTTGCCAAGCATTTCGGGCATGTTGCGCTTCATGAAGGCGAACTGCGGTCCCTGCTGGCAGGCGGCCAGACCGCTGCCGGTCTTTTCGAAGCGGAGCCGATCCTCCGGTCGCGCCCGGATCTCCTCGACGACTCCTGCGGCGCGCGCGTCGAGCCACAGCCAGCCCTTGGCGACCGGCTCACCCTCCTTGTCGATCAGCCAGGTGCCATCGCCCTGCCCGGTCACGGCGACCGCAATGGTGCGGCTGGCGAGGTCCGGCACCTTGTCGGCAAGCTGGCGCAATGTGGTCGCGGTATCGGCCCAGGTGCGCGCCAGATCCTGCTCGGCGCCGCCGCCCGACAAGGTCTCGTACCGGTTCGGCACCGCCGCGGCCGCGAGTTGCCGGCCCGCCGTGTCGAAGGCGACGGATTTGATGACAGACGTGCCGGCGTCGATGCCGATCAGCACATCCCGCATCAGGCAAGCTCCATGCCGTGCGAAATGGCCATGCCGCTGGACTGATCGAAGACGTGCAGGTTTTTCGGATCGATGCTGATGTTGATCGGCGCGCCAAGCTCCAGGCGGGTCCGGTCGTGTTCGACCAGGACCAGCGAGCCGCCGGCGAAATCCGCCGCGATATGGGTCTGGTCGCCGAGCCATTGGTTGGCCGAAACCGTCGCCGGCACGCCGTCCTTCGAGCGGCGAACCGCATAGGGCCTGACACCGATGACGACCCGCTGCCGTTTGAGCAATTCGTCGCGAACCGAGCCGCTGAACGCGTCCTTGTCATAGTCGAGTGAAAGCCCGTCGGGCAGCCGCAGATTGATCGTGTCGGCAGCCGTGCCGACATGGGCCTCGAAGACATTCATCGGCGGCTCGCCGACAAACGTGCCGGTGAACAGGTTGGCCGGCCGCTGCTTGAGCATATCGGGCGTATCGAACTGCTGCAGCACGCCGCCTTCCATCACCGCGATCCGGTCGGCCAATGCATTGGCCTCGGTCTGGTCGTGGGTGACCAGGATCGCGGTCAAGCCGCGCTCCTTGATGAAGTGCTTGATGCGGCCGCGCAGCACCGCGCGAAGCTGCGGCTCGAGCTGGCCCATCGGTTCGTCCAGCAGATGCAGGTCGGCCTCGCGGATCAGTGCCCGGCCGAGGCTGGCGCGCTGCTGCTGGCCGCCGGAGATGGAACTCGGATAGCGCTCAAGAATGTCCTCGATCTCGAGCAGCTTGGCGATGCTGGCAACTTTCTCGTCGACCTGACTTTTCGGCAGCCTGGCGGCTTTCAGGGCGAACGCCATGTTCTCGCGCACGGTCAGCGGCGGATACAGCGAATAGCCCTCGAACGCCATCGCCACATTGCGCTTGACCGGCGGCAGCGTATGCACCTTGCGGCCGGCAACCGAAATGTTGCCGCGCGAGACCTCTTCGAAGCCGGCGATCATGCGCAATGTCGAGGTCTTGCCGCAGCCGGACGAGCCGAGCAGTGCGACGATCTCGCCCTTGTCGATTTCTATCGTCAGATTCTGAACGGCGTGCACACCTCGGTCGATCGGGCCGTAGAATTTGTCGACGCCGGAAATGGTGAGTGCGCTCTGGCTCATGCCGCTTCTCCGCTGCGCAAATTGACGACGTTTTTCGAGCCGATACGGTCGCCACTGGCACGATCGAACAACAGGGCGCTTTTGCCGTCGACGGCGATATGGGCCCTGCCCTCGGTTTGACCCGCTGTTCCGGCCGGCCGGGAGACCAGGATTTCGCGGCCGCGCACGGTGCGCACCAGCGTGACGATCTTTTCGTTGAGCGGCGTCTCCGCCTCGACGGTCACCGGAATGGCCGCGGGTGATCCTTCGTCGACGAAGCGCAGCGCTTCGGGCCGCAAGCCGATCACGCAATCGCGGCCGACCGTGGCGTCATAGGCGCCGGTCAGATGGACCTGGACATTCGACAGACCGACATAGATGCCCTTGGCATCGCGCGACGGCTTGACGTCGAGCAGGTTGATTGTCGGATCGCCGAACAGCCGCGCGATCTCGATGTTGGCCGGCTCGCGATAGATCTGCTCGGGCGTGCCGAGCTGCTTGATGACGCCTTGCGACATCACCGCGATGCGATCGCCGAGCGCCATGGCCTCCTTGTAGTCCTGGGTGACGTAGACGACGGTCGCACCGCGATCTGCCAGCAGCCTCGGCAGTTCGAGCCGCATCTCGAAGCGCAGTTTGGCATCGACGTTGCGCAGCGGGTCGTCGAGCAGCAGCACCGGCGGCGAGCCGACCAGAGCGCGGGCGAGCGCGGTGCGCTGCTTCTGGCCGTTGGACAGCGCCCTTGGCTTGTGGCTGAGCACGTGGCCGATCTTCAGCAGCTTGGCGACGCTCTCGACACCCGCCTTCATCGCGCTTTGCGACGATCGCTTGGCCTGAAGCGGCGTGGCGATGTTGTCGAAGGCGGTCATGTGCGGAAACAGCGCGAAATTCTGGAATGCCATGCCGACGCCGCGGAACTCGGCGTCAAGATCGGTCATGTCCTCGCCGCCGATGAAGATTTTTCCCTCATCAGGGTCGATGACGCCGGCGACGAGCCGCAGCAGCACCGTCTTGCCGGCGCCGGACGGTCCGAACAGGACCAGGGTTTCGCCGTCGGCGACGCTCAACGACAGATTGTCGAGCACAGTCTGGCTCTTGTAGCGCTTGACGACATTTCGCAATTCGAGGCTGGCCATCGGGAGCTATCCTTTCACCGCACCGAGCGACAGGCCTTCGACGAGATAGCGCTGCGCGTAAAGGGCGAGCGCCAGCGTCGGGGTGATCGACAGCACGATCGCTGCCGAGATCTGGCCGTACTGGATGCCGGAGGAGGTGATGAAGGCGAGCGCGCCGACCGTCACTGGCTGCTTGTCGGCCGAAGCGAGCACGAGCGCGAAGATGAAATTGTTCCAGGCGAAGATGAAGGCTAGCAGGCCGGCAGCCGCGATGCCGGGGCCGGCGAGCGGCAGCGCGATCTTGCGGAAGGTGGCGAACCAGGAATGGCCGGCAATGCGATAGGCGTATTCGATATCGGCCGGGATGTCCTCGAAATAGCCGCGCACGATCCACAGGATCAGCGGCAGGCAGATCAGCTGATAGACCCAGATCAGCCCGATATAGGTGTTGGCCAGTCCAAGCTTCTGGAAATAGAGGGTGAGCGGCAGCAGCACCAGCAGCGCCGGCGCGAACCGGAACGACAGCAGCGTGAAGGCGATGTCCTCCGAGCCGCGGAATTTATGCCGGGCAAAGGCGTAAGCGGCGGGGACGCCGAGCAGCAGCGCGACGGCGACCGAGGTGACCGACAGGAACACCGAATTCCACAGGTTGCGCATGAAGGCGATGTCGAGCGTGCCGGCCGCCGTGGTCAGCTTGCCGGTGATCAGCGCGGTGTAGTTGGCCAGCGTCGGCTTGAAGACAAGCTGCGGCGGAATCCGCAGGATGGTCTCGTTGGTCTGGAAGGACATCATGAGGATCCAGACGATCGGGAACATGAAGAAGAGCACGACCAACGTGAGGGCTATGCCACGCAGGATGCGTTCGAGAAGCGAGGTGTGTTCCATCCCGGCCTCCTATGCCAGGCCGCGGGCGCGTTCGCGCAGCCGCAGCCAGTTCTTGATGAAGATGTTGGAGAGGAAATAGGTGATCGCCCACAGGATGATCATCAGCGCCGCCGAGCGGCCGACATTGGTCGACTGGAAGAAATTGAGATAGGCCTCGACCTGGAAGACGGTCAGCGTGTCGCCCGGACCGCCCTGGGTCATGGCATAGATGATGTCGAACTGCTGGATGGAATCCAGCAGGCGAAACAGCGTCGCCGTCAGGATGTAGGGCGTCAGCATCGGCAAGGTGATGCGGAAGAACACAAAACTCCGCGGCACGCCGTCAAGTGCCGCCGCCTCGAAGGGCTGCGTCGGCAGGCTGCGCAGGCCGGCAAGCAGCAGGATCATGATGAAGGGCGTGTAGACCCAGATATCGACAAGCACCACCGTGAAAAGCGCGGTCGACGGCGACGAAGCCCAGCGGAAATCCTGCAATCCGATCAGGCTGGCGAGGTAGCTCAGCACGCCAAAGCCGGGATTGGTCATCAGCTTCCACATCAGCGCGGCAAGCGCCGGCGCCGTCATCAGCGGCATCAACAGCATGATCGAGATGAAGTTGTTCAGCGTCGAGCGCTTCTGCAGCAGCATGGCGATGCCGAGACCGAGAAGCAGTTCAAGCAGCACGGTGATGCCGGCATAGAGCAGCGATATCTCCAGCGTGTTCCAGAACCTCGGGTCGGTGAAAAACGAGATGTAGTTGTCGCCCCAGTTGAACTGCCGCGCCCAGGGCTGGCTCAGCCGGTAGCGCTGGAACGAGTAGACGACCGATGTGAAGAACGGGATCAGGATGCCGATGCAGACGAGCAAGGCCGGCAGGCTGAGCACATAGGGCAGCACTTTCTTGCTGATCCTGAAGCCGGAAGGCCTGTTTCTTTGCATTGTCGCCGTAGTCATCGTGGCTCACCCGTCATCTCTGTTGCTTCGCCCTGCCGGCCGCCCAGGGAGCTAGGCGGCCGGTTGGGCGAGTGGCGGCACCGCCAGTGTTTGAGCATCGGAATTTCCCAAAACCGGTTTGGGTCCGATGCTCCAGGCGCCGCTTCGCAGTGGAATGGCCGGCTGGCCCGCAGCAGCGGGCCGGCCGGCCGCCAGGACTCAGCCGAGCCCGGCTTCCTTGAGCTGGCCGTCGACGCTGGTGGCCAGCATGTCGAGGCCTTCGTCGACCGGCACTTCCTTGGCCACCATCTTCTGCAGCGTCGCCGCCCATTCGGTGGTCAGATCGAAGAACAGCGGCTGCGGGGTGAACTTGATGCTGGCGCCCGGCGCCGAGACGTCGAACATCTCGACATAGCCCGGATAGCTCTTGTTCAGCTTCTCGCGGAACATCTGGTCGTTCCAGACCGACTGACGCACCGGATTGACGAAGTCCATCTCAGTCGCGCCGAACAGTGCATGCTCGGGCCCGGATGCCCATTGCATGAAGTACCAGGTGGCGTCCTTGTCCTTCGAGAAATTGGACATCGACAGCGACCAGATCCAGATGTTGGGCGTCGGAGCCTTGGCGGCGGGATTGGCCTTGAAGGCGGAGAAGGCGAGCTTGCCGGCCATCTTGTTGTCGCCGCCATTCATGAAGTAGCCGAGGATGTCGGCGTCGAAGATCATCGCCGAGGCGCCGGCGCCAAGATCGGTGCCGACCTGATACCAGGTGTAGGTCGACCAGTCCTTGGGGCCGCTCTCCTGAATCATCTGGACCCACTGCTTGTGGAAGGCCTTGGATTCGGCGGTGTTCATGGCGGCCGACAATTTGCCGTCGGCCGAGACATTCAGGTCCTTCTGGTCAAAGTTGGCATAGGCCGACAGGAAGCCGGGATGGATCGTCGCCCAGGAGCGCGAACCGCGCACGCCGATGCCGTAGACGCCGCCGCCAACATCCTTGGTGAGCTTGGCCGCCGTAGCGACCATCTCGTCCATATTGCCGGGGACACTGACCCCGACCTTGTCGAACATGCCCTTGTTGTAGGTGATGTTGTTCTGTTCGAAGCCCCACGGAATGCACCACTGCTTGGCGTCGTCGGAACCGAGCACGCCGCCAGGCTGACCGTTCCAGGCGCAGGACTTCCTGACGCCGGGCAGGAAGTCGTCCCAGGCATAGTTCACATTGGTCTTGGTCGGATCCTTGATCCATTCGTTGAGGTCGGTGATCCAGCCGGCCGGGCCGTAGGTCCAGGTCATGTAGGCGCCGGTCATGAAGGCATCGTATTCAGGCGAGCTGGCCGACAGCGCAGCGGTGACCTTGTCGAAATAGACATCTTCCGGGAAGACGTCGTAGACGACTTCCATGCCGGTCAACTTCTTGAAGTTTTCAAGGTTGGCGATCATCGCATCCGCGTAAGGATGCTTGTTGAGCAAGAGCTTGATGGTCTTGCCCTTGTGCGCCTGCCAGTCGAAGTCAGCCGCCAGCGCTCGGGTCTGCCCCAGATTGAGCAGCGTTCCGGCCGTGCCGGCGGCAAGGCCCATCGCGCCAAGGCCCTTGATCAGCCCACGACGATCGACTTGTCCGCGCAGGAACGCGTCGATCAGGTCTTTTTCTTTCTCATGCATTTGTCTTCTCCTCCACAGGGTAGTTTCAATCGAATGGCTGCCGGCTACCCGACCGGCGTCTGCTCCACGAGTTTTCGCGCCGTCCGCTCATCGGTGACCAGGCCCTTGAGATAGCGGCCCTCCAACACCGATTTGATGGCACGAACCTTCACCTTGCCGCCGGCAACGGCGACAATCCTGCGATTGCTGATGTCTTCGCGCGCCAGTGCCAGCGCCCGGTTGGAAAGCGTCGTCTCGACCGCCTTTCCAGCGTCATCGAAGAAATGGCCGAGCAGCTCGCCGACTCCGCCGTTGCGGCGGATCTCCTCCATTTCGCCCTTCTCGATCATGCCGGTGGCGACCAGCGACGCCTCGCGCTCGGCAGTGCCGATGCCGGCGATGAGCAGGTCGGCGGACTTGCCGAGATCAAAAACCTCGCTGATGCCCTTCTGCCCGAGCAGCACGGTTCGATCCTCGACCGTGTTGGCGAACATCGGCACCGGCATCACATAGGCTTCGGCGCCGGTCCGTTCGGCCAGGCGGTGAATGACGTCGTGCGGATTGGCCGAGAACTTGCGCGTCAGGCCGCCGAGCAATGAGACGAATCGGGTCTTTTCGGCCGATATGCGCGGCAGATATTCGACGCAGGCGGCGAGCGTGCGGCCATGGCCGACGCCGATCAGCGTATCCTCGCCGCGTTCGATCTCACGCTTGAGGAACTGCGCGCCGGCGATGCCGAGCGCCTTGAGCGGCAAGTCCTCGCCATCGAAGTCGGGAACGACCTCGCAATAATCGAGGCCGTAGCGGCTGGACAAATCGTCTTCAAGCGCGACGCATTCCGACACTTCGCCGTCGATATAGACTTTGACCAGCCCTTCCTGATTGGCCTTGGTGATAAGGCGATGCGCCTTGAGGCTGGTCAGGCCAAGCCGCTTGGCAACCTCCGACTGGGTCAGCCCGCCAGCATAATGGAGCCAGGCGGCGCGCGTCGCCATACTGGTTTCATCGTCGCGCAGGAGGCCGTTTCCAAAACCAACCATTTCCGCCCTAAGATATTTTTATCAGTTGATGCAAAATTTTTCACAAGGTGCCGCAAGAGTCAAGCGCCGCAGCGTTCAAATCACCTTGAGAGGGCAAAAAAGGCCTGCTGAAGCAGCCATCGTGCAGGGCGGGGCCAGTCTGAATTGCGCCGACCGTATCGAGCGGCCAACCAAGTCGCATCTGGTGCTGGTGACCGATCTCTACGAGGGCGGCAATGGCCAGGAATTGCTGCGGCGGCTGGCGGCGCTGGTTCGATCCGGCATCAATGTCGTCGTGCTTCTGGCACTGACCGACCAAGGCCGGCCCGGCCATGATCCGGCAAATGGCAGTTTCGGTTGCCGCACTTGGCATTCCGGTCTTCGCCTGCACGCCGGATTTGTTTCCGGACATGATGGCGGCGGCATTGCGCCGGGAAGATATCGGCGCTTGGGCCGCGGGCGCCGACATCAAGCTGGTTCGCGCCGAGACCGAGGCTCCCAGGGCGGACGAATGAGCCCCATGTTCCAGAGGGTTGCCGAACTCCTGTCGCGGCTGGAAAGCGGCTGGACAGGTCAGCGATTGTGGCCGGCAGTTCCGCTATTTCATGTCCTTCAATCCCGCATGCGCCACGGCGATGCGAGCGGCAAGCGCGGCGTTGTTGCGGACCAGCGCGATGTTGGCCTTCAGGCTGCGGCCTTGCGAAAGCTCGTTGATGCGGGCGAGCAGGAACGGCGTCAGCTCCTTGCGTCCGATGCCGCGTTCTTCGGCTTCCGCCACCGCTGCCCTGATCGTGCCGTCGATGAAGGCCGGATCGAGCGCATCCACTTGCGGAATTGGGTTGGCGACGAGGATGCCTGTGCCCGAGCCGATCTGCTCGTGCAGCAGCATGGCCCGCGCAATGTCCTGCGGCGTATCGAGGCGGTGATCGGCTTTAAGTCCGCTGGAGCGCGTATAAAAAGCCGGAAAGTCGTCGCTCTGGTAGGCAATCACCGGCACGCGCTGGGTCTCCAGATATTCCAGCGTTTTTGCAATATCGAGGATCGATTTCACGCCGGCGCAGACGACGGTCGTGCCGGTCTGGCCGAGTTCGGTCAGGTCGGCCGAAATATCGAACGTGGCCTCGGCGCCACGATGCACGCCGCCGACGCCGCCGGTCGCGAAAATACCGATGCCAGCCAATGCAGCGATCCGCATCGTCGCCGAGACCGTCGTCCCGGCCGAGCCGCCGCTCACCATGATGGCGGCGAGGTCGCGCCCGGACGCCTTGACCACGTCCTTTGCCGCTGCCAGCTGCTCCAGCTCGCGGTCATCGAGCCCGACCTTGATCTTGCCGGCAACCACCGCGATGGTGGCGGGCACGGCGCCATTCTTACGCACCACGATCTCGACGCTGCGGGCAGTCTCCAGATTGGCCGGATAGGGCATGCCGTGGGTGATGATCGTCGATTCCAGCGCCACCACCGCGCGGCCTTCACGAAGTGCTGCAGCGACTTCGTCGTTCAGATGGAGAAGGGAAGGTTTCATCGTCGTTTCGCTTTCAGGGTTCGACTCGCGTTCAGGGTCGTCTGGCTTCAGGCGGGAATGCGGTACATGCCGGCGGTGAGGAAGCGCGGCGACAGATCGGGGTGGACGCTGGATTCGCTCTCGGTGGTCAGCGTGGCGAGCAGCGCCCCGGTGCGCGCCGCGTCGAGCACGGGATCGCCCGAAAGCACCTTGTACATGGTGCCGGCAATCATTGCGTCGCCGGCTCCGGTGATGTCGACGGCGCGGGCCGGGACGGAACGCATCGTTGCCACGCCGCCTTCGGTCGCGACCGCAAATCCGTGCGCGCCCATGGTCACGATCACCTCGCTGGCGCCGGCCGCGCGCAGCGCCGCCGCGGCCTCTTTCGGCTTCAGCCGCTTGTCGGCATCGGTGATGCCAAGCATCGTATTGGCCTCGTCATGGTTGGTGAACAAAAGGTCGATGCCGGACAGGTCCTTGGGCAGGCGTGCCGATTTCGGCGACGACACTGTGTCGACGGCGAGCTTGAAGCGCGCGCCCTGCTTGCGTGACATCAGCGCTGCGATCGTCGCGGCCGGCAGGTTGCAGTCGATGAACACCCAATTCGCCGAAGCCAGATGCGGCCAGAAACGGTCGAGACAGGATGGCAAAAACAGATCGAAGATCTCCATGTCGGCGATGCCGAGCACGAGATCGTTGTTGAGGTCGAGGATCGCTGCATATTCCGCCGTCGGCCGCTCCGTTGACGTGATGACCTGGCTGACGTCGGCGCCGAGGTCGCGCAGATGCCGCACCAGCGAGCGGCCGGTCTCGTCGTCGCCGACAATCGAGACGAAGCTTATGTCGACGCCGAGGCGGACAAGGTTCTCGGCGACGTTGCGGGCGACGCCGCCGAAGCTGCGATAGCCGTCGACCGGGTTCGACGTCCCCAAGATCAGATCCTTCCTGGCGTGGTACTTGCGGTCGAGGACGGCGCCGCCGATGCAGATCATACGCTTGGACGCCGGCAGCACATAGCCACGGCCAAGAATGTAGCCCTTGTTGACGAGCTGCACGATGTGGGCCGCGACGGTCGAGCGGGCAATGCCGAGCGCGGTCGCTATATCCTGCTGGCCGGCGAACGGGTTCGCCGCGATCAGATCCAGCACTGCCTGTTCCTGTGCTCCAAGGTCGTCCATCGCCTCACCCCGGTCCGCGCAATTCATGCTGAACTTTGACCAACAACAGATGATGTTGTCAACATTTGTTTCGCTGGCGAGCCTGTCGATGCCAGTCGCTGGTACTGGTCAACGCCCGGCGCCGCATCACATTACTTGTTACCGATGGCAAGAAGTTTGAAAGCAGGCGGATGAACGAACAGGAGTTGATGGCGGAGCTGGAACGGTTGGTTTCCGAGGATCGGAACCCGAGGACGATGGATATCGACCTGCTGCCGACCATCGAGATCCTGCGCCTGATCAATGACGAGGACAGCGGCGTTCCGGCCGCCGTCGAGAAGGTCATTCCGGAAATTGCTGCCGCGGTAGACCGGATCGTTAATGCGTTTCAAAAAGGCGCGCGGCTTGTCTATATGGGCGCCGGCACGAGCGGCCGGCTGGGGGTCCTCGACGCCTCGGAGTGTCCGCCAACATTCGGCGTGCCCGAGGACATGGTGCTCGGCCTGATCGCGGGCGGCCCGAATGCGCTGGTGCGGGCTGTGGAAGGCGCCGAGGACGATCCGCAACAAGGCATCAAGGCACTGCAGGACATCAAGTTGACCGCCGACGATGTGGTGGTCGGCATCGCGGTCAGCGGCCGCACACCCTACGTCATCGGCGGCTTGACCTATGCAAGGCAGGTGGGAGCAACGACCGTGGCGCTTTCCTGCAATCCCAGTTCAGTCATTGCCGGCATTGCCGATATCGCCATCTCTCCGCTTGTCGGCCCCGAGGTTCTCGCCGGCTCGACCCGGCTGAAGTCGGGAACCGCGCAAAAGCTGGTTCTCAACATGCTGACGACAGCCAGCATGATCCGGATCGGCAAGAGCTATCAGAACCTGATGGTCGACCTTAATCCCAGCAACAAGAAGCTTGTCGCCAGGGCGGTCGGGATCGTCATGCAGACCACGGGCTGCACAGCGCAGCAGGCTCGACGGGCGCTCGACCAGACCGGCAAAGACGTCAAGCTGGCGATACTGGTGACAATCACCGGGATGGGCATCGAAGAGGCACGCAAGGCGCTCGACAATGCGGGCGGGTTTTTGCGAAAGGCGATCGGCGAAAAGACGCTGTGACCCTGGATACCGGTATACCAGTATACAGGGCGGATCGACTTCGACAAAGGCAGGGCGTGGGACCTTGCTCACCAAACGGATCCATCCGACACATCATTTCGACAGCGGGATTATCGAGATTCGCCCATCGGTCGGCGATCGCGTCAACGGAGCCTAACAAATGATGATTGCGAAAAGTGGCGAACCAATCTGGGCCGTCGGGCTGATGACCGGCACCGTGCTGGACGGCAATATCGATGTTGCGCTGATCAAGACCGACGGCGAGCGGATCGCGGATTTCGGCACCTATACGCTGGCGCCTTACCCCGGCTCGATCCGGACGCTGCTGGAGGAGACGCTGGATCAGGCCAGGGCGTGGAATTTTGCCGGACCGGAGCCGGCGATCTTTCGCGAAGCTGAACAAGCGCTGACGCGCGCCCAATCAGCGGCCGTCAGGGACCTGGTCGAAAGCTACGGGCTGACGATGGCCGATATCGGCGTCGTCGGCTTCCATGGCCAGACCGTGCTGCATCGCGCCCCGCAATCCGGCCGGCTCGGCCAGACCCGCCAGCTCGGCGATGGGGCGTTGATGCATGCAATCCTGGGGACCAAGGTCGCCTATGACTTCCGTTCGGCCGACATGCGCGCCGGCGGGCAAGGGGCGCCGCTGTCGGCCGCCTATCACGCCGCGCTGCTGCGCGACGCCGATATCAGCGGCGACACCGCGGTTCTCAATCTCGGCGGCGTCGCCAACATCACCTGGTGGGACGGCAAGGACAATGTCGTCGCTTTCGACACCGGACCGGCCAATGCGCCGCTGAACGATTTCATCAAGGCGAAAGGGCTGGGCGAAATGGACCGCGACGGCGCGCTGGCGCGGACCGGCACCGTCGACGAAGACCGGCTGGCCAAGCTCCTGCAGCATCCCTACCTGGCCAAGCCCTATCCAAAGTCGCTTGACCGGTTCGATTTCGGCGCAGCCATGGCGGACGGGATGAACGCTGAGGATGGCGCCGCACTGCTGACGGCCTTCACCGCTGCGGCCGCCGGCAAGGCGCTCGACCTCCTGCCGCACCGGCCGAAGCGGCTGGTGGTCAGCGGCGGCGGCCGCCACAACCCGACGATCATGGCCATGCTCGCCAGCCGCGCTGGTGTCGAAGCGGTGCCGGCGGAGGCGCTCGGCTGGAAGGGTGACGCGGTCGAGGCGGAGTGCTTTGCCTTCCTGGCGGTTCGCGTGCTCAGGGGCCTGCCGATCAGTTTTCCGACCACCACCGGTGTGCCACAGCCGATGCGCGGCGGACGCCTTGCCGGCTGATCAAGCCAGCAGTTTCTTCTGCAGGAAGACGCGGCTGCGACCGGCGGGAAAATCGGGAAGCACGCCGAACAGCCGATACCCCTGACGCTCATAGGCCTTGGCCGCCCGGGGATTGAAGGTGTCGATCAAGGCGCCATGACAGCCGCGTGCGACGGCCTCCTGTTCGGCTGCGTCCAGCATCCTGCCGGCCATGCGCCGGCCGCGCAGCCGCTCATCAACCCACAGCCACTGCACATAGAGCCAGCCCCAGGCGGTGTATCCCGAGATGCCGCCGACAACCGCACGGTGCTCGTCGCGCAGGAACACGGCGAGCACCTTCCTGTTGGCCGGACCGACTTCGCTGTCGTTGAACGCGCTGAGCCGCTCCCCGAGGAAAGCGAGTTCTTTCGGCGAAGGGTCGGCGGTGGTTTCAAGCGTCATGTTCATCGCTTGTCCAGACAGGCTCACAGCCGGATACCGGTATACAGCGCTTCCGGACCCGTGGCACTTTCATTTGCATTTATCGAAGGAAAGGACGGGAGCGCAAGCTCTGCCGCCGCGTGGCTCCGCGACTACACGGGCCGCGGCGAATGCCACGCCGCCGCCGCAGCGGCAACCAGCATGAGCAGCGCGGCGACCATTGCCGATGCCGCAAAGCCGAAGCTGGAATAGAGCGGACCGAAGGCGGTAGTGCCGACAAACACCGCGAGATAGGTCACTGCGCTGTTCAGGCCCATGATCGTGCCGCGCCGCGCCGGATCGAGCGCCGAGAGGCGCATCACCAGGACGTTCAGCCCGAAATGATTGGCAAGACCCCAGAGCGCGACCATCGCGATGGTCAGATGGAAACTACTGCCTGCCGCGGCGAGCGCGACGTAGACGGCCGCGACGAGGAGATAGGCGAACGGCATGACGCGTCGCGCGCCAAGTCGATCGATCACGCCGTCAAGCAGTGCCGCCATGCCGAAGCCGGCGCCATAGGCGAGCGCCGCCAAGCCGTTGGCGCTGACCGGCCGTCCCAAGCCGTTGTGAAGGTGATCGCCAAGATAGCCATAGACGCCGTAGAAGGCGGTCATGAAGGCGCCGCAGGCGACCAGGAGCGGCACTATGCCGGGAACGGCCAAGGCGCCGAGCGGCGTCGGCGCCGGGCCGCTTTTCCTGACGTCGCTCAACGATGTCAGCGTAAGGCCGGTTAACGCGAGCGCCGCAAGCACCGCAACCGCTGCGAAAACGGCGCGCCAATGGACGAGGTCGGCAAGCACCGCCGACAATGAGACGCCGGCGACCATGCTCAGGGTCCATCCGGTCAGCACGACGCCGATGGTTCCGCTTTCGCGGCCAGGCGGCGCGATCGCCGCGGCGCTGGCATAGATTGCCGGCATGGCGATACCGGCGGCGATGCCCGCCACAAGCTGGGCCGTAACCAGCATCGTTACCGTCGGCGCGGCGGCGCTGGCGAGAAGCGCGACCGCCAGCAGCAGCAACGCCCCTTGCAGCATGCGGCGGGCGCCAAGCCGATCGATATGGCGGGCCAGGAACAAGGCGCTTGCCGACGTGCCAAGCCCGAACGCAGCGGACGCGATCATGACGGCCGGCACGCTCGTCGCAAACGACGCGGCCACCGCCGGCGCTATCGGACCGAGAACCAGCGAGTTCGAGCCGATCACCGCGATGCATCCGGTCAAGAGATAGGCGAGCGCCGGGATAGGCGGCCTTCCCGTCAATGTTGCGACTTGATCACTGTTCGACATATGCCGATAATCGCCGTATTAAATTCTGTATCAATAAGGAATTTCACCATGGATGAAGAAACAGATGGCATTCCGCAGAACAGGCCTGCTGCCCGCGATGTTGACGCGATTGACCGAAAAATATTAGGCGTTCTGGTCGACGACGCCACGGTCAGCTATGCCGAACTCGGTGATCGTGTCGGCCTGTCGCCGCCGGCCGCGCATGAACGGGTGAAGCGGCTTCGGCGCAGCGGCGCCATTCGCAACACCGCGGCGATCATCGATCCCAAGGCGGTGCGCAAGCCGCTGCTTGCCTTCGTGCACATCGACACCAAGGGCTGGGGAAAAACCCCCGAACTGATGGCGATCTCCGAGCATCCCGAAGTCGAGGAGATCCATTCGGTGGCCGGCGACACATGCATGCTGATCAAGGTCCGCACCGAGGACACACGGGCGCTCGAAGGCCTGCTGTCGCGGCTTTACGAAACGCCTGGCGTGACCTCGACGCGAAGCTATGTGGTTCTGTCGACCTATCTCGAGCGGCCGGTGCAGCCCGGGATCACGACCGAATGGCCAGCGCCCCGGCACATGGCCAAGCCGCTGTATTAGGGCCGTCCGGTCAACCAAGCTCCAGGGTCGTGATCGCAAAGACACCCGACTGCGTGAGCTGCGGCGCTTTTCCCCTGTACATTCGAGCCGTCTCGAAGCCGGGTTGAAGGCTGGCGGACGTCAGCCGAGCTGCAAATTGTCCGCTGGTCTCGGGAACGTCGAGATGGATGTTTCCAGGTCCGGAAGCGTTGGCGAGTGCCGCGAACAGGCGGCTTGCCGCGTCCAGGCTGTTGGCAAAAAGCGGCCCGATCTTGCAGCCGTCCCGGCAGCGGCGGGCGACGCCGTATCCCTCGATGGCGCCATCCCTGACGATCGCCAGCGCGATGTGCGGCGGGCGGAGCCAGTGTTCCAGGAAGGATCGCCGCGGAGCGGGAAAGAACCGGTTGTCGTAGACCAGGATATCGGCTTCCGGGCCTATGACGCAAATGTCGCTGTCGGCTTCTGCCGGAGCGTTCGGCGATCCGACGAACTGGATTGTCCGGTAGACCGGCGCAAAACCCATGCTGCGGTAATTGGCCTGCTGTTCGACGACACCATCGAGGCCGACCGTACGGTCGCCGAGCCGCGCCATGCCGGCATCCCAGACCGCCTTGCCATGGCCCTCACCGCGCCTGTCCGGCCGACAGATGTAGAGACCGATGAAGCCGAAATCGTCGCCATAGGCGACGGCCGAAATACCGGCCACCATCTCGCCATCGACAAAGGCGCCGATGAAGCCCTCTGGATCCGCCGCATGGAACGCCACGGCATCGCCAACACCGGGATTCCAGCCCTCCGCTGCCGCCCAGTCGACAAGGATTTTTACGTCTTCAAGTGCGAGCGTTCTGATCGTTCGGCGCATTGCCTCACTCGGTGGCTACGGTACCGGGGGCGAAGGACTTCAATGCGCCAAGATAGGGCTTTGCCAGCGGGTTTGCATAGGCGCCACGCTTGGACGTCGACAGGCCAAGCGCGATCAGTGCCTCGGCCTGCTTGACCCCGGCGCCGACGCCGTCGATGACCGGAACGCCGAACTCCCGCCGCAGCGCGGCGGCGAGATCGGCCATGCCGGCACAGCCAAGCACGATGGCCTCGGCGCGATCCTCGTCGAGCGCGCGCGCGATCTCGCCGCGCAGCTTCAGGATCGCATCGGAGGTTGGGTCTTCGAGCGCAAGAACCGGAATGTCGGCAGCGCGCACGCGTGCCCGTCCTGCCATGCCATAGCGCTGCACCAGCGCTTCGACCGGCACGCGCGAGCGCTCGGTCGTGGTGACGACGGTGAAGCGCTGGGCGATGAACGAGGCCGTGCTGAGCGCTGCCTCGCAGATGCCGATGACCGGAATGTTGGCCATGGCGCGCGCCGCATCGAGGCCGGTGTCGTCGAAACAGGCGACGATCGCGGCCTGCGCGCCCGAGCGTTCGCCGTCGGCGATCTCGACCAGCAAGCCCGGCACGGCCAGCGCCTCGTCGTAGTAGCCTTCGATCGAAACCGGACCCATCGTCGAGGTGACGGCGACGATGTCCGTTCCGGCGGCGGCGACGAGCCGCGCCGCCGCTGCAATGGTTTCGGTCATGCTGGCGGTGGTGTTCGGATTGACGACGAGGATCTGCACTGCGGTTCTCTCAAGCTCGCGGCCGACGGCCGCCGACATAGGCGATTGCGCCGAGCGTCGCCAAAATCACCAGGAAGGAAAATACCGTGGTCACGGTGCCCAGCGCATAGAGCACCGGCGTCGTCACATTCGTCGTCATGCCGTAGATTTCGAGCGGCAGCGTGTTGAACGTGCCCGAGGTCATCAGGGTGCGGGCGAACTCGTCATAGGACAGGGTGAAACCGAACAGGCCGACACCGATCAGGCTGGGCGCGATCATCGGCAGCACGACATGCGCGAAGGTCTGCCAGGAGGTCGCGCCCAAGTCCCGCGCGGCTTCCTCATAGGCCGGCGAAAACCGGTTGAAGACCGCGAACATGATCAGCACGCCGAAAGGCAAGGTCCAGGTCAGATGGGCACCAAAAGCAGAGGTGTACCAGGCGGGACGAAAGCCGATCTGCTGGAAGACGACGCCGATGCCGAGCGAGATGATGATCGACGGCACGACCAGGCTGGCGACTGCCAGATAGAACAATGCGGTGGCGCCGCGAAATTTTTGCCGGAAGGCCAGACCGGCAAGCAGCGACACGCCGACGGTGACGATCATCACCATCAGGCCAAGGATGAAGGAGCGCTTGAAGCTGCCGCCGAAATCGCCGACCGCCTGGCGTTCGAACAGATTGGCGAACCAGTGCAGCGAAACGCCGTTCAGCGGAAAGGTCAGCCCGCCATTCTCGCCCTGGAAGGACAGGATCAGGATCGCCGAGAGCGGGCCGTAGAGAAACAGCACGAAAAGGGCGAAGAAGGCGGCCAGCACGTAGAATTCAAGGGTGCGCTTGTCCCGGCTCATCGCCTCACAGCTCCTTGCGGATGTCGACGATGCGCAGGATGCCGGCAACCATCAGCAGCACCAGCACCAGCAGCACGACCGCGTTGGCGGCCGCTGCCGGATATTGCAGCAGCGACATCTGGTTCTTCATCATCAGCGCGACGGATGCGCTCTGTCCGCCGGACATCACCTGCACCGTCGAAAAGTCGGCCATCACCAGCGTGACGACGAAGATGGTGCCGATTGCCATGCCGGGCTTGGCAAGCGGGATGACGACGTTCCACAACACCTGCCAGCCGGACGCGCCGGCATCACGCGCCGCCTCGATCAGCGACTTGTCGATGCGCATCAGCGTGTTGAAGATCGGCGTCACCATGAACAGCGTGTAGAGATGCACCATGGCCAGCACCACGGCGAATTCGGAATAGAGCAGCCATTCGATCGGCTTCGGGATCAGCCCGATCTCAACCAGCGTCGAGTTGACCAGGCCGTTGCGGCCAAGCACCGGAATCCACGAAATCATGCGGATGATGTTGGAGGTCAGGAACGGCACCGTGCAGACCAGGAACAGCACCATCTGCATGGCGGTGGTCCTGATATGGAAGGCGAGGAAATAGGCGACCCAGAAGCCGATGAACAGCGTCAGCGCCCAGACGATACCAGCGTATTTCAGCGTGTTCAGATAGGTTTTCCAGGTGACCCACGAGCCGAGCGTGTCGGCGTAGTTGATGGTCAGGAAATCCGGATACATCGCCGCAAAATCGTAGTCCCAGAAGGAGACCACGGCGATCATCAGGATCGGCAGCAAAAGGAACGCGCCGAGGATCAGCGCCAGCGGCGCCGCCTGGAGGTAGGGGACGAGGCGGGCGACCGAGACGCGGCGGCGCCTGGGTTTGGCGGCGGCTACAGGCTGGTCGAGAGCCACAGTCATGTGAAACGCTTTCGGGACGATGTGGCGAAAGAGCAATTTGCCAGGTTGTGATCCTTCGCGCCCGCCTCTGTCCTGCCGGACATCTCCCCCACTTGGGGGGAGATCGGCCGTCGCCGCCGCTTTCGCCAATCTCCAACATCGCAAGAAGAGGGGCCAACAGCGAAGCTGCCAATCTCCCCTCAAGTGGGGGAGATGTCCGGCAGGACCGAGGGGGGCGCCAAGGAACGCAACATCTCAGTTATTGCCTGCCTTGCACTACGCCGCGATGAATTCGTTCCAGCGCCTCACCATGTAGCGGTCCTCGTCCATGACCGAGTTCCAGCAGGCGACCTTGCCCATGCGCTCGACGAAGGAGCCGCCGTCGCGCACCGCGCCTGCCTTCTCCATGATCTTGCTGTCCGGCGCCATGATATCGCCCTTGGCCGGCTTGCCGTCGACCCAGTAGCCCCATTCGTCCTCGGACATGAACTGCTTGGCCGTATCCATGGCGGCCGAGTAGTAGCCCTGGCGGTTGAGGTAGGCGCCGACCCAGCCGGAGAGGTACCAGTTGATGTATTCGTAGGCGGCGTCGAGTTCGGCGCCCTTGAGGTGCGCCGCCAGGCCAAGGCCGCCGCCCCACGAGCGATAGCCTTCCTTGAGCGGCTGGTACTTGCAGGCGATTCCCTTGGAGCGCACCGCAGCGACGGCCGGCGACCACATCGACTGGATGACCACTTCGCCCGAAGCCATCAAATTAACGCTCTCGTCGAACGATTTCCAGAAGGCACGGAACTGGCCGTCCTGCTTGGCCTTGATCAGGAAGTCGATCGTCTTGTCGATCTCCTCCTTGGTCATGTTGCCCTTGTCGGCATATTTGACGTTGCCCATGGCTTCCATGATCATCGCCGCATCCATGATGCCGATCGACGGGATGTTGAGAATGGCGGCCTTGCCCTTGAAGGCCGGATCCATGATGTCGGCCCAGGTGGTGATGTCGCGGCCGACAAGGTCGGGGCGGATGCCGAGCGTATCGGCGTTGTAGATGGTCGGAACCATCGTCATCCACTGCGTCGGCTGCTTGGCGAAGGTCTTGGCGTCCTGCGCCTCGACGAAGCCGACGGTATGCGGCGCGGTGCCTTGGGCGATGACGCTGTCGGGCGTCAGCTTGCCGGTGATGAACAGCGGCACGATTTTGTCGTAATATTTCAGCTTCTTGACATCCATCGGCTGCATCACGCCGGACGGATAGACCTTCTTGGCGATCCAGTATTCGATGTCGGCGATGTCGTAGCTGTCCGGCTGGGTCACCGCGCGCTGGGCGGCGGCGTCGGAATCGGTCGCAGTCATTTCCAGCGTGATGCCGAGGTCGGCCTTGCACTTATCGGCAATGGCGTTGAGGTTCGACACGCCGGTGCCGAACTGGCGCAGGGTGATCGGGTTCTGCGCCCAGATCGTCGGAAACCCTGATATGGCACCCGAACCGGCGGCAAGACCGACGGCGGCAGCACCGGTCTTGAGCAGCGAGCGGCGGGAAATTCCTGTCTTGTTGTCGGTGGTGTTGGTCATGTCAGTTCCCCTGTTTTGATTGGTGGTTCTGGTTCAGGAATCGAGACGGCCAAGGACAATCGCGTCCTCGGCGTCCCAGGCGATCGGCACCGCGTCACCGACGGCGACCGGCTTGGCGAAGAAGCTGGTGTCGTCGACGATGACGGTAAAATCCTCGATGCCGGCGCCATTGACCGAGAGTTTTACGGTCGAGCCGCGGTATTCGACGTTGGAAGCGATGCCGGTGAAGCCGAGCCCGGTGGCCAGTGGGTCGCCGATCCGCACATGGTCGGTGCGAATGGCGATATCGATCGGCTCGCCGATCGCCCTGCCCTGGCCGCTGGCCGCAAGCGAGGCCCCGCCCGGCACATCGAAGACAACCATGCCGTCGCGGCTGCCGCTGACGCGGCCGGAGACGACGTTGTGATCGCCCATGAAGCGGGCGACGAACGCGGTGGCCGGCCGCTCGAAGACGATGCGCGGATGCGCCGCCTGCTCGATACGGCCGTCATTCATGACCACGATCAGGTCGGCGAGCGCCATCGCTTCCTCCTGGCTGTGGGTGACGTGGACGAAAGTGATGCCGAGCGACGTCTGCAGCTTCTTCAGTTCCGCCCGCATGCGGATCTTCAGGAATGGATCGAGTGCCGATAGCGGCTCGTCGAGCAGCAGCGCTTCGGGGTCGGTGATCAGCGCGCGGGCCAGAGCGACGCGTTGCTGCTGTCCGCCCGAAAGCTGCGCCGGGCGGCGGCCGGCGTAGCCCTCCATCTGCATCAGCTTCAGCATATCGAGCGCCCTGGCGCGGCGCTCTTCCTTGCCGACGCCCTTCATCTTGAGGCTGAACGCAACATTGTCGATCAGGTCGAGATGCGGAAACAGCGCGTAGGACTGGAACATCATGGCGGTGCCGCGCCTGGCCGGCGGCAGGTCGGTGACCACCGTGTTGCCGAGACGCACGTCGCCGCTCGATATGCTTTCGTGGCCGGCAATCATGCGCAGCGTCGAGGTCTTGCCGCAGCCGGACGGCCCGAGCAGGCAGCAATAGGTTCCCGCGGGGATTTTCAAGCTGATGTCTTCGACGGCAGTCGTTGCGCCATAGATCTTTGAAACGGACACGATGTCGATTTCGGCGGCTTTGGACATCCGGCTTCCTCTCTAAATCAACTTAAGCAAAGCATCATGCATGCCAGTTGCCCCAGATCGGCCTCAAACGATTGATTCCTTGGGAAAATCAGAATTGCCTCCGGCTGCCCCTCGAAACGGCATGGCTGAGAATGCACAAATTATAGGCGATCGCCAGCGATTCTCGCAAAAATCGTATGCAATCTTTTTTCGGCATCGTATTCACTTTGTCCCTCGTGCAAGCGACCCGATTCAGGGTAGAAAGGTGCAGGGACGACCATCATGAATATAGCCGACCAGACTTTCCCTGCTGCTGCCAACGAGGATCGCGCCCAGGCGATCCGCGACCAGCTGCGCGACGCGATCGTCGACCGCCGGCTGGCGCCCGGAACCAAGCTGTCGGAAGGCGAGGTCGGCACTTTATTCGATGTCAGCCGCACCGTGGCGCGCGCGGCGCTGCAGATGCTCTCCTTCGAAGGGCTGGTGCGGACCGAGCGCAATCGTGGCGCCTTCGTCGCCAACCCGTCGCCGGAGGAAGCGCGTCAGGTCTTTGCTTCGCGCCGGCTGATCGAGCCCGGCATAGCGATTGCCGCAGCCGGGCGGATGACGCCGGACCATGTCGCTGCCTTCAAGGCGCAGCTCGATGAAGAGGGCCGGTTCATTGCCGAACGCGGACCAAATGCAAGACGCTCGGAAATCAAGGCTTCGGGCGATTTTCACCTGCTGCTGGCTTCGGTTGCCGGAAACGCCATCCTCCAGCGCTTCATGGAAGAACTGGTGGCGCGGTCATCGCTGGTGATCGCGCTCTACGGCCGCTCGGGCGTCTCGAGCTGCGGCCATAGCGAACACATGAATATCCTGGAGGCGCTGGAAAATGGCAATTCCGAACGCGCCAGCGCCCTGATGCTGCACCACATCGACCATATCGAGGCCGACCTCGATCTGCGTGTCAGGAGCGGTCCGGCGCTCAGGCAGGCGCTCGAGTTCTGACGCTCATTTCGACCGGAGGGACGCGAATACCGCGCCCCTCAAAGCCGTTGGGCTCGGACCTTCAGGATCTGGTACAGCAAATCGCGGATGCGCCGCAGCCTCATCGACCATTTCTGGCTCATTTGCTTTCCAGTTCTGTTCGCCGACTGCCTTACGTCTCAAAAAGCTTGGGCCGCCATGGCCATTCCAACCAGCGAGGTGGCGATTCCAGCGGTGCGGACCGTTGTCGGCCAACGAGCCAGCTTGACAGCGGACAGAATGCCGATTGCATGCAGCATCGACGTGGCGAGCATGAAGCCAGCGGCGTAGGCGATGCCGCCGGCGCTCTCGGGACTCTCAAGGCCGTGGGCGTTGCCGTGGAAGAGGCCGAACAGGGCCGCCAGTGCCGCCGCGGCGGCCAGCGGCAGCGGCCTGGCGAGGCCCACCATGGCGCCGAAGACCACGAGCGACAGCGCGATGCCCGTTTCAAGCGAAGGCAGGCCGATGCCGGCCATGCCGAGCAAGGCCCCTGCGACCATGGCCGAGACGAAGAACAGCGGCACTAGGACAATACTGGGCCCGCCGGCACGGGCGCCGATCATGCCGACTGCAACCATTGCGAGCAGATGATCCATGCCGAACAGCGGATGTTCGAGGCCGGCGAAAAAGCCGTGGACGTGAGCGCCGCCGCTATGGGCAAACGCCAGTGACGGCGTGAGGGCAGCGAGAGCTGAAAGGGTGCCAAATCTTGCCATTGTTTTCATGCTTGCCATTGTTTTCATGCTTGCAAATGTTTTCATGGTTGTACCTGCTCGATGAGAGTGACGGGTTTTGGTTTCAGTGCCCGGGAACGGCGAATTGTGAAGCGGCGGAACGATCTGCAAGGGCGCGCGCCGCGGCAAACCCGAGCGGCTTTTGCTCAGCGCCATCGTGATAGATGAAAGCGAGGCGGCGGCGGTGCGATGTCAGGCGCGCCGGCAGCGGGTGATAGGCGATGCCGGTGCCGCCGACGAGCGGCATGACCGCGCCGACGTCGACCAGGTCCTCGGTCTCGACGCGCAAGAGATGAAGCCGCACGCCGTCCGTCGTTTCGCCGACAAAGGGTATGCCGGCCAGACGCAGAAAGCTGGATGGGTCCGGCGCCCGCGCAAAGCCTTCGAGGAAGGCGGTTTCGACAAGGTCGAGGTCGACCGATGCGGGATCAACCGGCAACTCGTGAGCCTGGTCCGGCAGATGCGGCGTCTGCCATTGCAGCGGCTTGCCAGCGGGCCCGTTGTGGCCGGGGGCGTGCGGATGGTCATGATGACCGTTCGGCCCGTGATGATGGTGGCCGTCGCCATGGCCATGACTGTGGTGATGATCGTCGTGCATGGTCAAAAACTCACCGGTTTGTCGATGATCGATTTGTGCTTGCCGAGATTGCCGTGGGCGACCATCGAGCCGAGCGCTTCGACGACGACACGCACGCCGAACAGCGCGGTGATGTCCGACGTGTCGTAGGGCGGCGAGACCTCGACCACTTCCAGCCCGCAAATTCCAGGCGCCGTCACCAGCCCAAGCAGCTTGAGCGCCTCGCGCGGCAGGAAGCCGCCCGGCTCAGGCCAGCCGGTGCCGGGTACGAAACCGCAATCGAGGCTGTCGACGTCGAAAGAGATGTAGACGGCGTCGGTGTCCTTCCATGCGAGTTCGAGCGCGATTTCCGCCGCCTTCTCGAGGCCCATCTGCTCAATGTCGGCAATGGTCAGCACGTTGGTGCCGCGTTTTCTCGCCTCGGCGACGCCGTAGCGGGGAACCTGCCAGCCGCCGATGCCGAGCTGCACGAGATTGGTCGCCGAGACGTTCGGCAGGTTGGTCGCCCAGTACCAAGGCGTGGTGTGCATGCGCTCGTCGAGATCCTTTTCCTGGATGTCGATATGGCGGTCGAAATGGATGATGCCGATGCGCTTCGAGGTCACGTCGGCGATGCCGCGCACGCAAGGGAAACCGATCGAGTGGTCGCCGCCCAGCATGATCGGCAGCGCGCCGGACGAAGCGACATGGCTGACGCCCTTGGTGATCTGGTCGAAGCTCTTTTCGAGGTTGGCGGGAATGGTGAAGACGTCGCCGGCGTCGCACAGCGTCATCTGCTCGCGCAAATCGACGCCGAGCTCGTAATTGTACGGCGTATAGAGCGCCGAGATGCGGCGAATGCCTTGCGGCCCGAAGCGGGTTCCCGGCCGGTAGGTGGTGCCGCTGTCGAAAGGAATGCCGATGACGGCAGCATCATATTTGCCGACATCGCGGACGTTCTCGACATAGGGCGCCTTGAGAAAGGTGTTGATGCCGGCGAAATGCGGCAGCTCGCCGCGCGCGAATGTCGGGATCGACTTGTCGACGATCGACTCCGACCCTGGCAGGCCCATGTCGAGCGCCCATTGCTGCTCTTTGCGCCAGCCGCTTTCCGGCAGCTTGCCCTCGGCCTCGATCGATTTCCAGCCCTGCGTGCCGCGGGCGTCGAAATCGGGGTGGTGAAAACGCTCCCTGGCCGCCCGGGCGACGAGCCCTGCCCGGCGGTGGCTGCGTTCGGGGATATTTCTGGACATTCAAACTCTCCGTTACGACGCCGTCGTCGCCATTGCTGTATCCGGCCGGGTCGTCCCGACCATCGCGGCCACCTTGGCCAAGTGATGAGAGGAAGCCCGGGTCTTGCGATCGAGCCTCAGATCGTAGGTGATCGTCGCGCCGTAAGCCGACGGGAACTGCGGATCGTGGCGCACCTTGTCGAAAACCAGCACGCGGGTGCCGAGCTTGAAGGCCTCGCCGATATCGTGGGTGACCATCACCACCGTCATGCCATGCTCGGTCCACAGCTCGGTCAGCAGGTCGTGCATCTCGACGCGGATGCCGGGATCGAGCGCACCGAACGGCTCGTCGAGAAGCAGGATCTGCGGACGGCCAAGCAAGGTCTGCGCAATCGCCAGCCGCTGCTGCATGCCGCCGGAGAGCGATGCCGGATAGAGGTCGCGCGCATGGGCAAGGCCAACCCGCGCCAGCATGGCCTCGGCCTGTTGCCTGGCGTTTCTGCGCCTGGCGCCGAAGACGCGGCCAAACGGCCCGCCCGAGCGAAAGTCTTCGACCAGCAGCAGGTTCTGCATGGCGGTCAGATGCGGAAACACCGAATAGCGCTGAAAGACGATGCCGCGCTGCGGCGTCGGCTCGGGCACGATCGGGCCATCGCCGACGATGACGACGCCGCTGCTCTGCTGCTCCTGGCCGAGCAGGATGCGCAGGAACGTCGATTTTCCGCAGCCGCTGGCACCGACCAGCGACAGGAATTCGCCGGCCTCGGCGGTGACGTTGACCCGCTCGAGCACGCGGGCATCGCCATAGTTCTTTTCCAGCCCGTGAACGACGATGCGGCTCATCTGGCCTCCACCGGATGCGCCCAAGGGGAGATTGCCCGCGACAGCCGCACCAGCAGCCAGTCGGTGATGACGGCAAGCAGCGTGATCCAGGCGACATAAGGCAGGATGACGTCCATCGAGAGATAGCGGCGGACGAGGAAGATGCGGTAACCCAGCCCTTCGGTCGAGGCGATGGCTTCGGCGGCGATCAGGAACAGCCAGGCCGGCCCGAGCGCCAGCCGCACGCAAGTGATGAGGCGCGGCATGATCTGCGGCAGCACCAGCCGCAAGACCGTGGTCCAGCTGTTGCCGCCAAGCGTTTGCGCCTTGGCCACCAGTTCTGGTGGCAACTCCATCACCCGGTTGGCGATGTCGCGCACCATCACCGGCGCGACGCCGACGGCGATCAGCGTGATCTTGGCCGTTTCGCCGAGGCCGAGCGCGATGAACAGGATCGGCAGCAGCGCCAGCGGAGGGATGACGCAAACGACGGTGACGAAGGGCAGCAGGAACGCCCGCACCCGCGGGATGAAGCCGATGGCAATGCCGAGCGAAAGCGCGGCGACCGTGGCAACGCCCACGCCCGCGAACAGCCTGAGGAGACTGGCATAGGTGTCGACCCAAAGGATGAGGTCGCCCGAGCGCTTGTCCGGCACCGTGGCAAGGTCAAGAAAGGCCGACCACATCTGTACCGGCGAAGGCAGCAGCTTGTCGCTGGGATTGACCGTCAGTCGTTGCGCCGAAGCGAAGAGATAGGCGATTGCCACGAACAGGAACGGCAAGCCGCCGAGGAACAAGGCGCCGCCGCGCGAAACCTTCGCATTGATCATGCGAAGGCGCACCCTCGGCTTTGGCCGGGAAGGACGCTTAATGCCCTCCCCGCCCGTCGCGGAGGCTTCATCCCTGGCACTCATTCCCCTGGCCAGCATGTCGGGTCAGGGCGTTGCGGTTGCCGCCTCGGCCATGAACGCTGGATCGAAACGCAGCTTGACGTTGTTGGCGTCGCCCAGCGTCGATCCATCGGCAAAACTCATGCCGACGACGTCGACACTCGTCGCATTGGTGCCGAGAATGCCGTGGCTGAACAGGAAGTTGCGGACAAGATCCATTGTCTTCGGCAATTCGCTGCCGTTGGTGAACTCGACCGCCTTGGCGGGGTCGAAGAACATTGCCGTCGAGGCAAGCTGCGCGTCGAAGCCGGCGAGGTCGGTGCCGGACGCCTTGGCCATCTCCTCCTTGGCTGCCTTGCCTTCCGGCGTGTCGGAGGTCATCAGGTCCATCACCTCGTACCACGCGCCGACAAGCGCCTTGCCCAATGCCGGATTGTCCTTCAGCGTCTCGGTGTTGACGACCATCATGTCGATGATCTCGCCGGGAATCTGCGACGAATCGAAAACTTTTTTCGCACCTGGCATGGCGACGATCTCGGAAACCAGCGGGTTCCAGGTAACGACCGAGGTGACGTCGCTGGTGCCATAGGCGGCGACCATGTCGGCGTCGGAGGTGTTGACGACGGTGATGTCCTTCTCGGCGAGCTTGACCGTGTCCAGCGCCCGCGCCAGCAGGTAATGCGAGACGGAGAGCTCGACGAGATTGACCTTCTGGCCGGCAATGTCGGCGAGCGTTGCCTTGTCCTTGAGGATCACCGCATCATTACCATTGGAGAAGTCGCCGATGATCAAGGCGGTGGTGTCGACGCCGCCGCCTGCGGGGATCGACAGCGCGTCCATGTTGGTCATCGAACAGCCGTCGAAACCGCCGGCGGTGTACTGGTTGATGCTTTCGACATAGTCGTTGATGCGGGTGATCTCGACATTGATGCCGTTTTTGTCGGCCCATTTCTTCATGATGCCGCTATCGGAGAGATAGCCCCACGGCATCCAGCCGACATAGATCGACCAGCATATCTTGAAGTCTTTCTTGGGCGCCGCGCCGGCGGCGGAAACGATGGGAAGGCTGAGTGATGCGGCTAGGATGATTGCGGCCAGCTTGCGAAGCATTGCGTACCCCTGTTCGCGATCCGGATTGCGACCGGACTTGATGTTGGGATTTGCGAGCGCGCATCCGGGAGAGGTTCGCGCCAGCAAACCCGTGCAGGGTTCTCCCGGGATTTTGGCCCGCCGTGTTCCGCCGGATGCCTCAGTGCATCCCTGGCGGTCGCATCTCTTGGACCAGCACCGTTTTTTTGCGGCCGGAACCCTAGACGCTCTGCACACCACCAACGAAGCAAGGAGCATGCCAACGCCGAACAGGCCAAAAAGGCCGGCATTTGCGGACAGTGCGGCTTCGAGCACTCGCATTAGTGACGCAAAAATCATCGCATCGCCGACGGATTGGGCAGTTTGCCTGAGCGCTCGTGGTCAAAATCTGACGCTTGGTTCCGGGGCCGTTAGCCCGCTCAGGGAAGGAGACCTAACTCACCAGCTCTCCGACGGCGCGTGTGGGCCAGGAGCGGTCCTTCAAGCCGCTGTTATGGAACGACCTGTGTGGGGCTGGGAGCGGACTGGCGGCTTTCAAGTCAATTATTCAGAAGCGGACTGTTGCCGCCCTGGTATTGACGTTGTCCGACAGCAGGCCGCCGACTTCGGGCGTTGCGATGGGGTTAGTTTTCGCGAACAAGACTTGCGTCTGTCGGCGACGTCGAGGCCTGCCTGACATCGCTGCAGCCTGTATATCGAACCCTGCTTCCGTTACGCACTCATCAAGTGATATTGAAGATGGTGCACAAGACTTCGCCATAGGTCAGACGACATGTCGAACATCGAGGAATTGACCAGCGTCCGGCGAAGTCGCCAAACGGTCGGCCATTATCTCAAGCTGAGTGCGTACTGCTCGGCTGCCATTCTCTTTGCATCGCTATGTGGTCCGACCTACGCTTTTGAGAGCCTGGAGCAAGCTAGCGCAACGGATTATTTGAGTTGCGGGTCCTCTGGCAATCGTTCCGCACCGAGCGAAGGAGCCAGCAAGCCCCAACCGAACCCAAAACGACAACCCGCCGGCCCCATATTCAGGCAGAGCCTACGCAACGCTCCTGATCGCAGAGTTGCGCTTCTACAGAGCGTGCTGGCGGATAAGGCAGTTTATGCATCTGTGATCGATGGCTTGTTCGGCTCGCAAACAGTGAGCGCGGTGAAGTCCTTTCAGGCCAATAGTGGGATGCCTGTCGACGGCATAGTTGGCATTGAGACAGGCAAAGCGATGGGGTTGCCGTTTTGGGACGCCAGTCACACTCGCAAGCTAACTCCTCCATTTCGTGATTCTGCGAAATATCCTGACGATATAGAATTCAGGTTCAGGAGCCTGATCGGGATTGGCAATTTCTTCAGCAGCGTGCCAGACGCCCGCTACAGTTCGTCCGATACGCTCACTCGACGGGCGCTTCGAACAAACAATCCCGGCGCCATCAACATCTCGAGATGGCAGCGAGATAGCATGAAAGGGTATGTGGGTTGCACGCTGCCCGACAGGTACGGCAACCAGACCGCCGTTTACGAGGCTCCTGAGTTTGGGGTAGCCGCTTGGGGCTTTCTTCTTCGCAAAATCTATTTCGGGGGCAAGAAGGACAAGGTCACCATTGGCGCCATCGTAGACAAGTACCGCGGCGACAATCCTCGTGATGCGTATATTGACGGCTACAAAAAATATTCAGGCGGCAAATTGGCGGAAAGCTATGAAATCGACTTATATGACAACCGGCAACTGGCCTTGCTGGCAATCGCCGCATACTCACACGAATTCGGCTCCTGGTACCCTCTCACGGGAAAGCAGCTTCTGGCAGGCTTTTCCATTACCGATGAATACATCGACTCTGGCGTTAACGACGAGGTCATCGTGGCGCCGGAGGAAATGGATCCCGGCCGATATATAAAGCATTCCGATCCCGAACGCCCCGCACCCACGCCCCCTCCGCCGGCCGCGCGGTCAGCCACAACCGATGCAGCGGTGCGACACGGCCTGCAGCAGCTAGTCGAGACTGAGGGTGGGCCGCCAGGTGCGATAGCAACTCTTTACCGCGACGGCCGCCTAACCGTACTCAGTGCGGGCCGCGCCAATGTGTCCTCGGATGTAGCGCCAGCGGTCAATCAATACATGCGTATCGCCAGCGTCTCAAAAGCCTTCAACGGGGCCATTGCCCTGCATCTCGTCCAGACTGGCCGGATCGGCCTCGACGAGACTATCGGCCAACATTTGCCCGGGCTGCCGGCGGCATGGTCCGCGATCACGCTTCGGCACATGCTAAACCACACCAGCGGGTTACCTGATTACCTGCGATCCGACGGCTTGGCCAAGCAAGTGGCGACAGATCCCCAAGGCTACGTCGAGCCGAGAAAGATCATCGACTGGGTCCGCAACGATCCGCTCGAGTTTGCCCCCGGTTCTAAGTATGCCTACTCAAACACCGACAATATCGTGGTTGGGCTGATTGCCGAAGAAGTGACCTCCAAACCTTACGAGGCACTGTTGCAAGAGATGATATTTGGTCCTGCCAACCTCGCGCAAACTAGCTTCCCGACAACGGAAATCGCGCTGCCGACGCCCTACATCCACGGCTACGCCGTTGAGCCCGGATCCCAGCCAGAGGACGTGACCAACTTTGTCAGCCCCAGCGGCGCGTGGGCATCTGGTGCGATCGTGTCGACTCCTGAAAACTTGTCCACGTTCATACGGGCTGACCTTGCGCTGAAGTTTTTCGGCGCTGCCGAGCAGCAGGAGCAGATGCAGTTCATATCAGGAGATTCCAGCCCGCCCGGACCAGGGACGAATGAGGCTGGCCTAGGACTGTTCCGCTACACCACGCCGTGCGGCGTCGTGTACGGCCATACTGGCAACTTCCCGGGCTATACGCAGTGGGCCGCGTCCAACGCCGACGGTACGCGCTCGGTCACTACCACGCTGAACGCTGCCGAGCCCACAGGCGCCTTGATTGAGCACTTGAGGGAGGTTCAGGCTCAGGCTGTCTGCGCGTTACTCGGCCATTGACGGTATTTTTTGCCAGTGACGGACCCGCGGCATACTGCTAAACCAATTCAGAGTTACCGCTGATTTCCCTGCCACGATAGTTCAGCGAGTTTTGACATGCCTGGTCGCAAGGCGCTGTCCCGATGGTCCGACGCAGTGCGTTGCCTATCGATTTGTCTTGCGATCAGTGCCTTCATTGTCGGGCCCAGCCTTAGCCAAACAATTCCCGAGCAGATCGACTCGGTGATCTCGGATCAGAACGAGACTATCCGACGCTATTCCGCACCGAGGAAGCCTGGAACGATCGACCTTTCGGTCCCCGACGCGCGCAAGACTACGCCACCCGAACAAGCCGAACGAATATTATTCACCTTGAGGTCGGTAACGGTTCGCGGCGCCGTGACGGTGCCGGCGTCACAGTTGCAGCAAGCGTGGGCCTACCAGTTGAGCAAAAGGATAAGCCTTGGCGACCTCTACGCCATTGCCGAACGGATCGACGAAATCTACCAAAAGGCGGGATATTTTTCGTGGGCGGTTGTTCCTGAGCAAGACTTTTCATCGGGCAACGTCGTCATCGTCCTCTACGAATCCTACGTACGCCAGGTCATCATCGACAGCGCCGTGCCTGATATTGAACGGCGTTTAAAACCTTACATCGATCGCATCGTCGCCATGCGGCCCATCCGGATCAAGGAAGCCGAGCGGGTACTCCTTCTGATGAGCGATCTTGGCGGCCTTACCATCGAAGGCACGTTCATTCGTCCTGAGACGCCTTCGGCCGGCGGCGCCTTAAAACTCGAGGTTGGGTTCACGCGGACTGGCGCGAACGTCATTGTCGACAATCTTGGTAGCGATGCCGTTGGTCCTTATCAGGTGTCTGGCACCGGCACACTAAACGATGCGTTGAGGCTTTTCGACGTGGCAAACATCGTTGGGGTGACCATTCCAGACACTCCGGATGAATTAAGGTTCGTGCTGGGTTCGCTCGATGTTCCGATTGGGTATGACGGACTGCATTTCGGATACAGCCTAGGCTACGTTTCATCCCAGCCCGGCGCCGACCTCGCACCGCTTGATCTCGATATAGCCTCTACGTTCGGCAGCGCGTATGCCAATTACCCGCTGCTGCGGACAATCGAACACAGCTTGTTTGGCCGCCTCGAATTGAACTTCAAGAACAACTCGCTGGCTGCGGGCGGTGAAACGCAAACCGACGAGGACCTCCGATGGCTGGCCGCGTCCCTTAAGTATGTCGGTGAGTTGGAAAATGGCGCCGTCACACTAACCGGTATTTTCGGTCAGGGCCTCGACGGCCTTGGGGCGAGCAGCAGTACTGATCCGCTTGCGCCGCGTCCAGGCGTCCCTGACGACTACAGGTTTTTCCGAGCCGACCTCGACCTCACCACGGAAATCGCCTCACTGGCGGTCGCCCACTTCCGAGTAGCGGCGCAATACGCGCCGACCGCTGTGCCGTCGTCGGTCCAGTTCGTGCTCGGCGGCGATCCTTATGGCCTGGCTTTCGATGGTTCGGCGGCGTCAGGCGACAGCGGCATAGCAGCGTCGCTGGAACTGGGACGAAATATCGAACTCCCGGAAACCTTGCCGATCTCGAACCTGAATGTGTTTGCATTCGTCGACTATGGGGCGGTTTGGAACCACGATATCGGCGTGGAATATACCGAGGCTGAGCTAGGATCGGCCGGCATCGGTGCGAGGGCTGCCTTCGGGCAGCACCTGAATGGTAGGGCGCTCGTTGCCATACCGTTCGAAGATAACCAAGGTCTGACCGATACCGGCACCCGCTTCCTATTCCAGTTGATCGGCTCGTATTAAGCTCGCGGCGCCTACCGACATTCGGCTTTCTTCCAGCATCATCTGGGCGCGAGTTGCGCGATGAGATCGTTGGCTGCCTCGACCATCCCGTTAAACCCGCTGATGCTAAACTGGTTGATGGAGACGAAGACGCCAACACTACGCGTCGGCGCAATCACCACATAGCTGAACTGACCTTGCAGGCCACCGGACTTATTGAGCATCAACGGCTTGTCGTCATTGGGCAGCAAACCGACCCAGCCTAGGGTCATCATGCCCATCGGCCCTCCATCATCCAGGCCACTGACCGGCGACAAGCCGTCGCGCCAGAGCCAGCCGGCATGGTTGATGGTTCGCCATGTGTCGTCGGCGGTGCCCTGGTCGAGGTGCCAGGCCATCCATTTCTGCATGTCGGCGGCGGAGCTGTAGAGCCCTCCGGCACAGCCGATCGTTTCCGGTGTAGGCACCAACGGCATAGGAGCGCCGTCGAAGAAATGGCCCTGCATGGTCCGCGATTTGTCACTTTCTTCGAGGTTAAGTTTGGTATCGGTCATGCCGCGCGGAACGAGCACCCGATCAGCAAGAAGCTGCCCGTAGGACTTGCCTCCCGCATTGGAGAGCGCAAGGCCGAGCAGGTCGTATCCCCAGTTGGAATAGAGGGCGCCAGTGCCCGGTGGAAAAAGGTAGGGACTGTCCTTTGCAAGCCCGGTCCTGCTGAGCTCGTAGGTGTTACCCGTAAATGGATTGTCCGGAGTTCCACCGGTCTGGTTCGGCACTTCGCGCGGCAGCCCGGATGCCTGGGTGACGAGGTCAACGAGCCGGAGCGTACGGCCCTCGAATTCCGGGACGGTCCAGCCTTTGTCCAGATGAACGGCAAGTGGGTCGGTAATGCCCAACGTTCCGTCCTCAACCATTCCACTCATGAGATCGCCGCAGAAGGCCTTCGAAATCGATCCGATCCGCATCAGCGTATGTTCGTCTGGCGTCTTGCCCGAACCCTTGCTGATTTCGCCGAAGCCGGCGAAGGCCGTTTCGCCCTTGCGAACGGCGGCGATGACAAGACCCGGTGCGCCGGAGCCGAGAAACGCGAAGACGCCGGTGAAGCCAACGGCTTCCTCCAATAGGCGATCCTCGGCGTCTGCCTGAGGAACCGCGAAGAGACAACCAGCCATGGCGGAGGAGATGAGGAAACGCCTGTAGCTGGAACCGGTCATCTCGAAGCCCTCAATGAAAGTCAGCGCGGTGCGAGTTGGTATATCAGTTCGTTCGCCTGCTTCACCATTGAAGCAAAGCCCCCTGCGCTGAACTGGTTGATCGCCACAAAGACGGCAATGCGGCGCGTCGGGGCGATGGCTACATAGGTGAACATGCCCTGCCGGCCCCCGGATTTGTGGAGGATCAACGGATGATCGCCGTCGGCTTCGATCATCACCCAGCCCAATCCCATCGCATCCATCGGCGCCCCACCGTCGTCGAGCCCCAGCACCGGCGAGAGCCCGTCCCTCCGGACCAGGCTGGCGTGGTCGATGATCCGGCGTGCATCATCCTCAGGACCGCCTTGAGCCAGATGCCAGGCGATCCATTTCAGCATGTCGTTGGGCGTCGTGTAGAGTCCCGATGCGCATTCCATCGTCACCGGCGTCGGTACGAACGGAAGCGGGGTGCCATCGAAATTATGGCCCTGCATCAGCCTCTTCTCATCGCCCGGGCGGGGATTGAAAACGGTATCCACCATGCCGCGCGGGCGCAAAACCCGTTCCTCCAATACGGCGGCATAGGGCTTGCCGGTTGCGCCGGCGATCGCCAATCCGAGGAGATCGAAGCCGAAGTTCGAATAGAGCGCACCGGTCCCGGGCGCAAAAAGAAACGGGTCGCCTTTCAGCGCCTCGATCATAGCCTTATGGGTATGTCCGGCATAGGGATTGGCTGGCGTGCCACCGGTCTGCGACATCTCTCGGGGCAGGCCGGATGTCTGGCTGGCGGCGTCGATGATCCGCAGCCTCCGGCCGTCCTTTTCTGGCACGATAAACCCATCAGGCAGGTGCGACTGAACCGCGTCCCCCAGGCCAATTTCTCCCTTTGCAACCAAACTGGCGAGAACGTCCCCACAGACAGCTTTCGAGATGGATGCGACTCGCATCATCGTGTCGGCAGTAGGCACGATGCCTGACCCACGAGCGGTTTCGCCGAAACCGGCAAAGGCAGTCTCACCGTTCCGAACGGCAGCAATCACAAGACCGGGCGCACCTGAACCGATGAAAGCGAAAGTACCGGCGAATCCGACCGATTCGTCCAGCAGCGGATCGGCAGTAGCAGGAGTTGCACAGGCAACAGAAGCAGCCGCGAGCAGGAGGCGGAAGGAGATCATGCGGGTTGTGGTCATGGGTATCGCGCTCTGCGCTATTGCGGCCAGGTAACGACGGAGAGGTCAAGCGGCAGCACATTTTTTAGCTGTTGAGGAGGCGAGCGCGGCGTCAGCGTCAGTGGCGACCCCGTCGCTTCCGCCTTGTCGAAATCCTCTGTGCCGGCTTCGTCGACCGCAGTGATGGTAAAGCGATCGAAGACGTAGGGAAGGCCATCCGAAGCCAGCGGAGAGGCGTTGTCCATGACATGCAGGTGCAAATGCGGCGCCTGGCTGTTGCCGGTGTTGCCAACCTCGCCGAGTTGGTCGCCACGCCGTACTTTGTCGCCCAGCTTCACCTTAACACCGCCCGGCCGCATGTGTGCGTAATTGACGAACAGACCTGAGCCAATGTCGAGCACGACGAAATTGCCGTCGGCCTCATCAATCGGCAGGTTCGGAGGCAGCGCACCGGGGACCTGGTCCTGCAAATCGTTGCGAGTCCCGACTACCGTGCCGTCGGCAACCGCGAGGATCGGGTTGCCGTAGATGTGGTAGTTGGCCGGCACTTTGAGGTCGCCCACAACCAGCGTATTCTTGTCGTCGAGCTGCTCCCAGTCGATCGCGAATCGCTGGGCAAGATGGAACTTGCCGTCGAGCGACAGCAGCGCCCGGACGTGGCGGATGGAATCACAGCAGCCGTCGGCGGCGACGTAGCCGTTGCCGCGCAACGGAGGTCCGAGTATCACGGGAGCCGTAGCGACAACGGTAGCCTCGCCTAGTGTCAGAGTCATCTCAGCGCCTATGACTGCGAAATGCGCAGTCACCTCGTGGGTGATGCGAGCCGGGACCGCCGCCCCCTCAGCCAAGGCAACGTGCATAAAAATGACAGCGAACTGATACGCCGTCAGTTCGCGGGTTTCGTTGCCGCGGCTCGCCCCCGGCGTGACGCGGCTGGCCAGTTCATCAGGGCCGAGTTCTGCAAGCTTTGCCCCGCTGTCAGCATCGATGACTGCGAGCCTCTCGAAACGGGCATCACCGCCGGTGACATTGGTCACCGCGACTTCGTAAACTATGTGACGCTTGCCGTCCGAGCCAGGAACTACGTGCGGAGCAGCGATGATCTCGGCGACGAGTGGCGTGAGTTTCGGATTGTTGCCGGCGGCGTACACGGCAGATGCAAGCGTTACCGACAAAAGCACAAGGGTCGAAAGGAGCCAGATCAGACACCGCATCTCGAACGCGCCTCCTCTGCACACGCTTACGTTGCCGCATGAAGCTACGACAAGAAGGGCTCATAGCCAAGGTGGTTCGTGGCACAAGCGGGCCGCCGAAACTGGAGGGCAAACGGTGCCTAAAGCAGCTGAACAGCTTGGCCTGTCATACGACAGCGCACTCACCTTGCTAGCATTTGCACGAAAGCCGGCGCTCAAATCAACGTACGACCGTGGATTCTACTACTGCCTCGCTAAGATGTCCGCTTTCGGGCAATCAGGGGCCGGCGATTAACGACCGACTTCTGGCGCGAAGCGGCCATTCGCTAAATGCAAGACATAGGTCGCCTCGGGGTCAAAACGGTGTTCCGTTTCGGGTACCACGCGTCAGGTTTTGTCCACTAGGAAGACATCCCGATCGGATCCGCCGCCGGTTTCATCGGGTCGACCGCGGCAAAGACGGCGCTCGCCTCGCTGACGATGGAGACGTGATCCTTGGCTGCTTGTCCTGCGGCGGCGCCGTCACCGCGCATGATTGCGGTAACGATGACGTCATGCTCCTGCCAGGATTTGGCCAAGCGCCCCGGCAGCATGAATTGCGCGCGCCGGAACGGCGCTAGCCGGCTGCGTGTCATGACGGTCAGTTCAGAGATGTGCTTGCTGTGCGCGCCGCGATAGAGCCGAGTGTGGAACTCGGTGTTGAAATACTCGTAGTCCTCCTCCGCACCCAATTGCACGAGGCGCGTCGATGCCTGGTGCTCGGATTCGAGCGCGCGGCGTTCGCCGGCGGTCATGCGCTCGGCCGAGAACCGCGCGCAGATCGCTTCAAGCTCGGCCATGCTCTCGAACATCGAGGCAAGATGCTCCTGCGTCACCACGGCGACGGTGGCGCCGCGGTTGGGCCGCCTTTCGACCAACCCCATAGCGCTCAGCCGGCCAAGCGCCTCCCTGACGGGGGTGCGCGACACATCGAAACGGGCAGCGAACGAAGCCTCGTCGAGTTTTTCGCCGGGGCGCAGGAAGCCGGTGACGATCCGGTCACCGATCGCCCTCACCATCTGATCGACGGTCGTGCCCGACCTGATCAAGCTGCGCTTCCCCGACAATTCTCCTCCGTCAGTCTTTTTCGCGGCGTGCCGCAAGTGGCTCGCCGGAAGTTTCGACTCGGGCGCGCCCTCTATGCCTCTATTTTAATCTAGATGTCAAACTGGCTAAATGAAAGGCAAAAAGTGTATGCAATTGCCTTTCGCTTGAGCACGGCAAATCGGCACTCTAACTGATTTAATTGTATAAAATCCAGCTTTTGAACTGGCACGGCGATTGCATGCACTTTTACGAGAAGGGAATTAAATCGACCCGGAAAGGGTTCAACAGGGAGCATTCACATGACCGAGAGATTCATGCTTAGCCGCCGCGAGCTGCTCAAGACCTCCGCCGCCGGAGCCGCGCTCGGCCTGGCCTCGGCGTCATTCCCGATCAGCAAGGCGTTCGCCGCTGCCGTCACTGTCGGCTTCATCTATGTCGGACCGAAGGACGATTACGGCTATAACCAGGCGCATGCCGAGGGTGCCGCCACATTGAAGGCCATCGAGGGCATCTCCGTGGTCGAGGAGGAGAACGTCCCCGAGACGGTCGATGTCCAGAAGTCGATGGAATCGATGATCAACCTCGACGGCGCCTCGCTGATCTTCCCGACCTCGTTCGGCTATTTCGATCCGCACATGCTGGCCATGTGCGCGAAATTTCCCGACGTGCAGTTCCGCCATTGCGGCGGCATGTGGAACAAGGACAAGCATCCGATGAATGCCGGTTCCTATTTCGGCTATATCGGCATGGGCCAGTATCTCAACGGCGTCGCCGCCGGCCACGCCACCAAGACCAAGAAGATCGGCTTCGTCGCCGCAAAGCCGATTCCGCAGGTCCTGCTCAATATCAACTCCTTCCTGCTCGGCGCACGCTCGGTCGACCCGGCCATCACCTGCCAGGTGATCTTCACCGGCGAATGGTCGCTGGCAGTCAAGGAGGCGGAAGCCACCAATGCACTGGTCGATCAGGGTGCGGACGTCATCACCTGCCATGTCGACAGCCCGAAAGTGGTGGTCGAAACGGCGGCGGGGCGCGGCGCCTTCATCTGCGGCTACCATGCCAATCAGAGCCCGCTGGCACCGGAAAAGTATCTGACCGGCGCGGAATGGAACTGGGCGAAGGTCTACAAGATGTTCGTCGACGAGCTCGTGGCCGGCAAGCCGCTGCCCAATTTCACGCGCGGCGGACTGGCCGACGGCTTCGTCAAGATGAGCCCGCTCGGCCCCGCCGTCAGCGAGGCGGCACGGGCACAGTTCGACGGCACGCTCGCCGAAATGATGAAGGGCGGCTTTTCCGTGATCAAGGGGCCGTTGAAGAACAACAAGGGCGACGTCATCGCAACCGAGGGCCAAACCTTCGTCGAAGCCGCGATCGAGCTGGAAAGCATGGACTATCTCGTCGAGGGTGTCGTCGGCTCGACCGCTTGAGCATGGATCGGAGACGGGGGCCATGGCAGACACCGTGAGCAGCGCGAGCGTGCCAGTGATGCTCGGCGCCCGGAGCTATCCGACGGCGCTCGAATGGATCGCCCGGCGGGCGGAAGCCCTCGTCATCCCGCTCGCGGCCCTGATTGTCGGCATGGCCCTGTTCAGCCTGTTCATCGCGCTGGTCGGCAAATCGCCGGCGCAGCTCTATGAAACGATGTGGCGCGGCGGCTTCGGCTCGTGGTTCTCGGTCCAGAACTCGCTGTCGCGGGCCGCACCCTTGCTGCTTGCGGCGCTCTGCGTGGCACTGCCGGCCCGGCTCGGCCTTGTCGTCATCGGCGGCGAAGGCGCGATCGTGCTGGGCGGCGTTGCCGCGGCTGCGATGGGCGTGGCCGCCAGCGGCGCCCCCGCCTTTTTCGTTATTCTTGTCATGGGCGTGGCGGGCCTGGCCGCCGGCGGCATCTGGATCGGTGCCGTCGGCGCGCTACGCCACTACCGTGCCGTCAACGAAACCATATCGAGCCTTTTGATGGCCTATATCGCCATCGCCCTGATGAACCATCTGGTGGAAGGACCGCTGCGCGATCCCGCCTCGCTCAACAAACCGTCGACCGAGCCGTTGGCTGAGGCCTACCGCATCGGCAACATTCCCGGCATGGACGTGCATTGGGGCCTGGTCGTCGGCATCATCGCCTGCATTCTGTCCTGGCTGCTGATCGAAAAGACCCGCTGGGGGTTCGCCGCCCGCATCGCTGGCGGCAATGTCAGGGCAGCCCAGGTGCAGGGACTTGCCGTTGGACCGCTGATTGTCGGCTTCACCGCGCTGGCCGGCGGCTGTGCCGGCCTTGCCGGCATGCTCGAAGTCGCGGCCGTGCAAGGCAGCGCCAACGCCTCGCTCGCCGCCGGCTATGGGTATACCGGTATCCTGGTCGCCTTCCTCGCCCGCCACAATCCGCTCGCCATCATCCCGGTCGCCTTCCTGCTTGGCGGCATCGACGCCTCCGGAGGGCTGATCCAGCGCCGAATGGACCTGCCCGACGCCACCGTGCTGGTGCTGCAGGGCATGCTCTTCGTCGTCATCCTGTTCAGCGAAACCTTCTACGGCCGCTTCAAGGCCTTCAATCCCGACCTCTGGCAGAGGGGCGATCTCTTGAAAAGGCCCGATCTCCTGAAGGGAACTGCCTGATGGGCGCAACCGAGATCGGCCTCTGGGGCGTTCCGCTCGCCATGCTCGGCGGCGCCATCCGGGTGTCGACGCCCTTCATCTTCGTGTCGCTGGGCGAAGCCATCACCGAGCGTTCGGGGCGCATCAATCTCGGTCTCGAAGGCACACTGGTGTTCGGCGCGATGACCGCCTATGCCGTCGCGGTGATGACCGGCTCACCATGGCTCGGCCTGCTGGCCGCCGCCGCGGCCGGTCTTTGTTTCGGCCTGTTCCACGGCTGGATCTGCAAATTCCGTGGCGTCAACGACATCGCCATCGGCATTGCGCTGATGCTGTTCGGCTCGGGTCTCGCCTTCTTCTTCGGCAAACCGTTCATCCAGCCCTCGGCGCCCGACCTGCCGGCCAGCCCGTTTGGCGGCTGGTCCGACGTTCCGCAGGTGCAGGCGGCGCTCAACATCAATGTGCTGTTCCTGATCGGCGCAGCACTTGCCGTGTTCCTGTGGTGGGCTTTCCGCAACACCCGGGCCGGCCTGATCCTGCGCGTGGTCGGCGACAGTTCCGATGCCGCGCGCGCCATGGGCCTCAACCCGAATACGGTGCGCCTCATCGCCACCGGCATCGGCGGCGCGCTGGCCGGCATCGGTGGCGCTTATCTGTCGCTCTATTACCCCGGCAGCTGGACCGAAGGCATTTCGTCGGGCCAGGGGCTGATGGCAGTGGCGCTGGTCATCTTCGCGCGCTGGAACCCACTCGGCTGCTTTGCCGCCGCGCTGCTGTTCGGCGGGGCCGGCGCGCTGGGGCCGGCGCTGCAATCGGTCGGCGTCACGCAAGGCTACTATCTGTTCTACGCCGCACCCTACATTCTCACCCTCGTTATCATGATCGCCACCTCGTCGCCGAGCCGTTCGCTGGCCGGCGCGCCGGGCGAACTGTCGATCACCAAATGACGTTTCCAGACTGGAGTTTTTCTCAATGAACGCCAGAGCCGAGGTCACGCAGCGCTACATCGATGCCGATCCCTATCCATGGCCCTACAATGGCGAGCTTCGGCCCGACAACACGGCGCTGATCATCATCGACATGCAGACCGATTTCTGTGGGCCGGGCGGCTATGTCGATCATATGGGCTACGATCTCTCGCTGGTGCGGGCGCCGATCGAACCGATCAGATCGGTGCTGTCTGCCATGCGGGCGAAGGGCTACACCATCATTCATACGCGAGAGGGCCACCGGCCCGATCTCGCCGACCTGCCGGCCAACAAGCGCTGGCGCTCGCGCCGCATCAATGCCGGCATCGGCGACCCCGGACCCTGCGGGCGCATCCTGGTGCGCGGCGAGCCGGGCTGGGACATCATCCCCGACCTCTATCCGGCCGAAGGCGAGCCGATCATCGACAAGCCGGGAAAGGGCTCGTTCTGCGCCACCGACCTGGAACTGATCCTCAACCAGCGCGGCATCGAAAACATCGTGCTGACCGGCATCACCACCGACGTCTGCGTGCACACGACGATGCGAGAAGCCAACGACCGCGGCTTCGAATGCGTGATGCTGGAGGATTGCTGCGGGGCGACCGACTACGGCAACCATCTCGCCGCGATCAAGATGATCAAGATGCAAGGCGGCGTGTTCGGCGCGGTATCCAATTCGGCGTCCTTCGTCGCCCAGTTGCCATGAGGTTCGATCATGAGTGATCGCGGCAAAAGAGCGGTTGGCGTCGAGACGATCGGCATGAGCATGCGTTTCGGCGCCTTCACCGCGCTGGACGACGTCTCCATCAAGGTGCCGGCGGGATCGTTTCATGCGCTGCTTGGCGAAAACGGCGCGGGCAAGTCGACGCTGGTCAAATGCATCATGGGCTTTTATCACCCGACCGCCGGCGACATTCTGGTCGACGGCCGCGAGATCGGGATCGCCGGTCCGAAGGACGCCTCTGCGCTCGGCCTCGGCATGGTCTACCAGCATTTTACCCTGGTCCCGTCGCTGACAGGTGCGGAGAACCTGGTCATTTCCCGCGAAAAGGTGCCGGGGATTATCGACTGGCGCAAGGAGCGCGCCGCACTTGCCCAGTTCATGGAGCGGATGCCGTTCAAGCTGCCGCTCGACGTCAAAGTGGCCGAACTCGCCGCCGGCGAGAAACAGAAGCTCGAAATCATCAAGCAGCTTTATCTCGGCCGCAGTTTTCTGGTGCTGGATGAGCCGACGTCGGTGCTAACCCCCGGCGAGGCGCAGGAAGTGCTGGGCCTCGTGCGCGGCATGACCAAGGCGGGCGATCTCACCGTGCTGATGATCTCGCACAAGTTCCACGAGGTGACGGCGTTTGCCGACGACATCACTGTGCTGCGCAAGGGCAGACTGACAGGAACGGGGAAAGTATCGGAGCTGTCTCACAAGCAGATGGCGGCAATGATGATCGGTGACCAGCCGATCGCCGCGCTCGACAGCCGCGCTCCAGTGCCGGTCGGCGCCAGGCAAATCCTGACGGTGAAGGCACTGAAGGCGCCCGACCGCACCGGCCTGAAAACCATCAATATCGGCGAGCTCGATGTGAAGTCCGGCGAGATCGTCGGTGTCGCCGGCATTTCCGGCAACGGCCAGAAGGAATTTCTAGAAGTCCTTGCCGGGCAGCGTACGCGTGATGCCGGCGACGTGCTGGTGAAGGGATCGCCCTACAGCGCCAGTCGCGCCGAGGCCCGCACGCTCAATGTTCGCTTCATCCCGGAGGAACCGTTGCGCAATGCCTGCGCGCCGCGGATGACGGTTGCCGAAAACATGGCATTCCGGACCTTCGACCTGAACGAGGCCGGCAAGCCGATAAGCTGGATCCGGATGAGCGCCATCAGGGACTATGCGACGCGGCTGGTCGAGCAGTTCAAGGTCAAGACAGCCTCGCTCGCCTCGCCGATTTCGTCGCTCTCCGGCGGCAACGTCCAGCGCGCTGTGCTCGCCCGCGAGCTGACCGGCGAGGTCGATCTTCTCATCGTGTCGAACCCCTGCTTCGGCCTCGACTTCTCTGCTGTCGCCGAAATCCGAGCCCGTATCATGCGGGCACGCAACGCTGGTGCCGCCGTGCTCTTGATGTCCGAGGACCTCGACGAATTGCTGGAGCTCTCCGACCGCATCTTCGTCATGTCCGACGGCGCGCTGGTCTACGAAACGCCGATCGCCCAGGCGAGCGTCCAGACGATCGGCGAGTACATGGCCGGACATCACTGATGGCGGAGATCGACGCGCTGCCGTTTCCGTTTGCCTTCAAGCCTGAGGCGATGGCGCTGGTCGTCATCGACATGCAGCGCGATTTCGCCGAGCCGGGCGGCTTCGGCGCCAGCCTCGGCAATGACGTCGGCCGGGTGGTGGCGATCGTGCCGACGGTCAAAAGGCTGATCCACGGATTTCGCGCCGCCGGCCTGCCGGTGATCCACACGATGGAGTGCCACAGGTCAGACCTTTCGGACCTGCCGCCGGCCAAGCGCAATCGCGGCAATCCGTCGATCCGAATCGGCGATGTCGGTCCGATGGGCCGCGTGCTGGTCGTCGGCGAGCCGGGAACGGCGATCCTCGACGAGGTGGCCCCGCTGCCTGGCGAAATCGTCATCGAAAAACCCGGCAAGGGCGCGTTCTACGCTACCAGCTTCGGCGATGACCTGAAGCGGCTCGGCGTGCAGCAGCTCGTCTTCGCCGGAGTTACGACGGAAGTCTGCGTGCAGACGACGATGCGCGAGGCCAACGACCGCGGCTACGAATGCCTGCTGGCCGAGGATGCGACGGAGAGTTATTTTCCGGAATTCAAGGCGGCCGCGCTGGCCATGATCAGGGCGCAGGGCGCGATCGTCGGCTGGACGGCGACGACGGACCAGGTGCTCAAGGGAATTGCCGATGCCTAAGATTGCATACCCGGCTTTCATCCATGGGGGCTGGCGAGATCTGGCATTCGAGCATTTTCGCGAAGGCATCACGGTGCATTGGCTGCTCAAGGGCGGACCGGCCGAACCCTCCGTCGCGATCCTGAACTATCGGCCCGGCGCCGGCGTGCCGCGCCATCGCCATGTCGGGCTGGAAACCATCGTCGTGCTGGAAGGCACCCAGAGCGACGAGACTGGGGACTATCTTCCGGGAAGCGTGATCCTGAACCCGGTCGGGACCGAGCATTCGGTATGGACGAAAGACGGCTGCGTCGTGCTGATCCAGTGGAATCTGCCGGTGGTCATTCTGGACGAGACGAAATGAGCGACATCCGCTTCGATATCGGCAGCCTGCACGCGAGCTATGCCGCCGGCATGTCGGCCGCTACCATTATTGAAACCGTGTTTCAGCGCATAGCGAAAGCGGACGATCCCGGCATCTTCATCCATCTGGCGAGCAAGGCGGACCTGCTCGCCGAAGCCGACGCACTCGGCGGGTTCGATCCCGTGGCAAAGCCGCTCTGGGGTGTACCGTTCGCGGTCAAGGACAACATCGATGTTGCCGGAATGCCGACCACGGCCGGCTGCGCCGAATATGCCTACTTGCCGGCGAAAGACGCCACCGTCGTCGCGCGTCTGAGGGCGGCCGGGGCGCTGGTCGTTGGAAAAACCAATCTCGACCAATTCGCCACCGGCCTCGTCGGCGTGCGCACACCTTATCCGGTCCCCCGAAACGCGATCGATCCGAAACTGGTGCCGGGCGGTTCCTCGTGCGGCTCGGCCGTGGCGACGGCGCACGGCATTGTTTCTTTCGCGCTCGGCACCGATACCGCAGGATCCGGCCGTATTCCCGCCGGCCTCAACAACATCGTCGGGCTGAAGCCGACCGTCGGCGCGCTGTCGGCCACCGGCGTGGTGCCGGCCTGCCGCACGCTCGACTGCGTCTCCGTCTTCGCGCTCACCGTCGATGACGCCTACAGCGTCTTCAGGGCGGCGGCGGCCAAAGATGACGCCGATCCTTATTCGCGCGCTATCGCGGCGCCGCCGCTTGGTCCGCGTCCACCCGCGCTGACCGTCGGGGTTCCCGCAAAAGCGGACCGGGAATTTTTTGGCGACGCGGCCATGCAGGCGGGATTCGAAACGGCGCTGCGGACGCTGGAACAGCTCGGCTGCCGACTGATCGAAATTCCCTTCGGCGATTTCTACGCTACCGCCAACCTGCTCTACGAAGGCGCCTGGGTGGCCGAGCGCTATGCGGCGATCGCGGATTTCATGGACGTGAGCGAGGCAGCCATGCACCCGGTGACGCGCACAATCATCGGCGGCGCACGAAAACTCTCCGCGGCGGATGCTTTCAAAGGCCTCTATGCGCTGCAGGCCCACAAGGCCAGGCTCGCGCCTGTCATCGCCTCGGTCGACCTTTTCTGCGTGCCGACGGCGCCGACGCACTATTCGCTGGAGACTGTTTTGGCCGATCCGATCGTCTCCAACAGCCGGCTCGGCACCTACACCAACTTCGTCAATCTGCTCGACATGTGCGGCATCGCCGTGCCGACGGGCAAGCGCGACGACGGTCTGCCGATGAGCGTTACCTTGCTTGCTGCCGCCGGCAAGGACGCCCTGACGGCGGCGCTCGCCCGTGATGTCCATCGATCCAGCGGTCTCGGCCTTGGCGCGACTGGTTGGGCAATGCCTGCCTGCGTCGCCAAGACCCCTGACCTCGATGACGGCATGATCGAGCTCGTGGTCGTCGGCGCGCATTTGTCGGGGATGCCGCTCAATGGCCAGCTCTGCGCGCTTGGCGCGCGATTGAGCAGAGCCGCCAGGACGGTTGCTTCCTATCAGCTCTACGCACTCGCCGGCCAATCCGTGCCGAAGCCGGGGCTCGTGCGTGTTGCCGATGGCAACGGGACGTCGATCGACGTCGAGGTTTGGCGGCTTTCACCAGACGCGTTCGGACGCTTCGTGGCCGCGATCCCGCCGCCGCTCGGCATCGGCACGATCGAGCTCAATGACGGGACATCGGCCAAGGGCTTCCTGGTCGAAACCGCCGGGTTGTCAGAGGCAATCGACATTTCGGCCTATGGCGGTTGGCGCAGCTTCGTTGCTAGGCCGGCGGAGCGAGTGGAAAGCGTTCCGGCCGATTGAACGACCGGCCGTTCGCGCCGGCAGCTGACCTCAAATCATAGCAGCATGCTCGGCGAGCCAGCACGCCGAATGCCGTAAGCGATCCGTAGGTGCGCGTGCTCTAAAGTTGCACTGTGGTTTGGCAGGCGTCAGCACGCGCTTGCGACCGCTGGAGACTTGGCGATGCGAGCAAGCCGTGCAGTTGCCCCAACAGATTCCGTCGGGACTTATCAGGCCCGCCGGACGCTGTCGAAGGCCGCGGCGATAGTTCTCAGCCTGTTGCCGAGCTGGGCGTTCGCGGGAGATCAGACTCCCGATTGGCGCCTGAACGCTCGAATCGTTGCCGTCGGGTTGCCCGACGTGGCCGGTGTGCGCGAGGTGGGGCGCTTTCATGTCGGCGGGCCGATACCGGGAAATCCGGAATTTCTTATGGCGACGCGCGAAGGGCGGATGCTCGATCCGCTCAGGGTTCTCGTCGCCGTGGGCAGCAATTTCGGCGCACCAGCGGACGATCCAGCGATTGAGGTCGGGGCGATCGTGTCCATCGATCCGCGCGCCGGCAAGTCCGATGGCATCATTATCGTTCCGCAAGAGCTCACCGGCAACGGCGGAGATGCGAGGGTGCAACTCTACACGGCGCAGAGCGAACGGTTCCTCAACCGGCGATACAATGCCGGAGCTCGAACCGCGCGCCTCGCAGCCGCATCCGGACCGCGATACATTTCGATCAACAACGCCTTCGGAAGACCCTGGATCGCCAACGCGCCGAACGGATTGGCTGGCGAGGGCAGTGTCACCGTCGTCGACCCCGACGGTGCGCCGCTCGCCAACGCGCCAAGCCGCGAGGCCGGCGGCGTGTTCGCCGGCCGGCATACCGATCGCGAGCAGGCGCCGAAAGCACAGCCCAGCGGCTGGCTTGGCAAGCTGCTGAATTACCAGGCAAGCGGCCAGCTGACATCGGGCGGAATGCAGACGGGCGCGCTCGGAACGGCGTTTCTCGGTCCCTCGCCCGACGGCAGCGGTTTTGCCGTGTTCGCCGCGGTCACCGCGGATGGCGGCGTGGTTCAAATCCACGTCCAGGATGGTGTCGACGGCTTGGCCGGGCCGGGCACGGTCAGCACCGGCCAGGGCACGGTAAGCACCGGCCTGGGCATCAGCGACGATCCCGGCGTCATCGGCCTCGCCTTCAAGTGGAACCCGGACCGCGCTCTCTACATCGCCGATCCGGGTCGTGATCGGCTGGTGCTGCTTGACCTGGAGGACGACCGGCGGCATTTCACCGTCGCCAGGACCCGCACGATCTTGCTGCCGGAATTCGACCGTCCGATCGATGTCGCCGCCGCCATCCCCGAGATCGCCAATCCGCAGTTTTCGAGCCATACGACACTCGCTGGCGGGTCCGATCTGTTTGTCGCAAACCGCGGCGACGGTTCACTTCTGCGCGTGAGCCAGGACGGCCGGCTTCTCGCACGCGCGACGATCGAGGTTCCAGGGCTCGGCCCTTTGGGAGCCGATCGCCTTCGCGCGATCGCGACGTCGGCGGACGCACGGCATATCTGGATAACGATTGGCGGCGAGGTTCCGGGATTTCCGGGCCACGAAGGGGCGCTCGTCGAGGTTGGGACCTTCGATGAGCACGGCGCGGCGGCAGCGATGCAGGAGACACAGAGCGCTGCCGCCGACGCCAATCTTGCGGCGCGCGGAAAAAAGTCGTTCCAGACCGATTTCACGCCGCGGATGGGCCTCGGCCCATTGTTCAATGCAGCGTCCTGCGTGGCCTGCCATCCTGGCCCTGGCGGCGCGAGCGTCGATGAAGGCCACTTTGCGCGCAGAATAGCCCATATGGATCCGGGCTCTGGCCGTACGGTTCCGATCGATCATCCCAACAGTCCGGTCGCAAGGCGCTATACACTCGACGGGGGCGCCGGCAACGCGACCATGCCGGCGGCGATGCCGCGCCAGGCCAATGTGATCTCGCTGCGCATGCCGCTGGCTCTCTACGGGATCGCCGGGATCGACGCGATACCCGACAGCGTCATCGAAGCGCAGGCGGTCAGCAAGGGCGACGGCATCAAAGGCCGCGCCCATCATGTCGTCGACTCCCAAGGCGCATCGCGGGTCGGCCGATACGGTTGGAAGGCTGACATGGCCACCCTCGAAGATATGGTGGCGAACGCTTTCGCAAACGAACTCGGCGTCACCAGCGCGACTGTCAGCCGCGAGGCGGGCACGCAGCCGATCGAGCAGGGTTCCGCACAGATCGACGCGGTCGTCTCCTATCTGCGAGCGCTGCGCCTGCCCGATGGGGAAAAGCCATGAGCCTCGCCCTGACGCTCTCCCATGCGCCGGAAAAAATGCGCCCGGTCCTGCCTGGCGTCATCGTTGCCGCGGCACTCGCCCTTGCGGCCGGCTGGATCGCCGGCGGATTGGGCGAGCCGCTGTCGCGCAACCCGGTCCTGGTCGCCATGCTCTTCGGGCTGCTGATCGGCAGCAGCTTCGCCTGTCCGGACGTCTTGCGCCCGGGGCTCGACTTCACCAAGCGCTATCTGCTGCGGCTCGCCGTGGTGCTGGTCGGCTTCCGTATCACGACGCGGCTGTTCCTGGATCTGGGGTTCATCCCGCTCGCAGTGGCGGCCATCGAGTTGATCCTGGTGCTGACGCTGCTCTACGCCATTGCGCGCAAGCTGTTCAGGCTCGACGCCGAGATCGCGCTGCTGGTTGCGGTCGGCAGCGCCGTCTGCGGCGCCGCGGCGATCCTCTCGATGGCCGCGCTGATGCGGGCGCGCGACCAGAGCGCCGGCATCGCCATCGCCTTGATCACGCTGAGCGGCACCGTGGCGTTGCTCGCCTATCCGGTCATGTTCCTGGGCGGTTGGCTGCAGCATCTCGATGACCGCCTCTATGGCGTGTTCGTCGGGGCGAGCATTTTCGAGCTGGCGCAGGTCTACGGCGCCTCCTTCGCCATTTCTGACGACGCGCTGAACACCGCAACGCTGGTCAAGCTCAGCAAAGTCCTGATGCTCGTCCCGCTTCTGCTGGCCGCCAGCCTGGTGTTTCGTAGCCGTCACAAGGCGCGAGAGGCCGCACCTATCCCGTTCCCGTGGTTCATCGTCGCGTTCATCGGCGTGGTGATGCTCAATTCGGAGATAACCCTCAATCCGCAACTGCGCCGTGTCATCCTCGATGTCGACCAGTTCCTGTTCCTGATGGTGATGATCGCGCTCGGCATCACCACCCGGGTCGGACGGCTCGGAGAGGCCGGCGGCGCCTGGCGCCTGATCGGCGTCGGTTTCGTCGGGGTGGCTCTGTCGGCGGCCCTGGCCTATGGTGCGCTGATCCCGTTCTCGGCGACCTTCCGGGCCGCATCACCCTCATCGAGCCAAGGCGCGATGCTTGGCAGCCATGGCGGACGGCTTTTCGCCTCGATAGGCTGCGCCAAATGCCACGTGCCGGCGCTGGAGGGCAGCAACGGCGAAGTTGAGCTGTACTCCGACCTTTTGCTGCACGACATGGGGCCGGCGCTCGACGACAAGATCGTCCAGGGCGACGCCATTGGCGCCGAATGGCGGACCGCACCGCTCGTCGGCATCCGCCTGCGCCATCGCTACCTGCACGACGGCCGCGCGACAACGCTGCGCGATGCCGTCTTCGCCCATGGCGGCACGGCGCAGATCGTGCGCGACCGCTTCTTCGACCTGGACGAGACCGACCGCCAGGCGCTCCTCGATTTCGTGGCGAAGCTATGATGCGGCTTCGTCACGCCACCACCATTTTTGATCGGCCGAACCGCCATGTATGAAGCCGTCATCGCAGAGCTGAACCATCTCGACGGACCCGACCTGTTGGCGCCGCTCGTCAGCGAGATGTTTTGCGGAAACATAGCGCTTGTGTCGTCGTTTGGCGCGGAATCCGCGGTGCTGCTGCACATGGCCGCCTCGATCGACCGTTCGCTCCCCGTCATCACGCTCGACACCGGAAAGCTGTTTTCGGAAACGATCGCCTATCGCGCGCAGCTGACGGCTCTGCTCGGCCTCACCGATCTGCGCGTCGTCACGCCTCAAACGGATGTCTTGCGGGAGCTCGACGGCGCTGGATCGCTGCACCGCCGCGATCCGGACCGGTGCTGCCAAATCCGCAAGGTTCTGCCGCTCGAAAATACGCTGACCGGCTTCAAGGCCTGGATTTCCGGTCGCAAACGATATCATGGCGGGCTTCGCGCGGATGTTCCGACGCTCGAGGAAACTGACGGACGCCTAAAGGTCGATCCGCTTGCCCGCTTCACCCGCCAACAGATCGAGGCCTATCTCGATCGCTATAATCTTCCCCGGCATCCGCTCCTCGAAAAGGGCTACCTCTCGATCGGCTGCGCGCCGTGCACGGTCGCGTGCGGCAGCGCGGACAATCCGCGCGCGGGCCGCTGGAGCGGACTGTCGAAGATGGAGTGCGGGATTCACCGGTCGCCCATTGCCGCTCGCAATGCGGCCGCGTCTGCTGCCTGATTTTGACGTCGCGCAGGCATCCAGTCGACGCTTACAACAGGCCGTTGCCGCTTCATCTGCGAAGCCCCTACGAATTGTCGCACGATTGCGCTACCCTAAGGTCAATCTGGGCGGCGGGACGGTCATCAGGGCACGACCCGACGCTCGATGTTTGGTCGAGCGGGAGCCCCGATGACCGCCCTAGACGCCATTGACGCCGATGCGAGGCGCCCGCCCTCGGGCACAGGCCGGATCGCCAAGCTGGCGGCGCCGCGCAGCGCCAGGATATTGAGGCGGAACCGCGTTCTCGAAGCGATCGGTCAAAAATCGCGTTCGAGCGTATGCTGGGTGGCCGCGCCGGCCGGCTACGGCAAGACGACGGCGGTCATCGACTACCTCGAAAGCGTCGCGGCACCGCATGTTTGGTTCCGCATCGACGAGGGCGACCAGGATATCGCGCGCTTCTTTCAATATCTGGCGCAGTCGCTCGCCTCACCCGCGGTTGGAAACCTGCCGGTGTTCGGCGTCGAATATGCCGAGCAGCCGAAGGAGTTCGCCAGGCGCTTCTTCAGAGCCTATTTCGCGCGGTTGAAGCCCGGCACCATTCTGGTCCTCGACGATTTGCAGGACGCCGACACGCCCGAATTCCGGGCGGTGCTTTCGGTGATGTTCCGTGAACTTCCTGACACGGTCCGCTGCATCTGCGTCTCGCGCACGCTGCCCCACAACGAACTGGGCGACCTCGTTCTCAAGGGCCAAGTGGCCGTCGTCGACCGGTGGGCGCTCGAATTCTCGACATCGGAAGCGCGCGATTTTGTCAAGCTGCGGTCGAGGAACGGCACCGTTCCAGTCGATGTCGAAGCGGCGCGCGGCTGGGCGATCGGGCTGGTTCTCCTCGCCGATCACGGCTCGGCGGTCGGCCCTGACGACACGACCGGGACAGCACCCGGCGGGCAGAATGCGCTGTCGGACGTCCTCGGCCGCCATTTCTTCCTTTCCCTTCCCGCCGCCGACCAGGACATGCTGCTGAAACTCAATCTGCTGCCCGAAATCAGCGCCGAACTGGCGGACGTGATGATCGGATCGAGCGAAGCGGGCAAGCTGCTCGACAGGCTCTACCGGCGGCAATTGCTGGTCACGCGAACGGAAAACAGCCGCGACGTTTTCCACCTGCACGACCTCTTGCGGGATTTCCTCGACCGACGCTTCGCGCAGCGTGTGACGGCAGAAGAGCAGAAGTCGCTCAAACAAAGGGCGGCAAAGGTGCTCGCCGACGCTGGTCGTCATGACGAAGCCATACACCTCGCCTTGCAGGCAGAGGACTGGGACCAAGCGAGCGGACTCATGCTGAGCCGGGCGGAGACCGTTTTGGCGCAGGGACATCGAACGACCTTCATCGAATGGGCCGGCCGGTTGCCGGAAGCGTTCATGAACGGCTGGCATTTCTATTGGCTGGGCGTGGCCCACATGCCGAACGACGCCGCGGCAGAGCACTGGCTGTCGAAGGCATGGCAAGCATTTGGTGAGGCCGACGATCTGCGCGGGCTTTGTCTTACGGTGTCGCGCGCGGTTCTGGTCAAGACGGACAGTTGGCGCACCTATGAGGGTCTTTCGGCCTGGACCCGCCGGGCGTTCGAGATCATCGAGCGCGGCCTGCCGGAACTGCCTTCTGAGGAAGCGATGCTGGTGCGCATCGGCATGGTGCGGGCGCTGAACTTCGGCGACGACTACTACCGCAACAGCCCGGCCGGGCAAGCGCTGGAAACCGAACTGCTGGAGCGGCTGACCCGGAATCCCGAGCACGACCCAAGCGGCTTACGGCTGCTTGCCAGCGAAACGCTGATCGAGCATTCCGTATCGGTCATGCGGGCCGATCTGTTCACCAAGGCCGTCGACAGCGTTGTCGAGGATTTGACCGACAAGGAGGTGCTGCCTTGGGTGCTCGGAATGTGGCTGGTCGAGTTTGGCGCCAAGAACGGCCGTTACTTCCCGTATAAGAGACGGGGTTTTCCCTACCCGTCGGCCGAAGCGGCGTTGCGGGAGGCGATCGCCATCGGTGAGCGCGAGTCGCTCAAGGGTGTGGAGTTCGGTGGCCTGTATCATCTTCAGATGCAGATGAAGTTCCGCAACGACTTTGCCGAGCTCGACCAGGTGGTCGAGCGCCTGGCCGAGATCGCCGACAGCCGTTTCAGCACACAGGTCGCCATCGTCGCCAATTGCTATGCCGCGCTTCATGCTAGGCAAGCCGATTTCGCGGCCGCCCATGAGGATTGCGAGCGCTTCATGGCGGTGAGCGAGGCCGCCAACGAGCCGATGGTCGAGCGCTGGGCGCACTGCATCACGAAGTTCCAGGTGCTGCTCGCCGACAGGAAGCCGCGCGAAGCCGCTGCGCTTCTCAGCGACCTGCTGCCGCGGCTGGATGGCGGCGCTCGCAAGCGAACCGAAATATGCATTCTTGCAGCGGCCGCGCTGGAGAGCCTGTGGGACCAGGGTCCACGCTACGGCGATCGGCTGAAGGTCTTCATGGAGGCGCTGCGCGACGTCAGTTGGCCAATGGTACTCCTCAACGTTCCGGAATTGCTCGCCGATCTGCTTGGCGATGCGCTTGAGCGCGGCATCGAGCCCAAGCTTTGCTGGTCGCTTATCCGGGAACGCCGATTGGACGCGCCGCAACGGCGGCCCACAGCTTGGCCATGGCCGCTCAAGGTCCACGTCCTCGGAGGCTTTAGGCTCGAACTCGATGGAAATCCTCTTAATCTCGGCGCCAAGCCACCGACGAAAGCTCTCGACATCCTGCGGGTACTGGCGATCTCGAAAGACAACACGTGCTCGCTGGAGACCGTTCAGGACTGGCTGTGGCCCGACCTCGACGGCGACCAGGCGCGGGCGGCGTGCGAGCAGGCGCTGCATCGGCTGCGCAAGCTGCTCGGGCGGACCGACCTCATTGTTCAGCGCGAAGGCAAGCTTCGCCTCGCGTCGGACAAGGTCTGGGTCGACCTCGCCGACTGGGATGCACGGCTCAAATCCGTGACGACAGCCAATGGCGAGGCGGCCGGGCTGCGACCGCAAGCGGAAGCGCTCTTCCTCGCATTCCCCGGTCCGCTGTTTCTGCACGAGCGAGCCAGCTTCTGGTCGTTCGCCGCCGCTGAAAAAGTGCGTCGCGATCTGGTCGATCTTGGATTGCGGGTCGGCCAGCGGCTGGAGACATCCGGCAACGCCCAGGAAGCGCGCTCGATCTATTTGAGGGCGTTGGACCTCTATCCGGATGCCGGCCCCGTCTGCAAGGCGCTGATCAGGGAGCGGCTGTCGCGCGGTGATTTCGAAGGCGCGGTCGACGACTATGCACGCTACGAACGGGCGCTGCGCGCCGCCGGCGAAGGGGCGCCCGCCGCGGACATACGCGCCTTGGTCGAACCCTATCTTGTGCGGCACACGCGCTGACGACGTGTTTTGCGCAAAGCCGGCTGACAGCTAGCCCGGATATTTTGCACTCTGCGGCACACGGATCGTTTTGTTCAGCCAGGGTGTGCTGCACGCACCCAATCGAGTCGTGCGGCGGGGACAAGGCCGTAATTGTAAAAATTGATGCCGTCGACGTCCGGCGCCAGCGCCGGCTTCACCTTGGCGGCGAGAATTTCAGGGCCTGCCATTTCCGGATAAAAGAGCCGGTAGCCGGCGCCGAGGAATTTCTCTGCCCCGAGCGCGGTGCGGCCAGCCGCCATAAGGCCCGTCACGTCGCCGGCCTGCATGTCGTAGGCACAAAGGATCGCCCCGTCGCAAACCTTGCCGAGCGCTGCCAGATCGCAGCCGCCGAGCCAGCCGTCTCGCAGGTCGATGACGAGGACACGGGTCCCCGGATCGGCAACCTCGCGCAGTTCGGCGACAAGACTGGTCACCGGCTCGAACCGCCACAACAAATAGGCGTGGAGATGCGGCCAGGGCAAAAAGGTGTCGAGGCCACTTGCGGGAAATTCTGGAAAGCGCCGTTCAGGCACCGCGCGCTCGCACGCCTCGGCAATCCACTGCTTGACGAGGTCACGCGCCGCCTGGCCTTCGATGCCGGCACAAGCGGCGCGGGCGAGGCAGGACGGACAGAAGCACAGCGACAGAAGAAAGTCGTCTTCCGGCGTCAGCCCGACACCATCCTTCTCATGATGGTATTCATGGGCAAAGCCCATGAAGGACGGGCTTTCAAGTTCGATTCTGTCCGGCTTATAAGTGTGCGTAACGTCGGCGACGAGCGCGCGGACATAAGCGCGCGCATCCGGATGCGACGGGCACAGATTGTAATAATTGGGATCGCCAAAGGCGTTGCGGGTGACGGCCTGCGGATAAAGCATGCCGAGGCGCGTATTGTGCAGGCAGACCGTCCAGCACGACACCTGGAGGCCGCCTGCCTCGCGCCGTTGGATAAGTTCGGCCAGAACGTCGCCACCTTCCGTGATCATTTCGGCCACCTTCGGCTGGATCACGAGATCGGCCCATCGGGCGGCGGTTGGCTTAAAGTAGATCGTGCCGTCCTCCGGGAAATAGGCTTTGCGGCGTGGGCTGCGCGGCTGCAGGAAGCGACCGGCATGATAGGAGGTCGCGAGACTGATCATGTTGAGCCTGGCGCGCTCGACGAGATCGCGTTCGACTGTCTCCAAGCCCAGATCCTGGACATCCCAGGGGTAGGTCCACATCGAAAGCTGCATGAAATATCCTCAGTTTTTTGCAATGGCGCCGTGAGCAAACGCCGCTTGGTTTCCCAGTCAGCCTTCCACCGGTTCGGCGATCTGCAACAGGCAATCTCCTGCCTCGCACATCGTGTGCAGCCGGCGCGAAAGTACGATACCGCTTTCGGCGAAATGCAGGGCCTCCTCGGCCAGATCGAGCCGCTCGAGGTCGTGATACCAGCCGGCCAATTGTCCGGCGCTGACGCCGTCGCCGAGCCTGACGGCGGGTTCGAACCAGCCGCGGCGGGTGGCGTAGAGGCCCTGACTGTGCCGGGAAAGCGAGAGCAATCGCGTCGGCGCCGAAGGCTTCGACTCCGGCGCGAGAACCGGCGCCTCGACCACGCCGATGGCGACCATCAGACTGTCGATCGCGCGAGCGGTAATCGCCATCGTATCGACTGTGGCAGTGCCGCCGCCGCCGAACTCGCCGCTGACGCCGATGGCACCGGCCCGGCGGGCTGCGCCCATCGAGGTTGGCGAGGCCTGACCATTGTTGGCCACGAACCCGTACGGCATGCCGAGCGCCCGCATCAGCTCCACCCCGCGCCCATGCCTGTCGGGATCGGTATTGCGCTCGATGAGCGCCGTGGGAAGATGCTCCATCGAGGTGCCGCCCGAATGAATATCGAAGATGACGTCGTGGCGGGGAAACAGTTCCGTCTCCAGGAAATTGGCAAGCCGGCTTGTCGGCGCGCCCGACGGATCGCCGGGAAAGGCGCGGTTGAGATTGCCGCCATCGAGCGGCGAACAGCGTTTGGCGGCCATGACCGCCGGTGCGTTCGCCATCGGCAGGACGGTGACGCGGCCCTTGAGCCGCTTGGGATCGAGCCGGCGGATCAGCTTTGCCAGCGACAGCTCGCCCTCATATTCGTCACCGTGATTGCCGGCCATCAGAAGCAGCGACGGGCCTTCACCGTTGCGTATGAGGCAGATCGGGACCTTGACCTGGAAATAGGGCGAACGGTCTATCGAGAACGGAATGCTGAGATAACCTGATTTCTTGCCGTCCCGGTCGAAGTCGAGCGTATGGGTGAGGCCGGTGTGCATGGCGGCAACTCAGGCGGCGGCGATCGCGGTGACCTCGATGCGGAGGTCGGGATCGGCGAGACGCGCCTCGACGCAGGCCCGCGCCGGCAGGCGTTGAGGATCCACCCAGGCATCGTAGACGCTGTTCATGGCGTCGAAGTCGCCGATCTGCGGCAGGAAGACATTGACCGCCACAAGCTTTGACTTGCTGCTGCCGGCCTCGACCAAAAGCGCCTCGATCTTTGAGAGCACATCGCTGGTCTGGTCTTCGATGCCGGCCTTGCGATTGTCGGCTACCTGGCCTGCGATGTGGACGAGGCCGCCATAGACGACCGCCTGCGACATGCGGGAGCCGGACTGGAAATACTTGATCATATCGGATCCTTTCGAGGTTTCTTTGGGGCCGCCGCAAGCTCCGGTCAGCCGAAATAGGTGGGAAAGGCGTGGCGGACATGCCCGGCCGCGTCGACGCCAAAGATCACGCGATAGCGATCGAGGCAGGTGCAGGGATGGGAGATGCCGAATTCAACGACGTCGCCAACGGCAATGTCGTCGCCCGGCGCGATTGTCAGGAAGGCGTGCTGGTCGTTGAGCTTGAAGACCTCGGCGCGTGGTATCGGCAGCGGCTTCCCGGCCGGGAAGACCGCGAGTACCATCGGAAAGCCCTGATCGAACGACACGTCGCGCATGCCCATGCCGCATATCGCAAGGCCGGCCTCCGGCCGCGACAGCACCTCGGCCCACAGGCGCAAAGCCGGACGAAACGAATTTCGTGCGGAAGCACCGACGCCGCCGACCGCAAAACCCTTGCGGGCATCGAGTGCAACAAGCGAGCGGTCATAGATGCCATGGTCGTGGAAGAAGATGGCGCCGCTGCGCAACACCAGCGTCGCATTGCTGTCCCTGGAAACGGTGGGCGAAAGTGCTGCGACCACTTTGTCGAAGAACACAGAGCCGCCGGCCGTGACGACCAGCGGCACGTCGCCGCCGACGCGGGCGCGCAGCCGCAGGAACATGTCGGCGGTCGTCGCCAGCAGAGCCGAGATCGCCGCATCAGTGCGGCCAGGATCGGGTTGCGCCGCGGCACCTTCGTAGGCTGCGACGCCGGCGATCAGCAGCCGTCCGCCGGCCGCATCAACTGCATCGGCGATCGCCTCGGCTTGCGTCGTGGTCCGCGCGCCTGCCCTCCCCGCACCGAGGTCGACGATCACGCGCAACGGCGGCAGCGTCGCATTGGCCCGCCAGGCTTCGGCAAGCGCATTCACGGCGGCGATCGAGTCGGCGAAGAGGAAGAGCTCGACGCCTGGCCAGGCGCCAACCAGCGCCGCGAGCCGGTTCGCACCGCCTGATCCACCAACCTCGTTGGCGATGATCAGCCGTGTGAGGCCGGCCCTGAGCATCACTGCGGCCTGCCTAATATCCGCGACGGTCGTGCTCCATGCTCCGGCTTCTACCAACGATCGAGCAAGGTCTGGCGCCATCGGGGTTTTGGCATGCGGCGCGATCATCGCGCCCTGTTCGCGCGCGTAGCGCAGAAACAGATCACTATTGGCGATGAAGGCCTCCTCGTCGAGGGTCAACACCGGCAACGACATGCGCCCGTCAGCCGGATGCCAGCGCTCAGATGCGACAAGGCTGCTGTCCAGCCCGAAGGTGCCGGGCGGCACGCCGCGGATGCGATCGTCGAGCAGGAAATTTTCAGGGGTCGCGAGCGACAGTACGGGTGAATTTTCGGTCATCCGATGCTAGTCCTTTCGCCTTCGCAGGATGAAGTCCGGTTCGATTTCCGATGCCGGCCACAGCATGAGAGAGATGCGTGCCAAAGCCTTACTCCGGACCGATCATCGATGCCCACCATCATCTTTGGGATCTCGGCCTCGGCCGCCATCCCTGGCTCGCCACAACGGCTGGCGAACGCGGCGGCCTGGGCGAGCTTGGCCCCTTGCGGCGAAACTATCTTCCTGAGGATTATTTGCGCGACGCCAGCCGGCACAATGTCGTCGCCGCCGTCCATGTCGAGGCCGGTTGGGCCGGGGACGACTGGGTCGGCGAAACGCGATGGCTTGAAACGCTCGACAAGTCGCGGGGCGTGGCCGCCCGCTACGTCGTTCACGTCCCGCTGGCGAACCGCCAAGCGCCGGCGCTGGTCGAGGCGCAGGCGGCATTCGACCGTGTCGTCGGCGTGCGCGACATACTGAGCTGGGATCCCGATCCCGCCCGCCGTTTCGCTGCCCGTGATGACATCATGGACGACCCAGCCTGGCGCGCCGGCCTGGCGCTGCTTGCCGGCCACCGGCTGGTTTTCGACCTGATGGTGTTTCCGCGCCAGCTCGCCGGTGCAGCGCGCCTTGCAGCGGCCTATCCGAACCAGCAGTTCGTTCTCAACCACTGCGGCAGCCCGATCGATCGCGACGCCGACGGAATGCGGGCGTGGCGCGAAGGGGTTCGGCGTTTGTCCCAGTGTGACAACGTCGCCATCAAGATATCGGATCTGGTCGCCTACGATCATGACTGGACGCTCGCCAGCCTGAAGCCGGTTGTCATGCATTGCATCGACTGTTTCGGCACGCGGCGCGCGATGTTCGGCAGTGACTTCCCGGTGGCCGGTCTGCACGCGTCGTTCGATGCAGTATATGACAGCTTCAAGGCCATTGCCGGGGAGCTTTCCGCAGACGAGCAGACGGCGCTGTTCTTCGGCAACGCAAGGCGCATCTACCGGCTTGACGATATGTCATCGGCGGGCCTGCTCCCTGCCTGAGAGAAGCAGCAGCCCCAGGATCAGCGAACCGAACAGGATGCTGCGCCAGCCCGGCGATGCGTTGACGACGGTTATGAGAGCCGTAATCGTGACCAGCAGGATGGCGCCGGGGATGGTGCCGGCATAGGTGCCGAGCCCGCCGAGGATCGAGGTGCCGCCGAGCACCACGGCCGCAATCGAGGCGAGCAGATAGGGATCGCCGATCCCGACATAGCCTTGCCCGTTCATGCCGAGCACCAGCACGCCCGCAAGCCCTGAATTGAAGCCGCTGATGCCGTAGACCGCCAGCGTCGTCGAGGTTACTGGAACCCCCGACAGTGCCGCGGCGAGCGGATTGGCGCCCATGGCGAAGAGCCGTGCGCCAAAGGATGTGGCATGCATTGCGGCCAGAACGATCACGGAGACGGCCACCCACAAGAGCACACCTGCGGGAATACTGGCCGGCCGCGCATTGCCGAGCCAGCGGACCAGCGGGTTTTCGGCGGTCACGGCGCTGCCGCCGGCGATGATGATCAGCAGACCCTGCAGGAATGTCGCCATGGCCAGGGTCATGATCATCGGATGGACGCGCAACAGCGCCACGCCCAGCCCGTTCACCAGACCGATTGTCGTCGTCAACGCAAGGACGGCAAGGACGGCGGTGAGCCCGGTCGGATCCCCCTGCCACGACAGCAGCGGCAGGCTGACGGCGCTCACTGTGACGATAGCCGCGACGGAAAGGTCGATGCCACCGGCAATCACCACGAAGGTCTGGCCCGCCGCAACCAGGCCAATTACCGCGGCCAGTTCGACCAGATAGCGCAAATGGCCATAGGCGCCGAAGCCACGCGAAACGAAGCTCGCGACGATCCACACCGCGGCAACGATGGCAACGGTGAGAAAAGGCCGGCTGCGCAGGATTGTCAGGGCGCGCCTGCCGCCTGCGCTCTCTTTCCATGCTGTCATTGCTGCACCTTGCGGAATTGCGGGGTGGCGACCGCCCCGATGATGATGAGGCCTTGTGCGACATACTGGGCGACCGGCGTGAAGCCGAGGAAGAACATCACACTGATCATCAGGCTGAGCAGCAGGCTGCCGGCAAGAGCGCCGCGCATCGTGCCTTGACCGCCGAGGAAGCCGATGCCGCCGAGCACGGCGGCGGCGATGGAATTCAGCGTGAAGGCCGTGCCGATGACCGGATCACCCGAACCCGTTTGCGCGGCAACGAACAGACCGGCGCCTGTGCAAAGCAGGCCACTGATCGCGTAAGCCGCTATCCGTGCGCCATCGACCGGCACGCCGGAGCGATAGGCGCCGACGGGATTCTCGCCGGCAGCATAGAGGCTCAAACCAAGCGGCGTGGCGAGATAGAGTTTCCACAGAAGTACGATGAGCATCAGCAGCACGAAGGCTGCGGGCGTGTTGCCGGCAAGCAGGTCCGACAGCCATTCCGGAATGGCGCCGCCGGGTCTCGGCAGGATGAGCAGCGCAGCACCGCCGATGATGAAGGAGCCGGCGAGCGTCACCACGATCGCCGGCAACCGAAGTTTCACGACAATGAACCCGGTTGCGGCACCGATGCCGACACCGGTCAGCGCCACCGCAGCGGCACCGCCGGTTACGCCCAGCGGCCCGGTCATCGTCGTCGCGGCGATCACCGCGCCCAGGCTGACCATTGCGCCGATCGCCAGGCTGATGCCACCAGTGAGCATGAGGATCGCCTGGGCCATGGCGACCAGCGCCAGCGGAAACCAGCTCTGGGTGAATTTGGCGAAGCCGGAAGCGGTCAAGAGGCCAGGAAAGAGGAAGCCATAGGCGACGAGGAACGCCATAACCACGGCGAACAGGCTGCGCACGCCGACATTGCGGCGCAGTTGAACCGGCCAGTAGAGAGCGCCGGCTTGCCCTGAGGGAGCCACCGTATTCACGCCGCCACCTTTCGCTGTTCGGCGCCCATCGCGGCGGAAACGATCGCTTCCTCGCTCAGCGCGCCGCGCTCGAGCATGGCAACGATGTGACCCTCCCGGACCACCGCGACGCGGTCGCAAAGGTGCACCAGTTCGGGTGTGTCGGAACTGAGCAGCACGACCGCCTTGCCGGTGGCGGCGAAGTTGCGAAGCATCATGTAGATTTCGCGCTTGGTCTCGACATCGACGCCGCGCGTCGGGTCATTGAGGAGAAGCACAAGCGGGTCGTGCGGCATCCATTTCGCCAGCGCGACCTTCTGCTGGTTGCCGCCCGAGAGGGCCTGCGCCGGCCGGTCGAGGTCGCCCTTGATACCAAGCTGGGCAGCGAGACCTCTTGCCGTCTCGCGCTCAGCGCGGCGGCTGCGCAGCTTCAGCGCCGGCAGTCTTGCGAAAGCGGGCAGCATCATGTTGGTGATGATGGAATGGATCAGGTGCAGGCCCTCGCGCTTGCGGTCGGCCGGGACATAGGCGAGGCCAAGCGCGTTGGCTTTCGGCACACCGCTGGGCAAACCCGAAGCCCCCTTAACGATCGCGGATGCCGTCCTGGCCGGAATGGCACCGTAGAGGCCGAGCAGCAAATCTTCCTGCCCTTGCCCGACCAGGCCTCCGATGCCAAGCACCTCACCCGTCCTGATGTCGAGATCGACGTCGCGCATCAGGCCGGCCGAAAAATTACGAACCGAAATGGCGTTGGCAGCCGATGCCGAAGGCTGCCAATGCGGAAAGAGGTCGCCGGGGTCGCGCCCGACCATCAGCCGTACCAGTCCTCTGGCGTCGGTTCCTTCCAGGGTGCGGTCCGCCGTGCAGGTGCCGTCCTTCAGGACGGTGACGTGCTGGCACAGCGCCATGACTTCGTTCAGCCGGTGCGAAATGTAGAGAATGGCGATGCCCTCGCCGCGCAGCCTCTCCAACAGGCCGTCAGGACTTTCGTTTCGGTTGCCGAAAGCGACGAAGTGGGTTCGTCGAGAATGAGCACGCGCGGCCGGCGGTAAAGCGCCTTGGCGATCTCCACCATCTGCCGGCGGCCAAGCGACAATTGTCCGACCGGCATCGAGAGCGGTTCGTGAAGTCCGACAAGATCGCATGCTGCCCTGGCCCGCACTGCGAGTTCGGGATAGTCGAGCAAACCGAACCGGCGCGGATAGGCGCCAAGGCCGATGTTCTCGGCGATGGAGAGGCTGGCCGTCAGGCTGAGTTCCTGCTGGACGACGGCAATCCCTGCCTGTTGCGCATAGGCAGGGCTCATGCGCGACACCGGGTGCCCATCGATCTCGATCGCCCCGCCGTCCGGGCGCAAGGCACCGGACAAAAGGTTGATCAGCGTCGACTTCCCGGCGCCGTTCTCGCCGAGCAGCGCATGCACGCGGCCCGGCTGGAGAGCGATGGAAACATCGCGCAGGACGGGATTGCCGAAGAAGGACTTCGACACCCCCCGCGCGGCAAGAAGCGGAGCCGTGGCCAGCACTTTCTGCGACCTTTCAGGCTTATTGCTCAGCCAGAAGTTTCTTGAACAACTCCTCGTCGTAGGGCGAATAGATATAGCCGTCGGCCGGAAAGTCGGCCGCCCGTGCGAGGTACTGATCGATATTGGAATTGTCGATCACCGGCAACGGGATCTTGACAAAAGCCGGCACATCCTTGCCTTCCAGCGCCTGGACGGCGGTGTAGGTGGCGAAAGCGCCGAGCCAGTTCGGCTGCATGGTTGCCCAGCTCTTGAGGCCCTTTTCCTTCCAGAGTTCGAGGAATTGGCGGGCATTCTCGCCGGTGATCGGCACTTGTTCGCGGCCCTGCTTGTCGAGGGCGAGCACCGCGCCCGCCGACAAGGCGCCGCCGAGCGACAGTATCCCGTCGATCTCGGGATTGGCGAACAGCAGGCTGGTGACGGCTTCCTGTGCAGGCGCGACATTGTAGGGTGTATTGGTCTCGGCAAGGACCGTCACGTCAGGATGGGCCTTGAGCGCCGCGTCAGCGCCTTTGCGCCGATCGTCGCTGACCGAAACGCCGGCCGGGCCGTTGAGGATGAGGATCTTGCCCTTGCCGCCGATCGCGTCGATCAGGAACTTGGCCGCCTGATCGCCCCACTGGGCGGAATCGGTGTTGACCTTGGCGGTCACCTGGTCGGTGTCGACGAGGCTGTCGAAGTTGATGATGGCGATGCCCTTGGCGCAGGCGTCCGCCAGCACACGCGCCGGCGCGGTCGACGAGCCGGCGATCAGGATGATGGCGTCAACGTCGGAATCGATCATCGACTGGATCTGCTGGATCTGGACGTTGGCGTCGCCCTGGGCGTCGGTTACGACAAGCTTGTCGACCAGCCCCTGCTTCTTCAGGGTCTCGACCTCGGCTTCGATCGTGCCCTGTGTCTGCTTCATCCAGGTCGGCACTGAATAAATGTTGGCCCAGCCGATCGTGTACGGCGCCTTGCGGTCGCCCTTGATGCATTTGGCGGCCGCATTGGCCTGCGAACCGGCGCCGAGGCTTAGTAGGAGACCGAGGCAAAGGGCGCTGGCGGATGCGAAAAACGATGATTTCGTCATGATTGTTCCCTTCTGAGGTTATGCCTGGACGTGCGGGGTCCGGACGAGAAAACCCGCCGGTTGCCGCATCCGGAAACCGCCTGTTTTTCTCGTCAGAACGTTCTGCGCCTGGCTCGTTATTGTCTGATATTTCAGACAATAGGTCTGTATATCAGACAAATGGGATGCTAGACTGAGCCTTGACATCTTTCAAGCGTCTTGAGACGAGGGCCGAATTGATTTTTACGCGGATGCGGCCGACATGAGCGATGGAGCTACTGGTCTGATCGAAAAGGAAGCCGGCGCCGAGCCGCGCAATGGCGAACGCCGCCGCGGCATCGACCGCGTCATCATGCTGCTGGAAGCGCTTTTGCGGCACCGCGCGCCGATGCGCGTCGGCGACATCGCCAAGATGATCGGCGCACCGCGTTCGACCACTTACGAAATCGTCAACAGCCTGCTCGAAGCCGAAATGCTCGAAAACGTCGGGACGGAAGGCTACGTCTATTTCGGTCGGGCTATGCATCTGTTCGGCTGGGCCTACTCGCATCACAACGCCCACTACCGGCGCATTATCGAGACGCTGGACAAGATGGCGGCGGAGACCGGCGAGACCGTGCAGTTGTGCGGCCTGCGCGGGAACAAATACATCGTTCTCGATTGCCGTGATTCTTCCGGCCCGTTCCGGATTTCAAGCGATGTCGGGGTCGAGGTGCCGATCCCGTGGACGGCGTCCGGGCGGCTCCTGCTCGGCCATATGAGCGAGCAAGAAGTGAAGGACTTCATCCCGCCTGGCGACTACAAGCTGCCCGACGGCCGCGTCATTGCGCCAGCCGAATTCTTCAGCGACGTCGCCCTGGCCCGCCGGCAAGGTTTCAGCGAGACCGTCGCCCTCGCCGACCGCTTCACGTGGTGCATGGCCGCGCCCATCCGCGATAGCTACGGCGCCATCAACAAGACTCTTTGCTTCGTGTTGCCGGTCGACACACCGGAAGCGCGGCGCAGCGAATTGCTTGCCCTGCTGTGCGAACGCGCCCGTGGATTGTCGTTGGCGGGAAGCTAACGCATTTCGCCCAAAAGTGCGCAGCGGTTTTGGGATGACGACATGCATAAAAACAAAGAACTTAAAGCGCGTCGCGTGAATTCCTTATGACGCGCTTTTTGAAGAATCGGCTCTGGCGCCTTCGCCAAGGGAGCGCGGAAAAAAATGGCCGGGCTCGAATACGGCCCGGTCAAAAGAAGGTTACAACCTTCAGAGGGGAACGCCGTTCAGGGGAATGGGAGGAAACCGCCGAACGGTGTTACCTGTTTGAGCTTGTTTGAGCGGGTTGGCGACGAACAAAATTCCAAAAGCCGGCGGGATAGCGAAAATTCCTGTTCTATTTGCTCTGACGTCTTCAGCCGGGTGATGCCCTTGTCTCAAGGAGATCGGCATAGTGCCGGCGCGCCACGTCAGGATGCGAGCGCAGGCGACTTTTCAGCACGTTGGTTCCGACGTCGCGAAACAGCGGGTTGTCCGGATCGCTCGCCGGTCCGCGCGCCTCGGCAGCCAGTTCTTCAGGCAGGGTGAGCAATGGGATCGTCGCGTCGAGCCGGGCGCTGAAGAAAAATGGAACGGAAATCCGCTCGACACCGGCCGGCGGCGTCACGACACGGTGAACCGTTGCCCTGAGATAGCCGTTCGATGCCAGTTCGAGGAGTTCGCCGATGTTGACCACCAGCGTTCCGGGGATCGGATCCACATTCACCCAGCTTCCGTCATATTCGACCTGCAGCCCCTTGTTGTCGTCCTGAAGCAGGAGCGTCAGGAAACCGCCGTCCTTGTGTGCGCCGACGCCCTGGTCGCCGCCGGTTGTGTCGCGCCCGGGATAGCGCACGATCTTCATGCGATGGTTGGGCTCACCGCTATAGATCGGATCGAAAGCATCCTCGGCCTGGTCGAGCGACAGCGCGAGGGCCTTCAGCAGGCGGACTGCCACCGCCGTCGCCCTGGTCTGCCATGCCAGCAGTGCCGGCTTGAGTTGCGGCAGGGCCGAAGGCCATTGGTTCGGCCCTTGCAGCCGCGTCCAGGCAGGAATGCCCGGCCCCTTTGGTATGGGTCGACGCTCGACGCCGATGTCGAGCTGTTCGCGCCAATCGGCCTTGCCCCTGGTCAGTTCGCCACCGGTGCGCGTGTAGCCGCGGAATTGCGGGGACTTGACCATTTCGATGGCCAGCTTGTCGGCTTCCGGCAAGGCAAAGAACCGGCGCGAGGCGTCGAGCACCTCGTCGATTTCGACAGCCGAAATTCCATGGCCGCTGAGATAGAAGAAGCCGACATCGCGGGCCGCCGTGCGCAGATCGAACAGAAAGGTCCGACGCTCCGACGCGCCCTGTTCGAGACGGCTGAGATCGAGCACGGGTACAATCCTGGCCATGGTCAACCTCCTCCTGCCTCAGGCTTGGTTCAGGCCTTTACGGTGACACGCAGGTTGTTGCGATCAAAGCAACGCTCGATCCAATCTCGATGCCAATGGCGGAAAGTCAGCGCTGCGTTTGGCGGCCGGCAGGCAAATAACGTCCGAACGGCTGTTCCATGGCACACTCACGGCCAGGCGCTGCAATGTCATTGCATTAAAAGTTCTGCGGTCTCAGGTTCGCCCTCTCTTCATGAATTCGGCTCGATTGCGAACGCTCAGATCACACGACACGGCGACGACGCGCCATAGCCGCTTTCAGCCATCAGCGCGCGTCTTGACAAAATATTTTGTCAATACGAAAATGAGTATGCTTGAGCTTTGGCGGCCGCATCGGCTCGTAGTGGCGTCGTACCGCACCCGGCCCCGACTGTGAGGACGCCAAACCCTGAAAGGAGTTCCCATGCCGATCAAGAAAGATGAAACCGGAAAGCGTTGGGTCGAGATGGAGTTCATTACGCCCGGCACACCCGAGCAGGTGTGGCGGGCCATTGCGACGGGTCCCGGCAACACTGCCTGGTTCACAAAAACCACGATCGACGAGCATGTCGGCGGCAGGCTTCATTTCGACTTCGGTCCCAATGGCGCGTCCACCGGCGAAGTGACGATTTGGGAGCCGCCGTTCCGTTTCGGCTATGTCGAACGCGACTGGAGCGAAGGCGCGCCGCCTGTCGCAACGGAGATCACCGTGACCAGCCGGTCGGGTGATCGTTGCGTCGTCCGCATGGTCCATTCGCTGTTTGCCTCGACCGACGATTGGGATGATCAGTTGGAAGGGTTCGAGAGCGGCTGGCCCGGCTTTTTCGAGGTGTTGCGCATTTACCTTTCGCACTTCGCTGGCGAAAACGCCGCCAGCTTCAGCGTCATGGCCAGCACGAAGGCCGACCAGCTCTCGATCTGGAGGCAACTTACCGAGACGCTCGGACTGGCGGGCGCAAATGTCGGCGAGCAGCGGAATGGACCGCTGCAGCCGGAGAGACTATCCGGCATAGTCGAACGCGTGCGGCAGGACGACAAGCAGCGCTTCATCGCGCTGCGCCTGACTGCACCTGCTCCCGGCATTGCCCTGATCGGAACCTATGATATCGATGGCAGCGCAAACGCCAGCATGGCATTGTATCTTTATGGCGACGACGCCGAACAGCGCGCCGCCGAGGGCGAGCCCAAGTGGCGAAACTGGTTTGGCGAAACCTTCAAGCATCCGGGCTGACGGATGCTTCTGGATCGGCCGGCCAGAAGGTCGGCCGCCCGGGCAGTTCCGTTATCATGGCGCATATGCATAGGAGAGTGTGATGAAGGTCGCCAGGTGGGGCAACAGCCTCGCTATCCGTATTCCTGCGGTTGTGGTCGAGATCCTCGAACTCGGGAAGGCGATGAGATTGAGATCCACGTCGCCGATGCCCGACGACTCGGCGTCGCGCGCAAACCTGCGCGCGAGGAATTACTGAAGCGGCTTCGCGCCTTCCGCGGCCGCCTTCCCGCCGATTTCAAGTTCGACCGGGACGAGGCGAATGCCCGGTAGCTTCTTCGACCGCGCAATTCGGCTGTCGGAAACGATACTGCTGTGAAAGCGGCGCCCCGATCCGCTGACAGGACGCGTCAGTCGTGGAGTTCCCTCGAGATCGCCGGGCCGACTGAAAAATCGCTGAATGTGACTTCGAAACCTTCACGTTGCGGCGAACAGCACATCATGCCGACATCGACTGTTTTCGAGGGCGGGAAGTAGGCGAGCCGCACCGGCTTCCAGCGATGGTCGGAGGCATCGAGATACTGAACGCGGATTGTCTCGGCATGGCGGGTCAGCCGGATCCTGACTCCGTCCGGACCGGCCGGGATGCTGACCAACGACCAGTCGGAAGCATCATTGGTGACGACGACGGAAAAATAGGCGAGCCCGTCGGTGAACTCGATGCCGGCCTTGACCCAATGCGTCTCGCTCAGCCGGACCATCAAACCGGCCTGATCATAGAGCACCTTGTAGTCCCCCTTGACGGTGACCTCGGCGCTGAAATCGCCCTCGACCTGCCGGTAGAGGAAGTGGCCATTGTCACGCCAGAAGTCATAAAAAGTCTCCCGCCAGAAATCGGTTTCCTTGCCGGTCCGAACATGCACGGTGCTGTCGCCGAAGGCATGATGCGGTGGCGGGTTGAGCCAGGTCAGTTCTGCAGGCTGAGATGTCATCGACTTGTTCGCCTCGCCGGTTCGTGTTGCGTCATCCGCCTCTCATGCGACGAGGCGGATTTGTTTCTTTTACGAGCTCATTTCGGCGCTTGGTAAAGCTCGGACGCGGCCTCTCTCAGCGCGCGCCGGCTCTCCGGCCTGAAATACATCATGTGGCCGCCTTCCAGCAGTTCGAGGCGGATAGGCGTTGCGCCGGGAAGCGAAGGAACCTGGCCGACAAGATAGCGTGACACCAGATAGGGCGTCACCAGGTCGGTGTAGCCGTTGACGATCAAAACGCCGAGGCCGGGATTTAGCGCGCGCGCCTGCTGAAGGTCATCCATCACGCCGGTATAGCCCTGACGCGTCGGGCTCGTCCCGTAATCCCAATTTCCGCTGATTTCACGGTTGAGAAGCCGATAGCTTAGATCGGTACGGAATTTCAGTTCCTCCCTGACATAGCTGACAAAGGCGGAAGTGAGCGCCGGCACGCTTCGGTCGAGCACCGGATCAGGGCCGCTGGGCCTTGGACTTTCCGGGGCAACGTCTGCCGTTTCGATCGTGCCGTCATAGAGGCTGAGAACATTGCCCCTTGCCCGCGCAAACTCCTTGGCGAAGAGCGCGGTGGGAATGCGTGCAAAGTTTCGTTTCACGAGTTCGAGCGGCAGGCCGGTGATTTCAGCAACGCGCGGGCTCGCCAGACGCCCGCCCTGTTCGAGCCCGCTGGCAAGCGCGACGAGATAGTCGCCAAGCGCATAGCGTTCGACATCGGCCAACCGTTCCCGCATTTCGGAACCGGTGACGCTTTGGCTGCGCAGGCGCACCGCCGCCAGCGACGGCAGCTCAAGCGCCCAGTGAAGCGGCTGGAACTCGTCGGGCCGCACGAGCGTGAATTCGAGCGCCGGCGAGATGAGCACGATGCCGCGAGGGCTGATGCCGATATCATCCTGGAGCGTCTTGGCAAGCAGTGCCGCCCGAAACCCGCCATAGCTTTCGCCGGCAAGAAACACCGGCGACGCTGTGCGGCCCGCCTGTGCCAGATAGAGCCGGATGAAGGCGCCCATCGCGGCGGCGTCCTGATTGACGCCCCAGAAGCTGCGTGCCTCGGTGCCGGATGCTTCGCGGCTGTAACCGGTTCCGACGGGATCGACAAAGACCAGGTCGGTCATGTCGAGCCAGGTGTTCGAGTTGTCCAAAAGCCGCTGCGGCGGTGGGAGAAAACTTCCATCGGCCGCTGTCGCCATCACCCGTGGACCGAGCGCGCCAAGATGCAGATAGGCGGAGGCTGCTCCGGGACCACCGTTGAATACGAAAGTGATCGGGCGCCGGGGATCAGGTTCCCGGCTTGGCTCGGGACGCAGCGTGTAGGCGACATGAAAGATTTCCGCGGTGACGTCGCCCTTGCCGGATAGCAACGACAGCGTGCCGGCCCTTGCCTGATAGTTGAGCGTGCGTCCCGCGATCACGATCGAATGATCTGAGACCTGGGGCGGCGGGAGCAGCGACAGAACGCCGCCCGAAGGCGACGGCCGCTCGGCCACTTGCGCATGGCCGGCTGGAAGGCCGCCGACCAGCAGCAGCATAGCAAGGGTGATTTCTAGGAGCTTGGTACGCATGGCGACTCCGCAGCGGAACGACTGCAAGCTACCACGCTGATGGCTCAGCCGAAATCACAGGACCGTGCACGCCCTCGCTGCTGGAAGGAGACCAAGGCTTTCAACGCACGATCTTCACGCACATCGGCGTGCCGATTTCGATAAACCGCTCGGTGTCGGCCAGCCGGCCCGTGGCCGCGTCGCGTGCAAGAATCGAGATGCGGTCGGCGTTCTGGTTGGCCGAGAAGAGATGGCGACCTGAGGGCGTCAGTGCCAGATTGCGCGGCGTAGCGCCCCCGCACGGCGCATGGTCGACCAGCGCAAGCGTGCCCGTCTGCTGGTCGACGGAAAACACCACGACACTGTCATGGCCGCGGTTGGAGCCATAGAGGAAGCGGCCGTCGGGCGATATCTGGATGTCGGCGCAATGATTGCCGTCGCGCGCCGCGGCCGGTACGGCCGGCTTCGTGTCGATCTCGGTGAGCCTGCCTGACGCTTCGTCCAGTGCAAGCGAGACGACCGTCGAATCCAGTTCGTTCATGACGAATACGAAGCGCCCGCCAGGATGCAGCGCCACGTGACGTGGCCCGGCGCCGGGCGCAAGCGCCGACTCCGCCAGTCTGGTCAGGCCGCCGTCGGGCCTGATGCGGTACGAGACAAGCCGATCGATGCCGAGATCGGCGACGATCGCCACGCCACCGGCAATCGTCTCGGTGACGCTGTGGGCATGGGGACGTTCCTGACGAACTGCGTCGGGACCAGTTCCGCTATGGGCGACGCTCGACAACGGCGCGGTCAAGCCGCCATCGTCGCGCAATCCGTAGACGACGAGCGAGCGATCGGGGCCGCCTTCGCCCATGCCGTAATTGGCGACCAGGAGCTTCGTCCCGTCGCGCGTGACGGTGTTGTGCGCCGTGATGCTGCCAAGCGTCGGCTGCTTGTTGATGTAGGAGAGCGCGGCGGTTTGCCTGTCGAAATGGTAGGCCGAGACCACCCCTTCGCGCCAGGTGAACACTTCGGAGTTGGCATAGACATGTGACCCGTCCGGCGTCACAGACAGGAAGGTCGGATTGTCGACGTCTCCCGTCTCGGCCAGTTTCCTCGTCTCCAGCGTCTCTTCGTCGAAACTGTAGACGCTGAGCCCAACGCCGCGCGCGCCCTGAAAATAAGGCGCCTCGCGGTTGAGGCTGCCGACGAAGACCAGACAGGCGTTCTGCATCGAAATCCCCCCTTGTTCCGCCGACGCCCAGCCGCAGCGGATCGCGGCAAAATTTCGCCTGTTCACGCTTGAAACACAATCCCATATGTGAAAATACTATTCACCAAAGGAGATTGGTAAGGGGACCGATCGTACAATCCAATCTCGACACGAAACCCAATACAAGGAGATGGGGCTGATCCGCGCCAGCTATGAAGTCCAAGAGTGAAGGAGAGCTCGTGCTTTATTGCCAGCTCCTGCAGACGGTGAAGTGCCGGAATCCGGCCGATTTCGCCGGCAAGACGGAGACATAGGCGATGGCTGCCATCGCCGAATTGCCGCTGACCGGACTCGTCGTCGTCGACATGAGCCAGTTCCTGTCCGGGCCCTACTGCTCGCTGCGGCTGCTCGACCTTGGCGCCCGCGTCATCAAGATCGAGCGCCCGGATGGGGGTGACCTGTCGCGCCGACTCTATCTCAGCGACACCGAGATCGGCGGCGATTCCACCATCTTCCACGCCATCAACCGGGCCAAGGAAAGCTTTGCCATCGACCTCAAGGAAGCGGCCGATCTGGCGGCGCTGCGCGGCCTGCTGGCCAAGGCCGACGTGCTGATCCAGAATTTCCGGCCCGGCGTCATCGAGCGCCTTGGCCTTGACTACGAGGCGGTGCGCAAGATCAATCCACGCCTGGTCTATGCCTCGATCAGCGGCTATGGCGAAGAAGGCCCCTGGGTCAAGCGCCCCGGGCAGGATCTGCTGGCGCAGGCGCGTTCCGGCGTGATGTGGCTGAACGGCGACGAGGACCAGGGCCCGGTGCCCTTCGGCCTGGCGATTGCCGACATGCTGGCAGGCGCCGCCGCCGCGCAAGGCATCCTTGCCGCACTGGTGCGGCGCGGCCTGACCGGCACCGGCAGTCATGTCGAGACCAGCCTGCTCGAAGCGCTGGTCGACTTCCAGTTCGAGGTGCTGACCACGCATCTCAATGACGGACGCCGCCTGCCACGGCGATCGGCGTTCCGCAGCGCCCATGCCTATCTGTCGGCGCCTTACGGCGTCTATCCGGCCAAGGACGGCTATCTGGCGATCGCCATGACGCCGATCCCGAAGCTGGCCGACCTTTTGGCACTCGAACAGCTTGCGCCCTATCGCGATCAGCCGTCGACCTGGTTCACCGCCCGCGACGAGATCAAGGCGATCATTGCGAAGAAAATCGCGACGAAGACGGTCGACGAATGGCTTGCCATCCTCGAGCCGGCCGACATCTGGTGCGCCAGGGTGCTGACCTGGCCGGAAATGATGGCCAGCGAAGGTTTTCAGGTGCTCGACATGCTGCAGACAGTGACGCGCGAGGATGACGTCTCGATCCTCACCACGCGTTCGCCGCTCAGGGTCGATGGCGTCCGCGCCAAGGTCGAGCGGGCGGCGCCGCGCATCGGCGAGCACAGCGCAAAGATCCGCGAAGAATTCGGGCTGTGAGCGACGTGACGCTCAAAGGCATGACCTGGAGCCATCCGCGCGGCTACGACCCGATGGTCGCCTGTTCGGGACTGTGGAAGCAGCAGACCGGCGTCACCATCGAATGGGACAAGCGCTCGCTGCAGGATTTCGAATCGTTTCCGGTCGAGGACCTGGCCCGTGCCTACGATTTGATCGTCATCGATCATCCGCATGTCGGCCAGATCACCGCCGAGACTTGTCTGGCGCCGCTAGACGTTGTGGGGCGTGAAGAGGAACGCGCGGCACTGGCGGCAGGCAGCGTCGGCCAGTCCTATCCTAGCTACAACTGGCAAGGCCGGCAGTGGGCGTTTCCGATCGACACGGCCAGCCAGGTGCAGGCGTGGCGGCCGGACATGCTTTCCGCCGCGCCGGCGAACTGGTCCGAGGTGCTCGACCTGGCGCGGCAAGGCCGCGTGCTGCTGCCGCTCAGGCCGCCGCATTCGCTGATGGTGTTCTACACGCTTGCCGGCAATCTCGGCAGGCCCGCCGTCGAAGAGCCTGGCGACCACATTAACCCTGACATCGGCGGCCGCGTTTTCGAGATGATGCGCGAGATCGCGGCTCTCGTCGATCCGACCTGCCTTGGCATGGACCCGATCGGCGTCCTGGAGGAGATGGCCAGTTCCGGCACGCGGATCGCCTGCGCGCCGCTGATCTACGGCTACGTTTCCTATGCCATCGCCGGATTCCGCAGCAGCCGCCTTGCCTTCGCCGACATTCCGCCTGCCGGCGACGCTGGTGTAGTCGGGTCGGCGCTCGGCGGAACCGGCATTGCCGTGTCGGCCTTTTCGAAGGCCACGCAAGAGGCCATCGACTTTGCCTATTGGATCGCCAGCGGCGAGGTGCAGCGCGGCCCCTATGCGTCGGCCGGCGGCCAGCCCGGCCATGCCGCAGCCTGGGACGATGCCGCCGTCAACGCAGCCACCGGCAATTTCTACAAGGACACCCGCGCCACGCTCGAGAGCGCCTGGGTCAGGCCACGCCAGGATGGCTACATGGCCTTCCAGCAGGCGGCCTCCGATCGTATCAAACTCGGCCTGACCGAAAGGCACGATGCCGGCCGCGTCGTCGCCGATCTCAATCGCCTGTTTGTGAAGAGTCTCCGGCACCCGGCGCTGAGATGAGGCAGAGTTCGCTAACTTCTCTACAAATTCCAGAGCCGCTTCGCATTGGCGGAGAGCAGCTTTTGCCGTTCATCGACGCTTGCTCCGGCAAGCAGCGCATGCGTCGCCGCAATCCAGGTGGCTAGTCCGCCGCCAAGCGTGCAGACCGGCCAGTCGCTGCCCCACACGACCCGGTCCCAGCCAAAGCATTGGATGGTGTGCTCGACATAGGAACGCAGCGTTTCGACCGTCCAGGATCCAGCGTCCGCATAGGCGACCACACCGGAAATTTTGCCGACGACGTTCGGGCGCCGCGCGATCTCCGCCATATACTCGCGCCAGGGATGCTCACTGCTGCCCTTGATGTCGGGCACGCCGCAATGGTCGAGCACGAACTGCACGTCCGGCGCGAGATCGGCAAGCGCAATCGCCTTGCGGATCTGATGCGGCAGGACGACGAGGTCGAAGGTCAGTTTGGTGCCGGCAAGCCGCTTGATGTTTTCGCGAAACAGCACGCCTTCCGAAAGCTCGTCCGGCACGACGTGGAGCACACGGCGAAAACCCCTGACGAAAGGATCGGCGCGCTGGCGCTCGAGATAGGCGGCAAAGCCCGGCTCTTCCGGACGGCAGGAGGCTATTGCCCCGCGCAGCAAGCTGTCCTTCTGGTGTGACAGCGCCTTTACGTGACTGGTCTCAGCCTCGACATCGGCTGGATCGACATCGACCTCCATGTGCAACGCGCCCTCTATGCCGGCGCGGCGAGCCTGGACTGCATATTCGTCGTAGGGGAAATCGCGGTTCAGCGCCGGCACGTTGGAGAGCCAAGGGTAGCGCAACGCCGACTGGTCGATCAGATGCAGATGGGTATCGAAGATCATGATTGCGCGCTCCTCCTTCGCCGTTTCAAAATCATCTCACGCAGAAATTGTTCAATCAGTCGCCTGCTTGGCAGCGGCTCCCGCCAGTTGCGACAGCTTTTCGGCCGCTGCCAGCAACAGTTCTATGGTCCTCGTAATGTCGGGCGCCCTGGGTGCGTTGATCAGGGTTATGTAGGGGATCGACAGCGCGGCGATCGCCCTACCGTCCGAGCCAAGCACGGGTGCCGACAGGTTGAACACACCGGCGGTCTGCATCGATGCCATCATTTCATAGCCGCGTTGTCGGATCTGGTCGAGACGGGCAAAGAAGTCCGGCGATTGAGGCGGCTTGTGGGCGCTGCGCAGATGTTCCGAGATCATCATCCGCCGCTCTACCGGCGAGCGGAACGCCAGCAGCACATGTCCGGAGCCGGTGTCGAACAGGCTGACATGCGCGCCGACGCGAATCGAGATGCCCCAATAGTCCGGCGCCTCCTGCTGGGCGATCACCACGGCAGAACCGCGGTCGAAGACGACAAGCTGGTTTGACTGCTGCGAGGTCCCGGCAAGTTCGCGCATCAGCGGCGTCGCATAGGAAACCAGCCGCCGCACCGGCGCGTGCAGATGCGCCAGGCCAAACAGCTTGAGCGTCAGCGAGTAACGGTCGCCATCCGGCCGCGTGACGTAGCCGCGCCGCACCAGCCGGTCCAACATGCGGTAGAACTCGTTGGGGCTGCGGTCGAGCTTCTTGGCGATTTCCGCCTGGGTCAGGCCGCCATCGACGCCGGCCAGAAGCTCAAGGATGTCGAGCCCCTTGTCGAGCGCCGGCGCGCGATAGCGGTCATCGTACTCGTCCTCCGCCATAGTCACTCCCCGTGGTCAGCATCCGAAGGACCATCGGCTTGGTGATTGTGTAAATTATTTGTTTGTATGTAAATAGTGGGCAGATCACCGCCGGTGCAACGCAACGCATCGCGGCATTCATAACGACGATAGTGAAACAGGAGCCGGACATGCAGCGGATGGCAATGGTGCTCGGCCTCAAGCCGGAAAAGGTCACCGAATATGTGCGGCTTCACGCAGCCGTCTGGCCCGAAGTGCTGGCGATGATTTCCGCCTGCAACATCAGGAACTATTCGATCTATCTCAAGGAGCCGGAGCACCTCTTGTTCAGCACTTTCGAGTACCACGGCACCGACTATGCCGCCGACATGGCGAAGATGGCCGCCGATCCCAAGACGCAGGAATGGTGGGCGCTGTGCATGCCTTGCCAGGAACCGCTGCCGACCCGCAAGGAGGGCGAATGGTGGGCATCGATGGACGAAGTCTTCCATCATGACTGATGGCGTTTTCGACCCAGCCTCGCTCTCCCAGTCCTGGGCGAAGCCATCGAAGCCGCGGCCGATCGTGATTTTCGGCGCCGGCTCGATCGTCGGCGACGCGCATTTCCCGGCCTATCGGAAAGCCGGCTTTCCGGTCGCCGGGCTTTTCGATCCAGACCACGCCAAGGCGGAAAAACTCGCGGCCAACTGGGGCGTCACCGCTTACCGGTCGATCGAGGAGGCTGCGTCAATCGACGGCGTCATCTTCGACCTGGCGACGCCGCCGGCTCATCATGCCGGCGTGCTCAGGGCGTTGCCCGACGGCGCCGTAGCGCTGATCCAGAAGCCGATGGGCAGCGATCTCACCGAGGCCACCGAGATCCTCGAAATCTGCCGCGCCAAGAAGCTGAAGGCGGCGGTGAATTTCCAGCTCCGCTTCGCGCCGATGATGCTGGCGCTGAAGGGTGCGATCGCCAAGGGCTGGCTGGGCGACGTCGTCGACTTCGACGCCTGGCTGGCGCTGGCGACACCCTGGCAGCTGTGGGAATTTCTGCTGAAGGCGCCGCGCGTCGAGATCGCCATGCATTCGATTCATTATCTCGACCTGATCCGGCAATTGCTCGGCGATCCCAGGGGGATTCACGCCAAGACGCTCGGTCATCCCGGCCATAAGGTTGCTCAAACGCGCACCAGCGCGATCCTCGACTATGGCGACACAGTTCGCTGTGCGCTGTCGATCAATCATGATCATAAATTTGGCCGAAAACACCAGGCCTGCGAGTTCCGCATCTGCGGAACCGAGGGCGCCGCCTATCTCAAGCTCGGGCTCAACCTCGACTATCCGCGCGGCGAGCCCGATGTCCTTGAAATTTGTCCCAAGGGCGGCTCAGACTGGGTCACGGTGCCGCTCGTCGGCGAATGGTTTCCGGACGCCTTTGTCGGCCGCATGGCCAATGTCCAACGCTACGCATCAGGCGAAGACGCCGAGCTTGTCAGTTCCGTCGAGGACGCCTGGAGCACCATGGCGCTGGTCGAGGCCGCGTACCAATCGAGCGCGGCGCCGGCAACACCGATGGCGGCGAGGCCCTGACATGGAGCAGACTGTCTATTTCGAGGACTACCAGATCGGCTCGTCGCGCATGACCAGCGGGCGCACTATCACCGAAACCGACTTCGTCGTGCATGCCGGCCATACCGGCGATTTCTTCCCTCACCACATGGACGCCGAGTTCATGAAGACGACGCCGTTCGGCCAACGCATCGCCCATGGCACGCTGGTCTTCTCGGTCGGCGTCGGACTGACGGCAAGCGTCATCAACCCGGTCGCGTTCTCCTATGGCTATGACAGGTTGCGCTTCATCAAGCCGGTGTTCATCGGCGATACGATCAAGACTCGCACCACCATCTCGGCCAAGCAAGACGACCCAAAGCGGCCGGAGTCGGGTCGCGTCATCGAGCGCTGCGAGGTGATCAACCAGCACGGCGATGTGGTCCTGGTGGCCGACCACATCTACATCGTCGAGCGACGCGCCAAGCCCAACAGCGCTTAAGGGCTCCAGCGATCCGGTCCGCCGCATTGATGACCGCTCCCGGCGGACGGTTCGTCAAAGCGGAAAGCGCGCCCGCGAGGGCCGCTTCGGTTACTCGCTCGTCGGGTCGACCGGGATTTTGGAGCCTCGCCTGGGTCGGCGGATGGCTCTCACCTTGCCGCTGTTTCCACCGCCGCAGAAGAACTGATCGCCACCATCGGACTCGAGCCCCGACACGCCTGTTCCAGGCGGCATCTCAAGCTTCTCCAGGACCTTTCCGGTTTCAGGATCTATCCGCCTGACGTCGCTCTCGTCACCTTCCCAGGTGCCGTGCCAGAGTTCGCCGTCGATCCAGGTGACCCCTGTGACGATACGGTTGGAATCGATTGTGCGAAGAACTGCCCCTGTCTGGGGGTCGATCTGATGGATTTTGCGACCGCGATTCTGCCCCACCCAAAGTGAGCCTTCGGCCCAGGCGAGTCCGGAGTCGCCGCCGCCACCTGGCGCCGGAATCGTGGCGAGCACGCGGCCAGTGTTGGGATCGATCTTCTGAATGCGATCTTCGGCGATCTGGAACAGGTGCTGGCCGTCGAAGGCCGTTCCTGCGTGCGCGGCGACATCGATCGCGCGCACCACATTGCCGCTCGCAGGATCCAGGGCGTTCAGCCTGTCTCCTGACGCAAACCAGACCTGCTGACCGTCGAATGTAACCCCAGCCACCTGGTCGACACCCGGAAAGGGTCCATATTCGCGGAGGACTTCAGCTGCAGATCGTTTCATGCTTCTGCTCCAGGCTCAGATCTGTTGAATTGTCCATGACACTAGTAACCCGACAGTGAGCCGGGGAGTAACAAGATTGTCGGGAATCCCGGCACCGGCGGGGTCATCCAACGGCGCGCTCGCCCGCGGCCGAAGGACTGCACCTTGCCTGCTGCCGCAAGCTGCTCGAGCGAGCGCTGCACGGTGCGCGAGCTGGCTCCGAGCGCAATTGCGAGCGCCGAGCTCGACCACGACTCGCCGTCGGCGAGGAAGGCGAGCACCGCTGCATGCGGCTCGTCGGCGGGCGGCGCCAGCACCACGACATCGCGCGGGCGGCGCGGCTTAAGCGCAAAGCCTCGCTTGGTCGCGCTCACATCCGCCAGTGACCGCAACTCCACCCGAAGCCGACCGACTTCGACCCGCAACCGGGCGCGATGGGATTCATCGGCGTGCTTGCCGCCGAAGGCGCGTGCGACGAGCGTGCTCCGCGGCACGTCTGCGGGCCAGGCTTCGCCCAGCGCACGCGCAAGCGCGAACAGGACCGGGCGCGTCGCCAGCGAGACGATCATGCCGGCGTCCCGCACGATATTGCGGCAGGCGTCGACGACGAGTGCCCCCGACGCCAGCAGCGCTTCGACCTCCTCGAGCAGGAGCGGGCGCTCAACCCCGCGCGCGATCAGGCGCGCCGCGGGCGTGTTCATCACCAGGGATGCGCCTTCAACCTCGGCCGTCAGCGCTGGAATGTCCGCCTGGCCCGCCGCGTGCGCGGCCCGCCCGAGCGCAGCGCGCGCCGCCTTGGTCCGGAGGCGGCGTAGCGCGACCCCCGCAATCACCAGCTCGTGGGCGGCCCTCGACGCGGGTGGGAGCGTCGTCGGGTCGAAGCCGGCGAGCCTGCTCTCGGCCTCATCGAGGCGTCCGATCAGGAGCAGGCGCCGCGCTTCGAGATTGCGCGCATGCGCGGCATTGACGTGGTCGCCGTGCTTTTCAAGCGTCGACCGCGCGCCGTCGAGTGCCTTCGCCGGCCAGCCGAGGTCGCGCGAGACGAGCGCGATCTCGGCTTCGGCGACGACGCACCTCGCGCGGGCCACTGCCTCTTTCGGACCGAAGGCGCGCGCAGCACTTTTGAGGAGAGCCTTTGCGCGAACGAGATCGCCGAGCTGCGCCATTGCAATGCCGCGCAGCGCAAGCGCAGGCGCATCCTCACGCAGGGCGACCCGCTTCAAAGCGCCAAGGGGATCACCCGTCGCAAGGGCGCGCGCTGCAGCGGTGATCAGCGAGTCCATCGGAATCCCGTCACACTTGTCACTCTCACCTTTCGATGTCCGGTCCTAATCTATCTCAGCACCAACAACCAGCGCGCCGTAAGAAAGCGGTGCGAACGAGGCAGGACATAGAGGACAAAACATAGAGGACAGAACATAGAGGAGAAGAACGATGCCGACACACAGGACCGGAACACGTGAGGAGTGGCTGGCAGCGCGGCTTGATCTGCTCAAGGCAGAGAAGGAGCTCACGCGACAAAGCGACGAGGTGGCGCGGCGGCGGCAAGAATTGCCTTGGGTTCGGATCGACAAGGATTACCGATTCGAGACAGACGAAGGCAGCGCTTCACTGGCAGACCTTTTCAGGGGACGCTCGCAACTCCTCGTCTACCACTTCATGTTCGGGCCCAATTATACGGCGGGCTGTCCGGCCTGCTCAGCGATCGCGGATGGATTCGACGGCTTCGTCGTCCACCTGGCCAACCACGACGTCACGCTTTCGGCGGTATCGCGGGCACCGCTCGGGAAGCTGCAGGCGTGCAAGCGGCGGATGGGATGGACGTTCCCCTGGGCCTCCTCACACGGCAGCGACTTCAATTTCGACTTCGACGTTTCGTTCACCGAGGAGCAGCAGCGCGAGCAAGGCATCGAATACAACTATGTGCGCGAGGCGCCTCTCGCCAAGATACCCTCGCGTACGACTGCCGACGGCTCCGAGACCTTCGCTGCAATGAGCGGAACGGACATGGCCACGTACACGCGCGAGAGGCCAGGCATGAGCGCATTCGTGCTAGAGGACGGCCTCGTCTACCACGCCTATTCCACCTATGCGCGCGGACTGGACGGCCTCTGGGGCATGTATCAGTGGCTCGACCGCGCGCCCCGAGGGCGTAACGAGACGGGCGTCTGGTGGCGCCGCCACGACGAGTACGGCCAGGGCTGACGTTCGATGACACTGCACCACACGCAGAAGGCGCCGCCCGCAGGCAGCGGATCTGCCGATTTCCCAAGCGACAATGTCGCCGCCCGCGGCGCGGCCGACTGGCTATCGCTGGCAGCCGCGCCAACCTTCGCAATGATGGCGCTGCTGACGGCCGTCACCGGTGATGCGGAGATGATCTGCTCGGCGGCACATGCGTCGCCGCTGAGCGGAATGGTCATGATGTACTTGCTGATGAGCGCCTTCCATTCGGCGCCTTGGCTGAAGCTGGTTGGCCGCCGACGAGGCGCTGCCCGCCGGTGATCCGGCGTTCGCCAGATCAAACGGTAACGGGCGCGCGACCTAGCACAGGCCAGACATGGCTGTGGCAGCCGATTTTGCAAGTGCCAAACCCAGTGACGACGCAATGGCGCAGTGATATGAACCGCGCGTGGATCTGGTCACCTTCCTGCAAACGAATTGGGCTGTCGTGATGCAAGCACCGTGGGTGTTTGTCACGTTTGCGGCGCTGTTCGGTGGTGGCGGTTTTCTGATTGGCCGCTATTGGCTGAGTGAGCGCGTTGCCAATCTGGAAAGCCGTCTCGCCAGACGCGACGAAGAAATCGCCGCCCACCGTTCGACCCAGGCTGCGCCGGCCGAGCCTTCACGCGACAATCTCACCGCCCAACGGGTGGCTTTCGTGCAGGACTTGACCCGACTCTATACGCTTTCCCATGACGGCATCAGTCCAGAAATGATAGCAGGCTTCGCTCTGCCGCCTGTCGCATGGCTAAACGAACAATTGGAGAGTCAAGGGAAAGCTTGGCGTGTGCGCAACATCAATGGGCGGAATTTCGAGATTGTCGATCTGTCATCCGCTTAGTCTTAGTTCACCAGCGTCGCTACCTAGCCGTAGGGGAATGGCGATCCACTTCATAAGTGGAGATAGAGCGCGCGACCGCTCCGCACTGCGAAATTACAGCGTTCCACCGGACATGTGGACCTCGCCTGCATGACGCATCATGCGGCGAAAGCTCATCGAGATATGGGCTCGCCTGATGTGCCCGATCGACTCCCAGTCGCCGATCTCGGCGGCGGCAAGCACCTCTTCCATTTCGCGGCGGAACGCAGTGAACTCCTCGACCAGGCCCAACTGCGGCATCATCTTCAGGACGACGCGCGCGACCTGAAAATACAGGCGCTCGCTGATCTCGCGCAGCGGCTGGTTGCCGGTCATCGCGGTGAGCTCGTAGAAAAAATCCATGTTGAGGCGCAGGAAAGCGCGCTGGTCGGGATTGAGCACATCGGAATCGCAGCGCGCGATGAGTGCCCTTATCCGGTCGAGGTCGTCCGCCGTGCGCGGGATCGGCGAAAGCTTGCCGACGAGGAGCGCCAGCTCCAGGCGCAAGTGATAGACCTGCTGCAATTCCTCGATGTCGACGTCGGTGACGATCGTGCCGACGCCATGGACGGATTGAACCAGACCCTCGGATTCGAGGCGCGCCAGGACACGGCGAACCGGCGTGCGGCTGATCTGGAATTCCTGGGCAAGCTCTTCCTCGGAGAGATGGCTGCCGGGCGCATAGTCGAGCAGGCAGATGCGGTCGCGCAATATCCGGTAGATACGCTCGAACCGCTCCCGCGCCGAGAGCGGGCGCGGCGGTGCGGCGGTCGCGGCCAGGGGCGCGGCATCCGTCTCAAGCGTCATCCAGCCTCCAGGACAGCGTGCAGGAACTGCCGCGTCCGCTCGTTCTTGGGGGCGCCGAACAACTCGTTTGGCGGCCCCTGCTCGCAAATCTTGCCGGCATGGAAAAAGCAGACGCGATCGGAGAATTCCTTGGCAAATCCCATCTGGTGGGTGACCATCAGCATGGTGAGGTCATGTTCCCTGCCGAGTTTTCGGATGACTTCAAGCACCTCGCCGACGAGTTCGGGGTCGAGTGCCGAGGTCACCTCGTCGAACAGCATGATCTTGGGCCGCATGGCGCAAGCGCGGGCGATGGCGACACGCTGCTGCTGGCCGCCGGAAAGCTGCGAGGGATAGTGGTCCTTCTTCTCCGACAGGCCGACCATGTCGAGCAGCTCGGCCGCACGCGCCTCGGCATCGGCCCGCTTCATGCCGAGCACGGTTATCGGCGCCTCGATGCAGTTCTGCATCGCAGTCATGTGCGGGAACAGGTTGAACGACTGGAACACCATGCCGATCTTGGCGCGGATCTTGCGGATGTGCGCGAGATCGGCGGGAACAAGCTTGCCGTTCCTCTCCATGTGGGTGAGCGGCTCGCCTTCGACCCAGATGACGCCGTCATTGATCGTCTCCAGCGTCATCAGCATGCGCAGCACCGTGGTCTTGCCGGAGCCGGACGGCCCGATGATGGAAACCTTCTCGCCGCGTGCTATGTCCAGATTGAGCCCGTCGAGAACGGTCAGCGCGCCGTAGCGTTTCGAAACATTGTCGAAGTGGACCATCGGTTGTTCCATCATCGCATGGTCCTCCGGTTGAGCAAGCCTTCGAGGGAGCGAATGAGCGCGGCGGAAACCAGGCTCATGGCAAGGAAGAACAGGCCGACCAGCGTCATCGGCTCAGTGTAGCGGAAGGTTTCGGAGCCGATGATCTTGGCCGTCTGCATCAGCTCCAGCACGGCGATTGCGGAAAGCAATGGCGTCTCCTTGAACAAGGCAACCAGATAGTTGCCGAGCGCCGGAACGATCGGCGGGATCGCCTGCGGAATGATGATGTCGCGGAACGTCGTCCAGGCTGACAGATTGAGGGCGACCGAGGCTTCCCACTGGCCGCGATGGATGTTGTCGAAACCGGCGCGATAGACCTCGGAACAATAGGCAGCGTAGTGGATACCGATGGCAAGCACCCCGGCGGTGAAGGCGTCGAGCACGACACCGAATTTCGGAAAGACGAAATAGAGAAAGAATATCTGGATCAGCAACGGGGTCGACCGGATCAGTTCGACCAGCACCGAAATCGTCCAGCTGGTCCACGGCACGGCGATTCGGACCACCGCCAGCACCAGGCCAAGCGAGGCGGCAAGCGCAAACCCGATCAGCGTCGCCTCGATGGAAACGATGGCAGCGCTGGCGAGCACCGGCAGGATTTCAAAAGCAAATGCCCAGTCCCAGATCATGCTGCCTTCCCCCGCGCCAATCCGAGCGAAGCCCGCCTTTCGAGAAGCCGCATGCCGATGGTCACGACCAGCGACATTGCCAGGTACATCAGCAGGACGAGGGTGAAGATCGGAATGGTCTTGAACGTGTTCTGGTTCATTTGCTGCGCCTTGAAGGCGAGGTCCGAGAGCGTGATCAGCGAGACCAGCGCTGTCGATTTCAAAAGCTCGATGAACAGATTGCCCCAAGGCGGGATCATGGCGACGAAAGCCTGCGGCAGGATGATCCGGCGCAGCATCTGGGGGCGGCTCATGTTCAATGCGGTAGACGCCTCCCACTGTCCGCGGGCGACGGACTGGATCGCGCCGCGCACGACTTCCGATCCGTAAGCACCAACGTTCAGGCCGAGCGCCAGGACAGCAACCAGAAATGCGTTGAGCGTGACACCGAATTGCGGCAGCACGAAAAACAGCCAAAACAATTGCACCAGCGCCGAGGTGCCGCGGAAGATCTCGACATAGACCGTGGCCAGCCATTTGAGCGGCGCCGGGCCATACATCCTTGCCAACGCCGCCAGCACGCCCATGACGATTGCCAGCAGGCTGCCGAGGATAGCGATCTCGATCGTCAGGACCGCGCCTTGCAGCAGCCCCGGCATAAACACTTTGTAAGATTCCTGCGTTGCCAAGGCACCGATCACGACAAGCGCGACGACCAGCATGGCAACGAGCGTACGGATTCCCATGCGGATTCCCCCAGGAAAAAGGGGCGGCGCTTTCGCGCCGCCAGCAGTTGGGAACCTATTTGCCCGCGCAAAGCTCCGCGGTGGTCTTGTTGGGCAGGTAGTCCTTGCCGAAGCCGAGCGGCTCGACCAGCGCGATGTGCTCCGGCGAACCGAGGAACGTCTTCAGCTCGGCGTTGAACGCCTCCTGCAGGTCGGTATCTTCCTTGCGGAAGCCGAAGCCGCCATGGCCTTTCACCGACTTGCCGGCAACCTCGCCGAACGGCTTGGTCGATTCGACGCCGTCGGCCTTCTTGGCCATGTCGGCGATCGAAAGAGCGGTTAGCGCGGCAGCGTCGGCACGGCCCGACTGGACGGCGGCGACCAGACTGGACTGGTCGGGCAAGGCAACGATCTGCCCGGCGGCGACACCAGCGTCCTTGGCATAGCCGCCCTCGACGGCGCCGGCCATCACGGCGAGCTTGAGATCAGGGTTTTCCTTGATGCTGGAAAAGTCCTTCACGCCCTTCGGATTGCCTTTTGCCACCAGCATGGCCTGACCGATGCCGTAGGACGGCTCGGAGAAATTGATCTCGGCGCAGCGCTTCGGATTGATGAACATGCCGGCGGCGATGATATCGAAGCGGCCGGCCTTGAGACCTGGGATAAGCGAGCCGAACTCGGTCAGCACGCCGTCAACCTGCGCGATACCCATCTTGGCGAGCACCGCCTTGGCAACTTCCGGCGCTTCGCCGGTCAGCTTGCCGTCAGGCGTGGCGTAACCGAACGGCGCCTCGTTGGCAAAGCCGACGCGGATGTAGCCGTCCTTCTTGGCCTGTTCGAGGGTGGTTTCCGCGTAAGCGGGCAGCGCCGTGAGTGATGTCGCGGCAAGCGCCAGGCAGGCGGCTTTCACGACCATCCGGCGCGATATCGATGATTTGAACATGCTTTTCTCCCATTGAACAACTGACTGATGATTCCCAGGGCGCGGCCTTCTTCGAGGTCGACACCTGCTTGCCAAGACGTATACAACTGCCCTAGACATTGTGCAAGCTAAGATATAAAAACTACAGAAATCTGGTAATAATTCGTAATCAGATCACACATTATTACCAGTTGTGCACAATTTGAGGAAAAACCAGCGTACTGGCAGGTGGGATTTCGGTGGCGAGCGCGAGCGGTTTCGGGACTTTCACGCAAGCGGAGTATGCGCAGCGCCTGGCCGGCGTGAAGTCACGCATGGAGAAGGCCGGCTTCGACCTCATCATCTGTCAGGACCCAGCTAATATGTGCTGGCTGACCGGCTATGACGGATGGTCGTTCTATGTTCCGCAATGCGTGCTCGTCCATCTCAGGGAAGACCGGCCGATCTGGTTCGGCAGGGCGCAGGACGCCAGGAGCGCACGCCTGACCACCGGCCTGCCGGAGAAGAACATCGTGCCGTTCTCGGAACGGCTGGTGCAGCAGCCCGTCGAACACCCCTATGACGAACTCGCCCAGCGGATCCGGTCGCGTGGCTGGGGAAACGCCCGCATCGGCGTCGAGATGGACGCGCATTATTACACCGCGCGCTGCCATGCCCATCTCGTCAGCGGGCTGCCTGACGCGCACTTCGCCGACAACCACGATCTCGTCAACTGGGCGCGGCTGGTCAAATCCGAAGCCGAGCTGGCGCTGATCCGCGAGGCCGGTGCGATCTGCACACACGCCATGAAACGCGCCATAGAAAAAATGCGGCCCGGCGTGCCGCAGAACCATGTCATTGCGGAAATCTATCACGCACAGATCACGGGCGTGCCCGGAGCGGGCGGCGACTATGCCGCGATCTGTCCGCTGATGCCCGTCGGCGAGGGCACCAGCACGCCGCATCTGACCTGGTCCGACGCGCCGCTGCCGGACAGCGGCCTCGCCATTCTGGAGATCGCCGGGGTGCGGCGGCGCTATCATGCGGCGCTGACGCGGACCGTGCATTTCGGCAAGCCGCCGCAAGTCCTCGTCGACATGGCCAAGGCGATCGTCGAGGGCGTCGATGCCGGCCTTGAGAAGGCCCGCCCCGGCTACACCGCCGAAGAGGTGGAAGCCGCCTGGCAGGCAGTGTTGAGGAAGAACGGGTTGAAGAAGGAGAGCCGCGTCGGCTATCCGGTCGGGCTCGCCTACCCGCCCGATTGGGGCGAACGCACCGCAAGTCTTCGTCCCGGCGACACCACCAGGATGCAGTCCGGGATGTGCTTCCATTTCATGGCCGGCGTTTGGCTCGACGATTTCGGCATCGCCATCTCGGAATCCTTCGTCGTCACGGATCGCGGCGGCGAACGCCTCTGCGACGTGGCGCGCGAACTCATCGTCATCGACTGAGCATGGGGACTGGAAGCCGGTCACTGACGAAAGATCATGCCGGCAACGAAACCGGTAACCAGCACGAGGACGCCTGATGGACCGTAATCCGTTTTCCGAAGCCGAAATCGCCGGCCGCCTTGTCAGGGTCCGCACGGCGCTGGCCGAGCGCGAGCTCGACGCGACGGTCTTTGCTTCGCCGGAGAACGTCTTCTACCTCACCGGGCTCGATCACTGGGGATATTTTGCCCCTCACCTGCTGATCGTCCCGCTCGAAGGGAAACCTGTCCTGGTCACCCGCTCGATGGAAAGGGTGACGATCGAGAAACAGGTGACGGCAGCGGAATTCCGCGGCCATTCCGACAGCGAAACGGCGGCCGACCTTGCCGCGCGGGTGCTTGCGGAGCTCAGCCTGTCCGGCAAGCGGATCGGCCTCGAATACTGGACGGCCGGCCTCAGCCATGGGCTTGCCGTCGCACTGCAGACGCAGGCCGATGCCAGATGGAGCGATGTTTCCGGGCTGGTCGACAGGATGCGGCGAGTGAAGAGCGCCGAGGAACAGGCACTGATGCGTCAGGCGGCACAAGTGACCGACGCCGCCGCCGGCGCCGCGATCGCCGCGATCTCGGACGGTGCCTCCGAACAGGAGGTCGCGGCCCAGTGCGTTGCGGCGATGATCCGCGCCGGCGGTCATGCTCCGGGCTTCGGCCCGTTCATCCGCCCGGCCGCGCGCCTGGGCGAAGAGCATACGACCTGGGGCGACGGGATCTACCGCAAGGGCGAGCCGGTCTTCGTCGAACTGTCCGGCTGCATCTCGCGTTATCACGCGCCGCTCGGCCGGCTCGTTCGCATCGGCCATATCAGCGACGAAGACGCCGCGATGGCGGAGGTGACCGCCAGGGCGTTCGATGCCGTCGTCGAGGCACTCAGGCCCGGCGCCAGGGCGCGCGACGTCTACGCCGCCTGGCAGACCGTCGCCGACGAGGCCGGTCTTTCCCATTATCGCCGCCATCACTGCGGCTACCTTGTCGGCGCCGGACAGCCGCCATCATGGACTGGCGGCAATTCGGTGACCGGCTTGAGGCACGATTCCGATCTCGAAATCGAGACCGGGATGAGCTTCCACATCCTGTCGTGGCTGATGGGCACCGGTCGCGGCGATGACTTCGTCTCCAACACCGTGCTTCTGACCGATGCGGGCGCCGAAGTGCTTACCCGCACGCCGGCCGGCCCGATCGTTCGATAGGCCGCAGGGATGGCGCGCTACTCGGCATTTTCGATTTTCCGCAACGCGCTGTCTGGCCAGAAGAACTGGCAGCGCGCCTGGCGGGCAGCGGAGCCAAAACCGTCCTACGACGTGATCGTCATCGGCGGCGGTGGACACGGCCTCGCTACCGCCTTCTACCTCGCCGAGAACCACGGCATCCGCAACGTCGCGGTGCTCGAAAAGGGCTATGTCGGCGGCGGCAATGTCGGCCGCAACACCACCGTCATCCGCTCCAACTACCTGCTCGACGGCAACACCCAGTTCTACGAATTCTCGATGAAACTCTGGGAGAACATGTCGCGGGCGCTGAATTTCAACGTCATGTTCTCGCAGCGCGGCCAGCTCGTCACCGCGCATTCCGCCGACCAGCTCGACGGCTTCAGCCACCGCGCCAACATCATGCGGCTGAACGGCATCGATGCCGACATCCTCGACCGCGACGCGGTGCGCCGTCTCGTGCCCTATCTCGATTTTTCCGACACCGCCCGCTTTCCGATCCATGGCGCCATCTTCCAGGGCCGGGCGGGCACGGCGCGCCACGACGCGGTCGCCTGGGGCTATGCGCGCGCCGCCGACGGCCATGGCGTCGACATTATCCAGAACTGCGAGGTGACAGGCTTCCTCCGCGACGGCGACAGGATCGTCGGCGTCGAAACGACGAAAGGCCGGATCGGCGCCGGCAAGGTCGGCCTCGCTGTTGCCGGTCATACATCCGTGCTCGGCGCCAAGGCCGGCCTGGAACTGCCGATCGAAAGCCACGTCTTGCAGGCCTTTGTCACCGAACCGCTGAAGCCGTTGGTGGACCATGTTGTCGCCTATGGCGCCGATCATTTCTACGTCAGCCAGTCGGACAAGGGCGGGCTGGTCTTCGGCGGCAATCTCGACGGCTACAATTCCTACGCCCAGCGCGGCAATCTGGGCGTCGTGCGCGAAGTGGCGGAGGCGGCGATCGCTCTAATGCCGTGCATTTCGCGCATCCGACTGCTGCGCCATTGGGGCGGCGTCATGGACATGACGCCCGATGCGAGCCCGATCATCTGCCCGACGCCGATCGAGGGGCTCTATCTCAACGGCGGCTGGTGCTATGGCGGCTTCAAGGCGACGCCGGCTTCCGGCTGGTGCTTCGCCCACACGATCGCCACCGGCAAGCCGCACCCGTTGATCGCAGCCTACGGGCTCGATCGTTTCCGCACCGGCCACACGCTCGACGAGGCTGGCGCCGGCCCCTCAGCCTGGCTGCAATAGGAGGCGCAAGACAATGCTGCGCATCGAATGCCCCTGCTGCGGTCTGCGCGACCATGACGAGTTCCGCTACGGCGGCGACGCTTCCGTCACGCGTCCGGCGCACGACGATCCCGATCCCGAGGCTTGGTACCGTTACGTCTATGTCAGGACAAATCCGGCTGGCCTGCACCGCGAGTTCTGGCAGCACGTGACCGGCTGCCGCCAATGGCTGGTGATCGAACGCGACACGCGCAACCACGCCATCGCATCCGTCGATCTCGCCAGGCAATTGTCGGCCAGGAAATCACCCGCCAGGAAATCACCGGCATGAGTTCGAACCACAAGCGGTTGTCGATGGGCGGCCGTATCGACCGCGAGCAGCCGGTCGAGTTTACCTTCGACGGCCGGAGCCTGATCGGATATCGCGGCGACACGCTTGCCTCCGCGCTGCTCGCCAACGGCGTCACGCTGGTCGGGCGCAGCTTCAAGTATCACCGTCCGCGCGGCATTTTTTCCGCCGGGGCCGAGGAGCCGAATGCACTGGTCACGCTTGCAACCGCAGGCAGGCGCCAGTCGAACCTGCCGGCGACGACGCTGGAACTCCAAGACGGCCTAGTCGCGGAGAGCCAGAACCGCTGGCCTTCGCTTGCCTTTGACGTGCAAAGCGTCAACGGCCTGTTGGCGCCGTTCCTGTCGGCCGGCTTCTACTACAAGACCTTCATGGGCCCGACGCGCCGCGCCTGGATGTTCTACGAGCACTTCATTCGCAAGGGGGCCGGGCTTGGCAGAGCCGGCACCGATCCCGACTCAGACCGCTACGACATCAGTCATGCCTTTGCCGATGTCGCCATCATCGGCGGCGGCCCTGCAGGATTGTCGGCGGCGCGTGCTGCCGCAGCGGCCGGCGCGCGGGTGGCGCTGATCGAACAGGATTTCCTGCTCGGCGGCCAGCTTCTGGCGGAAGCTTCCGACAGCGCTGCGGCCGCATGGCTCAGACAGGCCGAGGCCGAGCTGGACGGCTTCAAAACCGTCGCCCTGATGAAGCGGACGACCGCTTTCGGCATCTATGACGGCAATGTCATCGGACTGGTCGGGCAACGCGACCCAACCAATCCACAGCCGGCCGGCGAAGTGTTGCAGACATTGACCATGCTTCGCGCCCGCTCGATCGTTTTCGCCACCGGCGCCATCGAGCGGCCAATGGTGTTCTCCAACAACGACCGGCCCGGCGTGATGCTTGCGTCGGCCGCCCGGACCTATCTCAACCGCTTCGCCGTCCTGCCCGGCAAGAAAATCATCGTCGCCACCGGTAATGACAGCGCCTGGCGCGCCGCCTTCGACCTTTCCGGTGCCGGCGCAGAGGTGACGGTTGCCGATGTTCGCGCAGCGCCGTCCACAGCGCTTGCCGCAGAAGCCGGACGGCTCGGCGTGGTGGTGCGGGCCGCAACGCGCATCGTCGACCTGCATGGCGGCCATGCCGTCAGGCGTGCAACGCTGAGCGGAGCGGACGGCCAGTCCGAGGCCGCATGCGACCTGGTCTGCGTGTCCGGCGGCTGGTCGCCAACCGTGCATCTCACCTCGCACCTGGGCGTCAAACCTCAATATCGCGACGACATTGGCGGCTTCGTGCCGGGCGCGTTTCCGGCGGACCGGTTCGGCGCCGGCTCGATGATGGGAATTTTTTCGACCGCCGATGTCATCGAGGACGGTCATCGCGCCGGCACCGAGGCGGCATCGTTCTGCGGCAAGTCGGCGCCGGTGCCCGCTCCGTCAAAACTTGATCTTGGCGAGACCGCCACGGCCCCGTTTCGCGAAATCCCTTCTCTCGGCCGTGGAAAGGCCTTCGTCGATTTCCAGATGGACGTGACGACCGCGGATATCGAACTCGCCTATCGCGAGGGCTACGAATCGGTCGAGCACCTGAAGCGCTACACCACGCTCGGCATGGGCACCGACCAGGGCAAGACCAGCAATTTTGCAGCGCTTGCCTCGATGGCGGCCTTACGCAATGCAACCATTCCCGAGACCGGCGCCACAACCTTTCGACCGCCCTATACGCCGGTCGCCATCGGTGCGCTTGCCGGACGCGCCATCGGCCATCATTTCAAGCCGATCCGCCGCACGCCGATGCACGACTGGCACATGGCGAACGGCGCCGAGATGCTGGAGGTCGGGCTCTGGATGCGGCCCTATTTCTACAGGCAATCCGGGCTCGACGTGAACGGAGCGTATGTCGCCGAAATGCGGAGTGTGCGCCAGGCCGCTGGCCTGATGGACATCTCCACCCTCGGCAAGATCGACGTCCAGGGCCCGGATGCCGCGATTTTCCTCGATCGCATCTACGCCAACGGCTTTGCCAAACTGCCGGTCGGCCGTGCGCGCTACGGCGTCATGCTGCGCGACGACGGCATCGTCTTCGACGACGGCACCACGACGCGGCTGGCCGAGAGCCGGTTCTTCATGACCACCTCGACCGCCAAGGCCGCCGACGTGCTGTCGCGTCTTGAATTCCTGCTCGATACGGCCTGGCCGGATTTGCGCGTCGCCGTGACCTCGGTGAGCGATGAATGGGCGGCGATGTCGGTTGCCGGACCGAAAAGCCGTGCAATTCTTGCTGCGGCATTTCCCGCTCTCGATGTTTCCGACGCGGCACTTGCGCATATGGGATTGCTCGAGAGCGAATGGCAGGGCCGTGCGCTCCGCATCCTGCGTCTCAGTTATTCCGGCGAGCGCGCCTACGAAATCTATGTCGGCGCAACTGCCGGTGAACAGCTTTGGAGCCGCCTGCTCGAAGCAGGCAGGCCGCTCGACTTGAAACCTTACGGCGTCGAGGCGCTCGGCGCGCTGCGCGTCGAAAAGGGCCATGTCGCCGGACCTGAAATCGATGGGCGCACGACGCTCGACGATCTTGGCCTCGGCCGCTTGGCGGGCAAGCGTACCGGCTTCGTCGGCGACGTGCAGCGACGGCGCCCCGCCTTCCAGGCGCCCGACCGCCAGCGCCTGGTCGGACTGGAATGCATCGAAGAGGGAAAACGCCTTCGCGGTGGCGCCATCCTGTTCCTGCCGGGCGAGAAACCTTACGGCCACGGGCGCGGCCGCGTCACCTCCGTCACCTTCAGCCCCGAACGCGGCCACTATGTCGGGCTGGCCTTGCTTTCCGGCGATGTCGCCAGCGAAGCAAGCGAGGTCGTGGCCGTCTATCCGATGAAGGCCGAAACGGTCCGTGCCCGAATCGTCTCGCCGGTATTCCTCGATCCGCAGGGGGAACGACTGCATGGCTAGCCCGGATTTCAGCCTGTCCGTGGTCGATTGCCCACTCATCCAGATCGAGGGCTGGGACGGCACGCTGGGGCAATTCGAATCGAGCCTCTCTGCGTCGCTCGGCACGAAACTTCCCGCCTCGGTCGGAGAGACGGTCCGTCATAAAGGTTTTCTCGTCATCCGCGTCGCGCCTCGCCGCTTGTGGCTGGCTCTCGACGACGGCGCGCAAGCATCTTCGCTTGCCGTCGACCCGGATCTCGGCTGTTCGGTTTCTCTCGGCGAGGGTCGCGTGCGTTTCAGGATGGCTGGGGCGGACATCGCAGGAGTGCTCTCCAGATGTATCGCCGTCGACTGGTGCGCGCCGGCGGCCGCCCCGGGCCGCGCCGTGCTGACATCCTTGCACCATGTGCCCGTGCTGTTCCTGCGCACCGGCGAGACCGCGTGCGAATTCATCGTGCCGCGAAGTTTTTCGCAAAGCCTCTCGGACTGGATTGCTGACGTCGCCGGGTAGGGAAAGGACCAGGCGCGAACGCCCCCCTCAGGAGGAGCCACTCCACGGTCTCGCTCCTTGGATGATCTCTTGAGCACGTTCGGCAAAGCGACCGGCGAGCGGCGACTTGCTGGCGGCATCGGCCGACGCCGCGCTGCCTGCCCGCGCCCGGTCGGCGATGCCGACGAAGATCACAGCGAAACGGAACAGTGAAAAAACCAGGTGGAAGCGTTGCAAGGGCGCAGTGGGTACGGCACGGGCGAAATAATGATCGAGGAATTCGCGCTGGCTGGGAATGCCGAGGGCGGCATGATCGAGGCCGAGGATGCCGCCATATTCGTTCGGGGTCGAATGCCAGGTCATCGAGCAAAAGCCGAGATCGGCGAGCGGATGGCCGACCGTCGACAGCTCCCAATCGAGAATGCCGATCACCTCCGGCTTGCCGGGATGGAACAGCAGATTTCCGAGGCGGAAGTCGCCATGGGCGATCGACACGCGCCCATCATCCGTGGGCAGATGCTGCGGCAACCAGTCGGCGACCGCTTCGAGTGCCGGAATTCTGTCACTCGGCGATTCCCTGAGCTGCCGGGTCCAGCGGCCGATCTGGCGCTCGAAATAGTTGCCGGGCCGGCCGTAATCGCCGAGACCGACCGCGTCGGGACGGACAGCATGCAGCTTGGCCATCGCTTCGGCCATGCCGAAATAGATGGCGCGTCGCTCCGCGGGGACGAGGCCAGGCAGCGAACAGTCGTGGAAGACGCGACCATCCAGCCGCTCCATCAGGTAGAACGGCGTGCCGAGCGGCTCGGCGCCGGCGTTATAGAGCACCGGCCGCGGCACCGGCACGTTGGTCGCTGCGAGCGCTTCAAGCACGCGGAACTCGCGGTCGACGGCATGCGCCCCGCGCAGGATCGGCCCGGCCGGCTTCTTGCGCAGCACCATGCGATGCGCACCATAGTCGACGAAGTAGGTGGGGTTGGACTGCCCGCCGCCGATCCGCTCGAGCGTCATTGCGGCATCGCCGAAGCGGTTCGCGAGAAAGCCCTTCAATGCAGCAGGATCGAAATCCGCATTCAACGGCATCTTTTCCTCCTGAGATGCCACCCCGCGTCCGCTATGCCTCGCCTTCGACGGTCCAGCGCCAGAAGCCCCTCTCCTCGTCGTTGAGGAAACGGTTCAGCACCATCTTGTGGACCTCATCGGCGCCGTCGACCAACCGCGCCTGGCGCGCATAGCGGTAGATCCATTCGAGCACCGTGTCCTTCGAATAGCCTCGCGCGCCATTGATCTGGATCGCCACATCGGCCGCGTCATGCAGCACATTGGCGACCTGGACCTTGGCCATCGATACTTCCTTGCGGGCAAAGCCGCCGCGGTCCAGCTCCCACGCAGCCTTCATCACCAGGATGCGGCCGATCTCGATGCGCATGGCGAGGTCGCCGAGCTTCAGCTGGACGCTTTCGCGGTCGGCGAGGCGCTGGCCGAAACCATGGCGCTCGGCAGCGTAGGCGCGCGCGATCTCAACGCAGCGCTTGGACAATCCAAGCCAGCGCATGCAGTGGGTAAGCCGCGCCGGGCCGAGCCGCACCTGCGTCACCTTCATGCCCCTGCCCTCGCCAACCAGCATGTCTTCGACAGGGATTTCGAGCCCCTCGAATTCGAGCTCGCAATGCCCGCCATGCTCCTCCGGGCCCATGATCTCGATGCGGCGAATGATATGCCAGCCCGGCTGGTCCTTGTGGAACATCAGGGCCGACAGACCGTGGCGCGGGTCGTCCGAGGTTCGCGCGATCAGGATGAAATGGCTGGCCTCCTCCGCGCCGGTGATGAACCATTTGCGGCCGGTCACTACGTATTTGTCGCCGCGCCGCTCCGCACGCGTCATGATCATCGAAGGGTCCGAGCCGCCGCCGGGATGCGGTTCGGTCATGGCAAAGGCCGAGCGTACCTGGCCCTCGACGATCGGCTTCAGCCATTTTTCCTTCTGCGCCAGCGTGCCGAGCGCCTCCAGAACCATCATGTTGCCATCGTCGGGCGCTGCCGAATTGAACACCACGGGCCCGAAGATCGACCGGTTCATCTCCTCGTAGCAAACCGCAATATCCATCTTGCCGAGACCGGCGCCGCCGCTTTCCAGCTTGAGCTGCAGGCACCACAGGCCCGCCATACGCGCCTTGGCGCGAAGCGTCTCCAGCAGCGGCAAGGCGATATTTCCATGTGCGTCATAGGACGTCTTGTCGGCCTCGAGCGGCAGGATCTCACGCTCGACGAAGTCGGCAATGCGGACGCGGTAATCTTCGGTGCGGGCAGGAATGTCGAAATTCATGGACAACTCCCAGCGATGAAACGAGGTGGCCACCATCGATGGACGAGATCGCCGAAAAGCATCGGGTCCATATCTGAAATCGAGCGCGCGCTCGTTTTCCTTATTCGCCTCTATCCTCTTTTGCAGCTGCCGTCATCCGGCGAAGCGTGGTTCCGCCACGCCCTTGATGCCAAGGCCGGTTATCGCGAACAGGCTGCCGCGCAGGACGCCATCGCCGGGGAGGCGCGGCAACGACCCCCACGACTCTTCATGCCGTCCTCCTCTGTTGGCACCGTGCGGCGATAGGCGAGCCGCCTCAGAACGCGACCTTGTCGCCGCCCTTCAGTGACAGGATCTCGCGCGCCTCGTCGGGCGTCGCCACTTCCATGCCGAGCCCCTCGATGATCTTGCGGGCAAGCACCACCTGCTCGGTGTTCGATTTGGCAAGCTTGCCCTTGCCGGCCCACAGACTGTCTTCGAGCCCGACGCGGATGTTGCCGCCAAGGGCTGCCGACTGCGCCGCGATGCGCAACTGGTTGGCGCCGGCACCGAGCACCGACCAGCGGAACTGGTCGCCGAACAGCCGGTCGGCGGTGCGCTTCATATGGGCGACATCTTCGGGATGGGTGCCGATGCCGCCAAGCAGACCGAACACCGACTGCACGAAGAACGGCGGCTTGACCAGCCCGCGATCGGCGAAGTGCGAGAGATTGTAGAGATGGGCGATGTCGTAGCACTCGAACTCGAAGCGCGTGCCGTTGTCGTAGCAGGTCGCAAGGATGTATTCGATGTCCTTGAACGAGTTGCGGAAGACCAGGTCACGCGTCGCTTCCAGATGCGGCTTTTCCCAGTCGAACTTGAAAGTCTCGTATTTGTCGACGAGGTGATAGAGCCCGAAATTGATCGAGCCCATGTTGAGCGAGGCGACCTCTGGCTTGAACTCGGCGGCCGGGCGCACGCGTTCCTCGACCTTCATGTAGGGACTGCCGCCGGTGGTGATGTTGATGGCGGCATTGGTGGCCTGCTTGATGCGCGGCAGGAAGCGGGCGAAGGCCGCCGGCGTCTGGTCGGGCTTGCCGGTCTCGGGGTCGCGGGCATGCAGGTGCAGGATCGCCGCACCTGCCTCCGCCGCCGCGATCGCCTCGGACGCGATCTGGTCCGGCGTGATCGGCAGATAGGGCGACATGGTCGGTGTATGGATCGCCCCTGTCACCGCACAGGTGATGATAATTTTGCCCCTGGTCTGCGTAGCACCGGGCTTGCGGCTTGTTTCCGTCATCTTCCAAACTCCTGATCCGATTTTTTCTTGTGCGTGGCCAGCGCCATCAACCGGCGGTCGCGCCAAACCTGCCGTTCGCCGAGTTCTTCCCGCGGCAGCCGTTTGCGGCGGTCGGCCTCCACCGTCTCGATGACTTCGCCGGCCCAGTCGACGCGGCGCAGCATCTGCGGAAAAATGTTGGCATAGATCGATTGATAGCGCTCGACATAGTCGCGTACACCGCCCGGCGCATTAAGGTCGATCGTTTCGAACGGACCCATGAACGACCAGCGCAGCGCCAGCCCGTCGCGAATGCCGATATCGACATCCTCGACGCTGGCATAGCCGTCGGCGACAAGTCGAAAAGCCTCCTCCAGCAGCGCGCCCTGCAGGCGGTTCATGATGAAGCCGTCGAGCTCGTGCTTCATCACCAGCGGCGCGTGGCCCGCATCGACGAGGAAGGCGCGGGTCCTTTCGACCGTTTCGGAAGACGTCCATGGCGCCGGCACGACTTCCGCGGCCGGAATGAGGTAGGGCGGATTGATCGGATGCACGACCAGGCAGCGGTGCCGCCCTTGCAGATGGTCGGTGAATTTCGACGGCAGCAACGCTGAGGTGGAACTGGCGATCACCGCTTGCGGACCGGCCATTGCATCGATCTGCGAGAACACCTCGCGCTTCACGTCGAGGTTTTCCGGCGTGTTCTCCTGGATATGGACCGCATCGGCCAGCGCTTCTTCGAGCTCCGCAACGACGGCAATGCGACCAAGCACGACGTCGATTGCCTGCCCCCGCAGCAGATCGTTCGCAGCGAGGTCACCGAGCACGCCGGCGATGTAATCGTGCGCACCTTCGGTCGCGGCCGGCGACTGGTCCCACATCCGCACATCGTGGCCGGCGCGGGCAAAACTGATCGCCCAGGCCCGCCCGATGAACCCGCTGCCGACAATCGCTACCTTCATCATGGTCGGGCTCCTCAAAGGGTTTCGACATTACCGTCGACGCCGAGCGACTGGCCGGAGATGTTGATCGCCGCATCGGACAACAGGAAAGCGACCATCGCGGCGACGTCATAGGGGCTGGTCATGCGGCGCAGCGAGATGTTGTGGAGATAGCGCTCCGTCATCTCCTCGTTCGACACACCGAGCTGCCTGGCCCGGTCGGCGATAACCTTGTCGATGCGTGGTCCCTCGATGATGCCGGGCAGGATGGCGTTGACCCTTATGCCGTGCGGCCCGAGTTCCTTGGCAAGGCTTTGCGTGAAACCGATGACGCCGAACTTGGCCGCCGAATAGGGGGTGCGGAAAGCGTAGCCATGGCGGCCGGCGGCGGACGACATCGAGACGATCGAGCCGCCGCCCGCCGCCTTGATCAGTGGCACGGCACGCCTGGCGCAGAGGAACTGGCCGGTCAGGCAGATGTCGATGCAGCGGCGCCACTCCGCCGGATCGATTTCGTCGACGCCGCCGGTCGGCCCGGCGATGCCGGCATTGTTGATCAGCGCGTCGAGGCCGCCGAGCTTTTCCTTCACCGTCTCGAACAGAAGGTCGACGTCGTCTTCGCGCGAGACATCGGCCTTGACCGCGGCGACCAGGGCGATCTTGTCCGGAGCGGCTGCCAGCGCCTCGTCGGAGACGTCGCAAACGACGATGCGCGCGCCGAGCCGCGACAGCGTGTCGGCAATGGCCAGGCCGATGCCGCCGGCGCCTGCCGTCACCAGCACGCGCTGCCCGTTCAGCCCGGTCAGAAAATCATCCGCCGATGTCGGCGCCCCTTTGCTCATCGTGTATCCCTTCTCATTGCAGCCGCCGTTCGCGCAGCGCCATGACAGCGCCCAGAACGACCAAGCCGTACAATATTGCCCCTGAAATTGTGACGAAAGCACTGCCCTCTGCGAGGGCGACGGACGATTCCGTAATGTGAAATTTCTGCTTCAGCTGTTGCGAAGGGTCTGTTGCGCAATTCGCCAGGCCTGCTCCACATGCCGCCGGGCCGCGGCTTCGGCGGCATCGCCGTTGCGCGACTTGATCGCGTTCATAATGTCGGTCATTTCGGCAATTGCGGCATCGCGGCGATTCTCCGAAGCGATGGTCATGGAACGCAGCTGGTTGATGCGGACGTTCAGACCCTGGACGATCTCCCAGGCGATGCGCTTGTCGGCGGCATCGAAAAGCACCTCGTAGAATTTTGTGGTCGCCCGCATCACCTCGATCGGATTGGCTGATGCCCACGCCTTGAGCAGCACATCGAACGCGCGCTCAAGCGCGGCGATCTGGCCCTCAGTCGCCGTCAGCGCGCAGGCGCGCGCCGCGATGCCCTCCATCAGAGCGCGCAGTTCATAAATCTCGTCGGTGCGGCTGAGATCCGGCCTGGCCACCGCGGGTCCATGGCCAGGTATCATCTGGACGAGGCCCTCGGTCTCCAACTGCCGCAGGACCTCGCGCACCACCGAGCGACTGACGCCGAGTTGGTCGCAAAGCGGCCGCTCGACCAACCGTTCGCCAGGCTGGAAGTGAAACCCCATGATCGCGTCGCGCATGCGCTCCAGCGCCAGCGTTCTTAGCGTCTTGGCGGATCGTTCGATCCTCAGTGTGTCGTCGGCCAATTCATATACTCCCGGCATCCGCAAGAAACAGATTCGACGATCCGTTGACAAGGGATTTGGTCTTCAATAGTATGGTATACCATAAGACGGCTAGGCAAAAGCGGAACTTTTCCGGATGCCTCAGCCGACCCACACCGAGGATTCGATGAAGCCGGCCATTCGAAAGATCGTCACCCATGTCGAGAACACGCTAATCGAAGGCGGCAAGGCGGCCCCCCGGCCGCTGCGCCTGATCGGCGTGGCGGCGGTGCTCGACAACCCCTGGGCCAGGCGCGGTTTCACCGAGGACCTTTCGCCTGAGATCCGCGCCTATGCGCCGGTTCTGGGGGAGATGCTGACCCATGAAATCCTCGCAGTTGCCGGATCCGGCGAAGCGATCGAAGGCTACGGCAAGGCCGCAATCTGCGGCACATCAGGCGAGATCGAGCATGCCTCGGCGCTCATCCACACGCTGCATTTCGGCAACCACTATCGGCGTGCCGTCGGCGCCAAGACCTATCTTGCCTTCACCAACCTGCGCGGCGGGCCGAACACGCCGATCATGATCCCGCTCATGGACAAGAACGATGAAGGCCGACGTTCGCACTACCTGACGGTGCACTTCCAGATCGGCGACGCGCCGGCGCCGGACGAGTTGGTGGTGGCGCTTGGCGCCTCGATCGGCGGACGACCGCATCATCGCATCGGCGACCGCTACCAGGATCTCAAGGAGGTCGGCGACCTGCATGGCTGAGCTGACGGACCGTGACTGGCATCGCGGAACGGCGCCTGACGGCACCGGTTTCATCCGTGCCGGATCCGGCGCGCCGGTCCTTCTCATCCACGGTGTCGGCATGAACGCGGCGATCTGGGCACCCCAGATCGAGCTGATGAAAAACAGATGGGATGTGATCGCAATCGACATCCTGGGACACGGCCAGTCGCCGTTGCCGCCCGAGGACGCCAGCCTTGCCGATTATGCCGGACAGGCAATTCGGCTTCTCGATCACCTTGGCCTGGATGCCGTCTCGATCGTTGGCCATTCAATGGGGGCGCTGGTCGGGCAGGAAATCGCTCTCAATGCACCCGAACGGGTTCGTAGCCTCGTCTCGCTCAATGCGGTTTTTCGCCGCCCGGCGGAGCTTGCGCAGGCAGTGCGCGAGCGCGCCGCCGAACTGAATGGCGCGGAAAACCCGTCGGGGACGGACGCAACGATCGCGCGCTGGTTCGGCAACCCGGTCCCCGACAGCCTGGCCGAGGCGGCAATGATGACGCGCGTGGCACTGCAAAGCGTCAACTCCGAGGGCTATGCGCGCACCTATCGACTTTTCGCCCATGCCGATGCGGCGCATGGCGATCGTCTTTCCGGTCTCGCAATGCCGGCCCTGTTCATGACCGGTTCGCAGGACAGGAATTCCTCGCCTGCGATGTCGGCGGCGATGGCACGCCTCGCGCCGCGCGGTCGCTGCGTCGTTCTGGAGGGCGAACGACATATGATGGCCGTAGCCTCGCCTGACGTGGTCACACGGCGCATTGTCGATTTTCTCGAGAGCAACGACGGCGCAAGCCCATCGGCGCGACCGGCAATGGACACAGCCTTCGACGCGGGCGAATTCAGGCGGGCGCTCGGTTCCTTCCTGACCGGCGTTACAATCGTCACCGCAATCGGGCCGGAAGGAGAGCCTCGAGGCTTCACCGCCAATTCGTTTACATCCGTCTCGCTCGATCCGCCGCTTGTGCTGGTCTGCATCGCCAAGAAAGCGCTGGGTCATCCGGTGTTTTCGACCTCGAAGTGCTTTGCCGTCAACGTGCTCTCGGAGGAACAGCGAGCCGCATCCGGCGTCTTCGCTTCGAAATCGCAGGACAAGTTCTCGGCTGTCGAGTGGCGCTTCGGCCCGACCGGCAGCCCGCTGCTCGCTGGATCGGTGGCTACGTTCGACTGTGACATGGAGCAGTTGGTCGACGCCGGCGACCATTCGATCCTCATCGGCCGCGTTCGCGAATTCTCCCACAATTCATCGCAGCCCCTCGGCTATTGCCGTGGCGCCTACGTCTCGCCCGGCCTCAGCCAGGAAGCACTGGCGGCCGCGCCGCCCGACATGGAGGTCGGCGCCATCCTCGAAGATGAAGGCCGCGTGCTGTTCCTCGAAACCGCCGACGGCTTTTTCGAACTGCCGGCGGGCCGAGGGCTCGGGGCACCCGGCGACACGCGAAGCCTTAGGGGACGCCTCGCTGCGAAAGCCATCGAGGCTCATCTCGGATTCCTGTTTGCGGTCTGGGACGACGCCGCAAGCCCATCGCGAACGCACGTCTACTACCGCGGCACGCTAGCCGCGCCCCACTCCAGCGATCGCCAGGTCCGGCTCGTCGACATCGACAGGATTGCCGGACTGAACATCGCCGACGCTGCCGTGCGCTCGATGCTCGCCCGCTATGTTCGCGAATGTCGGGAGGATGCGTTTGGAGTCTATGTCGGCAACGCAGTCGAAGGGGAAGTCCGTCCGCTCGCCAAGCCGGTAGCAATCAACACTTCCAGTCCGGGTCAACAGATATGAAGTTCTCGCTCTTCGTCCATATGGAACGCTCGGACCCGGCAAAGCCGCATGCCGACCTCATTGATGAGCTTGAGGAACTGGTCGTGATGGCCGAGGCGGCAGGCTTCGAGACGGCCTGGATCGGCGAACACCACGGCATGGAGTTCACCATCTCGCCAAACCCGTTCATCAACATTGCCTATCTCGGCGCCAGGACGAAGCGCATCCGGCTCGGCACAGGAACCGTCATCGCGCCGTTCTGGCATCCGATCAAGCTCGCCGGCGAGGCAGCCATGACCGATGTCGTCACCGGCGGCCGGCTCGACATCGGCATCGCCCGCGGCGCCTACAGCTACGAGTACCAACGCCTGTTCCCTGGGCTCGACGCCTGGGGCGCGGGCCAGCGCATGCGCGAGATCATCCCGGCCATCAAGGGCCTCTGGGAAGGCGATTTCGAGATGTCCGGCGAATTCTGGTCGTTTCCCTCGACCACCTCGTCGCCCAAGCCGGTGCAAAAGCCGCACCCGCCGATCTGGGTGGCGGCGCGCGATCCGAACTCGCACGACTTCGCCGTCTCCAACGGCTGCAACGTCCAGGTGACGCCGCTCGCCTCCGGTGACGACGAAGTAACCAGCCTGATGGAGCGCTTCAACGCGGCGTGCGCGGCGCATCCCGACATGGCCCGCCCCGAGATCATGCTGCTGATGCACACATTCGTTGCCGAAGATGCCGCCGATGCGGAGCAACTGACGAGGGACCTGTCGCTGTTCTACTGCCAGTTCGGCGCGTGGTTCCAGAACAAGAAGCCGGTTCGCCAAGGCATATTGGAAGCGCTCTCCGACGACGAGATCGCAGCCATGCCGCAATATGGGCCGGACAAAATCCGACAGAACCTGGTCATCGGCGAAGCCAAAGAGGTGATCACCCGGCTTAAGGCATATGAGGCGCTCGGCTATGACCAGTACTCGATCTGGATCGACAGCGGTCTGCCGCACGAACGCAAGAAGAAGTCGCTGCAGCTGTTCGTGGACAAGGTGATGCCGGCCTTCGGGCATGGGAGGCCGCAATGACCCTTGTGGCCTTCAGCAACTTCATAGATGGGGCGTTCGATACGCCGACAGCCACCTTCGAAAGCACCGATCCATCAACCGGAGCGCCCTGGGCGACGATGCCCGCCGCAACCGAGGCCGATGTCGACCGCGCCGTCGAGGCGGCGCACCGGACGCTGCACTCGGTCGCGTGGGCCTCGCTGACGGCGACGGCGCGCGGCAAGCTGCTGGTGCGCCTCGGCGACCTGGTCGTCGCCAATGCCGGCCGCCTGGCCGAACTGGAAACGCGCGACACCGGCAAGATCATCCGCGAGACCCGCGCCCAGATCGCCTATGTCGGCGACTATTATCGCTACTATGGCGGGCTTGCCGACAAGCATGAAGGCTCGCATGTGCCGATCGACAAGGCCGATATGGACGTCACCATCCGACGCGAGCCGATCGGCGTCGTCGCTGCCGTCGTGCCGTGGAATTCGCAGCTCTTCCTTTCGGCCGTCAAGCTCGGCCCGGCGCTGGCCGCCGGCTGCACGGTCGTCCTGAAAGCCTCGGAGGATGGTCCAGCGCCGCTGCTGGCCTTCGCCGAACTCGTTCATGAGGCCGGATTTCCCGCCGGAAGCGTCAACATACTGACCGGGTTCGGACACGATTGCGGCCGGCGCCTGACAAGTCATCCGCTGGTTTCACGCGTCGCCTTCACCGGCGGACCTTCGACCGCTCGCGCTATCGTCCGCAACACGGCGGAAAATCTCGCCTATACGACGCTGGAGCTGGGCGGGAAAAGTCCGGTTGTCGTTTTCGCCGACGCCGACTTGGACAGCGCGGCCAACACGGTGGTGGCCGGGATTTTCGCAGCGTCTGGACAAAGCTGCGTCGCCGGCTCCCGGCTGCTTGTCGAGCGTTCGATAAAGGCCGAGTTCCTGGACAGGCTGAAGCACAAGGCCGAGGCCATCAAAATTGGTGATCCGCAGGATCCAGCCACCGAAATGGGACCGCTGGCAACGCCACGTCAGCGGGAATGGATCGAGAAGATCGTTGCCGAGAGCCTCGCCAATGGCGGGACGCTGGTCACCGGCGGAAAAAGGCCCGACATTCATCCGCACGGCTTCTACTACGCACCGACCATCATCGATGCCGAGGATTCAGCGCTGCCCTGCGTGCGCGAGGAATTGTTCGGTCCGGTGCTTAGCGTTCTCACCTTCGACACGGAAGCCGAAGCCCTGGCGCTTGCCAACGATACGCCGTTCGGCCTCGCTTCGGGCGTGTTCACCACCAATCTCGCCAAGGCGCACCGCATGGCGCGCGACATCCATGCCGGCATCGTCTGGGTCAACACATACCGCGCCGTTTCGCCGCTCGTGCCGTTCGGCGGCTATGGTCAGTCGGGGTTCGGCCGCGAGGGCGGGCTCGACGCCATCCGCGACTACACGCGCCCGAAATCCGTCTGGATACGGATATCCGACGAGCCGGTCCCGGACCCGTTCGTCATGCGATGAGGCAATCGCGCAATTCATAAAAACAAGAACCAGACAACCAACAGAGGAGAATGACATGAAACTGATTTTGACCGGCATTTTGGCCGCACTCCTGGCAGCCACTGCCGCACACGCCGATGAAATGGTGTTCACCAGCTGGGGCGGAACCACCCAGGAGGCGCAGACCAAATCCTGGGCTGCTCCGTTCGAAGCCAGTTCCGGCATCAAGGTTCTGCAGGACGGCCCGACCGACTACGGCAAGCTGAAGGCCATGGTGGAAGGCGGCAGCGTCGCCTGGGATGTCGTCGATGTCGAGATGGATTTCGCCATCAAAGCGGCCAAGGACGGCCTGCTCGAGCCGATCGATTTCAACGTCGTGCCGAAAGCCGATCTCGATCCTCGCTTCACCACCGAGCATGCGGTCGGCAGCTTCTACTACTCCTTCGTTCTTGCCTGGAACAAAGGGGCGGTGTCGGCCGAGCCAACCGGCTGGGCCGACATGTTCGACCTGACGAAATTTCCCGGCAAACGCACGTTTTACAAATGGTCGGCACCGGGCGTCATCGAGATTGCGCTGTTGGCCGACGGCGTGCCGGCGGACAAGCTCTATCCGCTCGACCTCGACAGGGCGTTCAAAAAACTCGACGCGATCAAATCGGAAATCGTCTGGTGGGACAGCGGCGCGCAGTCGCAGCAGCTGATCGCCTCCGGTGAAGCAGCCTTCGGGCAGCTCTGGAATGGACGGGTCTTCGCCCTCGAGCAGGACGGCGCCGATGTCGGCGCATCCTGGAAACAGAACATGACTGCCGCCGACGTGCTGGTCATCCCCAAGGGTTCGAAGAACAAGGCGAGCGCGATGAAGTTCCTGGCCACAGCGATAAGCGCGAAAAGCCAGGCCATGTTTGCCGAAGCAAGCGGCTACGCCCCCATCAACACGGCAGCCAAGGCCGAAATGCCGGCCGATGTCGTCAAGTCGCTGCCGGACGCCTATGTCGACGGGCAGATCAACCTCGACATGAACTACTGGGCTGAAAACCGCGATAAGATCGCCGAGCGCTGGTACGCCTGGCAGGCCAAATAGCCGCCGACCTCACCCATGAACCGGCGGGGCGTCGCTAGGCGTCCCGCCTGAGCTGCCGGGATCATCGCCATGTCGGGCAATTTGCTTCATCGACAGCCAATCCTCCGAACGCCCGACGGTATCGGCGGCGCCTTGCCGGCGCTGACCCTCATCACCCTGTTCTTCGTGGTGCCGGTTGTTGCGCTGCTGTTGCGCAGCGTGACCGAACCCGTGCCGGGCCTGCAGAACTACGCCACCCTGTTTGGCGACGGCACCTATGCGCGGGTCTTCTTCAACACCTTTCTGGTCGCCACCGTCGTCACCGCCGTAACCGTGATCGTGGCGTTTCCAGTCGCCTGGATGCTGGCGATCATGCCGCCTGCCCTCGGCTCGATCGTCTTCGGCATCATCATCCTGTCGATGTGGACCAATCTGCTCACCCGCACCTATGCCTGGATGGTGCTGCTCCAACGCACCGGCGTCATCAATCGGACGCTGATGGATATCGGCCTGATCAGCGAGCCGCTGCCGCTGATCAACAACCTGACCGGCGTCACCATCGGCATGGTCTACATCATGCTGCCCTTCATGATACTGCCACTGGTCGGAACGCTGCGCGCCATCGATCCGATGACGCTGCGCGCCGCCGCTCTGTGCGGTGCGAGCCCCTTCGACGCCTTCCGCCGCATTCTGCTGCCCTTGTCGCTTCCCGGAATCGCTGCAGGCGGCCTGATGGTTTTCGTCATGTCGCTCGGCTATTTCGTGACACCGACGCTGCTCGGCGGCACCTCCAACATGATGCTCGCCGCAATGATTGCCCAGATGATCCAGTCCTTGCTCAACTGGGGGCTCGGAAGCGCGGCGGCTTTCATCCTGCTTTTGGTGACCATGGCGCTCTACGCGCTGCAGCTGCGCCTCGTCGGCGCCAAGCGCATGACAGGAGGCATCTGAGATGCTGCTCGACTACGACCGGCTGGGCTGGCTGCGCGCAGCACTTCTGGGTTTCACCAGCCTGGTTGCCGCGTTTCTGCTGCTGCCGGTGGTTTTCATCGTGCTTTTGTCGTTCGGGTCGTCGCGGTGGCTGGCTTTTCCGCCACCAAGCTGGACGCTGAAATGGTATGAGGAGCTCTTCGCCGATCCGGCCTGGCTCGAAGCGGCGCTGACCAGCGCGCGCATTGCCACAATGGCCGCGATTCTTGCCGTTCTCATCGGGCTGCTGGCTTCTTTCGCGCTGGTCAGGGGACAGTTTCGCGGGCGCAATACGCTTCGCGGCCTGCTGCTGACGCCAATGGTGCTGCCGGTTGTCGTCTTCGCCATCGCCATCTATGCATTCTTCCTGCGGATCGGGCTCGGCGGCACCTCGGTAGGCTTCGTCATCGCCCATACGGTCCTGGCACTGCCCTTCGCCATCATTCCGATCACTGCGGCACTCGAAGGTTTCGACAAATCCATCGAGGATGCGGCGATCGTCTGCGGCGCGAGCCCCTTCGAGGCAAAACTCCGGGTCACCTTGCCGGCGATCAAGATCGGGATTTTTTCGGCGGCGATCTTTGCCTTCCTCGCCTCATGGGACGAGGTGGTGGTCGCAATCTTCATGGCAAGCCCCACCTTGCAGACCTTGCCGGTCAAGATCTGGGGCAGCCTGCGCCAGGATCTCAGCCCGGTCATCGCTGCGGCCTCCAGCCTTCTCGTTCTTCTGACGCTGAGCCTGATGATCGTAACCGCACTCATTCGGCGGAAATTGTCGAAATGACCGAACCGTTCCTCTCCATTCGCGACCTGCGCAAGGCGTTCGGCAGCTTCGTCGCCGTACACGATGTCACCATCGACATACCCAAGGGCGAGTTCCTGACCTTTCTCGGCCCTTCCGGTTCTGGCAAATCGACGACGCTTTATGCGATCGCCGGCTTTCAGCACCCGACATCCGGCGACGTTCTTCTCGAAGGCAGGTCGCTGCTGTCGGTGCCGTCGCACAAGCGCAATATCGGCATGGTGTTCCAGCGCTACACGCTGTTCCAGCATCTCACCGTCGCCGAGAACGTTGCCTTTCCGTTGCGCGTGCGCCGCCGTCCGGACGCAGAGGTGAACCGAAAAGTCGCCGAGATGCTGTCGCTGGTACGGCTCGAGAGTTTCGGCGGCCGATATCCTGGCGCGCTTTCCGGCGGACAGCAGCAGCGCGTGGCGCTTGCCAGGGCGCTGGCCTATGATCCGCCGATCCTCCTGATGGACGAGCCGCTTTCGGCGCTCGACAAGAAGCTGCGCGAGGAGATCCAGGCCGAGATCCGGCGCATCCACCGCGAAACCGGCGTAACGATCCTTTACGTCACCCACGATCAGGACGAGGCCCTGCATCTTTCGGATCGCATCGCCCTGTTTCGGGACGGGCGCATCGAGCAGATCGGCACCGGTGAGGACCTCTATCTGAGACCTGCGAGCGAATTTGTAGCCAGTTTTATCGGAAATTCCAATTTCCTGCCGGCCGAGCATCTTGAAACCGTCGACGGCGCCGCCACGATCCGCCTCGCCGATGGCTCGGTCGTCTCCGGCGTGAGGATCGATCAGGCGTTCAGCCAAGGCCAGAAAACCCGGCTGATGGTGCGGCCGGAAGCTTTTCGGCTGAGACCCGGCCCGGCCACTGCCGGGCTTGCGGTCGAATTCATCGACACCGCCTTCTTCGGCGAGCGGCGGCGCGTCATCGCGCGCACGGCCGCCGGCCAGGAGATCGACGTCAGGCCGACATCCGACATGGCGCAACCAAAGGAAGGCATCGCCTCGAGCAGACAGATTTTTTTCGATCCCGCCGCCGCATTTCTGTTTCCCGCCTGACAGTCGACCGTTTGACCTCAGCGCGGCGGATCAGCCGGCGCCTCGATGGTGACGCCGTATTTGGCGGCGATGGCCACGACCTTTGCCATCTCTGGCGTGCCGGCGGCGGTCGCGGCGTCCATTTCCGCGAACATCTGATCAAGGCCGCAACTCGGCGCGCAGAAGACGAGCACGCGAGCTGGCTTGTCGGCGTCATTGCGGATGGCGTGGCGCCGGCCGCGTGCGCCGAAGAAGAAACCGCCGGGTGCAACGCGACGGGGCGCGGACTCGCCCTCGAATTCGATGACGAGTTCGCCGCTCAGCACATAGAAGCCTTCATCCTCTCGGGCATGGATGTGCGGTGGCGTTGCCGCGCCCGGCGGAACCATGGACTCCCAGAGCGAGAAGGACCCGGCGGTCTCGGCACCGGTGGCTTTGTAGATATGGGTGATACCCAAAACGTTGAGCGTCGAGCCGGCCGCCGGCTCGCGCACGAACGCTTCGGCCGCTGCAGCTTTTGCATTCATCGTCGATCTCCTTCGTGGTTCGGGTCGCTCACCAGAAGATAGGCCTTGCCGGCAAAATCGGCGAGGTACGAGTGGCCGTGGGCAGCAATTTTCGCAGCAGCAATGCGGAGATGCTGCGGTTGCCGCGCCCGACGGCATCGGCTGGGCGGCGGCTTGAAATTTCCTCGGTCTCGCCCACGTACTGAAGCTACGCTGGCGTTACGCCGGCTTTCACCCGCGATAGCTGGAGCATCCGATGCCGAGCCGCCCCTATGCCATCCTTGAAGCGCCGTCCTCGCTGGGTCTGGCGACCGACGGCGTTGAAGCCTTGCCCGGTCGGCTGCTGGAACTGGGCCTCGCCGAACGCATCCATGCGCGCCGCGCCGGGCGGCTGGCCGTCCCGCCGAAAGACCCGAAGCCCGACCCTGCCACCCTGACGCTGAATGCCAAGGCGATCGCGGCGTGGTCACCCAAGCTCGCCGACGCCGTGGAGGAGGTGCTGCACGCCCGCGAATTCCCGGTGGTGCTGGGCGGCGACTGTACGATCTTGCTGGGTCCGATGCTGGCGCTGCGCCGGCGCGGTCGCTACGGCCTGTTCTTCATCGACGGCCACGCCGACTTCTTCCAACCCGAGGCCGAGCCCAACAGCGAAGGCGCCTCGATGGAGCTGGCCTTCGTCACCGGCTACGGACCGGCGCTGCTGACCGACCTGGAGGGCCGCCGCCCTTTGGTTCGCGCGGGGGACGCTGTCGCCTTCGCGTTTCGCGACCACGTGGACCAGGCCGAATACGGCAGCCAGCCTTTGCCAGCCGAGTTCATGACCTACGATCTGCACGCTATCCGCCGCCTTGGGGTCGAAGCCGCCGCCCAGGCCGCCGTTGGCCGCCTGACGCGGGCGGAACTCGACGGCTTCTTCATCCATCTCGACGCCGATTGTCTCGACGATGCGATCATGCCGGCGGTCGATTTCCGCATACCGGGCGGGCTGTCTTGGGACGAACTGTCGGCGGCGCTCCGCATCATCCTGGCGAGCGGCAAGGCGGTCGGGATCGAGGTCACCATCTACAATCCGCGCCTCGACGAGGACGGCAGCGCCGGCCGTGGCCTCGCCAATGTCGTGGCCGCCGCGCTCGGCACAGCCGCGCCCGATTGAGCGGACGGGAGCACTCTTGACCGTTGGGGCTTCGACTTCGCTGCCACACGCAACCACCTCTCCGAGCAAGAATCCCGCGCCTTATCCGCCCCCTGGATGATGGCAGGCAACCAGGCGACCGTCTCGAGCCGGAGCATTGAGGCTCTCCACCTGAGGCCACCGCCCCTGACAGGGCAAACCTATTAATAGTGCTAGCTGTCAATGCGCCGGGCGGCTTAGTACCGTCGGCCGCAAACAAGGCTTGGGAGGGTCCGTCACTCGGTTCCTGCCGCGCCATGACGCGGAGCTTGGAATTGTGACGGCACATGCGACCACCCAAGGATTCAGCGACTACAGGGGCTACCGCACCTGGTATCGCGTGATCGGAGATCTCAACTCGGGCAAGCTGCCATTGGTCGTCGCTCACGGCGGGCCGGGCTGCACACACGACTATGTCGATTCATTCAGGGAGCTTGCCGATACCGGGCGGGCCGTCATCCACTACGATCAGATCGGCAACGGCAAGTCGACCCATCTGCCCGACAAGGGCGGCGACTTCTGGACCGTCGATTTCTTTTTGGGCGAACTCGATGCACTGCTCGCTCACATTGGCATTGCCGAGCGTTACGCCCTGCTCGGCCAGTCCTGGGGCGGCATACTTTCGGCCGAACATGCCGTGCGACGCCCTGCCGGGCTCAAGGCATTGATCCTGGCCAATTCGCTGGCCTCAATGGCGCTATGGGTGGAAGGCGCGCTGCAATTGCGGGCCGGGCTGCCGGCCGATGTGCAACTCGCGCTTGACCGGCACGAGGCAGCCGGGACCACCGATCACCCGGATTTTGTTGCGGCAACCAAAGCCTTCTATGACCGCCACGTCTGCCGTGTCCTTCCAACGCCGCGGGAGGTCGCCCGGACATTCGCGGCAATCGACGCGGATCCGACGGTTTATCACACCATGAACGGACCCAATGAATTCCACGTCATCGGCACGATGCGGAACTGGACCATCGTCGAGCGCCTGCATCTGATCGAGGCGCCGACGCTGGCGTTCCGCGGATTTTACGACGAAGCGACCGAAGCCTGCGTCCAGCCCTTTCTCGATCGCATCCCGGACGTGAAAGGCATTGTCTTTCCGAATTCCAGCCACATGCCGCATGTCGAGGAGAAGGACGATTGCCTCGGCGCCGTCGGACGCTTTGTCGCCAAATACGATTGAGGCAGCCTGTCTTTGTGCAGGCCTGTCGGTGCAGGCCCGCCATTGCATTCATCTTGATGCGTTCCGTCGCTCCTTAAGCGCCTGGGCCAGGAAATCCTTGACCGCATCGAGAACCGCGTCGCGTTCGTGGGCTATGCCTGGCAGCAAATCGAAGCGCACGCGCACGCCCGCTTCCTCGAACGATCGACACAACGTCCTGAGGCGTTCCGGCCGCGTTCGCCCGGCATCGTTGGCGCCCGGCATCCAATGGCTGCTGCCTTGGACGTGCGTGATTTCCCAGGTCTCCAGATCGGCATCGCCGACGATCATCTGGACAGGCACTTTTCCCAGCGCTGCGGCGTCGAAGGTAATGCCGAACTTCTCCGGCAGGTCGCGAATGCCCACCCACCAGTCCCGCGTGGGATCGAGCAAGGTCACCGAGCCCGGCGCGCCGATCGACGCCGCCCATAGCCTGTCGGGATGGAGGATAGCGAAGCGATGGGTGAAATGCCCGCCGCCGGAAAATCCGAACATGGCGAAGCGGCTCCAGTCCTGACGATATTTTGCAACGACTTCCTCGACTATGGCGAGCAGCACCTGATCGTAGCGGATGTCGCCCTCGATCATGTATTTGTACCCGCTGCGGGCATCGTCGCCGAGAACGCCGATTGGGAACAGCGGGCACAAGATGGCACAGTCGTTCCAGCGCCCGAACTCGGCGAACGCGTCGCGAAAACCCAGGAACGAGGTGCGGCCGGTGCCATGCACGGCCACCAGCAGATCGACTTTGGCGCCTTCCCGCACCGCAGGCGGCACATACAGACAATAATGGAAGCGTGGGTCCGATTTGGAAGCAAAGATGGCGGTCGCGCCAAGATCGTATGTAGCGCGGCCGCGATCCGCAACGGACCCCGTGGTGATGTTCGTCAAGTCTACACCTCCTCAGACAGTCTTGGCATTTCATTGCCAGCGTATACTGGTCGGCCCGTGTCGTGAACCGGAAGGTCGTTTCGGGCAGGCAGCCACGATGAGGACCTCGCATCGGAATCAGGGCGACGTCGTTGAAGACGATTCGCTAGGTTCCGAGAGCATCTTTTCGCGCTCGGCATCGCTTAGCTCGCCGGCTGCCAATGAGATGGCGAGTTGAACCGGTGCCAAATATCACACGACTGCCTCGGCAGATTGCGACGAGGGCTGTATCTCCGGAACGGTGAAAACCGGCACCTCACCCTTGAAGCCTTGGAGTTCGAAGGCACCCGCCTGGACAACCGGCATCGATGCTCCTTGCGCAAATCCGGGACCAAGCACCAGGGGGATGCTCAGCTTTTTGGTCGTTGACTCGAGCCGTGCCGTGCGGTTCACCGGCGAGCCTATCGCGGTGTAATCGAAGCGCCGTTCGGAGCCGAAATTCCCTACGGAGCAGATGCCAGTCTCGATGGCGACGCCGATTTCGATAGGGGGGTGCCCGCGCGCGGTGAATGCGGCATTTTCGCGCTTCACCCGTTCGATCAGGGCAAGCCCCGCCTCGAGCGCGCGCTCGCGATGATCTGGCTGATCAAGCGGCGCGTTCCAGAAGGCTAGCACGGCATCGCCCATGAACTTGTCGATGGTCCCGTCGCGCTTGAGTATCTCATCGGTCGCAAGGCCGAGAAAGTGATTGACCACCTTTCCGATTTCCTGGGCACCGAGTTGTTCGCTCATCGTCGTGAAGCCGCGTATGTCACTCAGCAGGATTGTGATCTCGCGCTTCTCGCGGGACAGGATCGCTTCGGTGTCCGAATTTGCGAGGCGCTGCACCACGGAGGGCGACAGATATTGGGAAAACTGCCGTGCCAGGGTGGACCGGCGCTGCTCGCTGCGCCTGTAGAGGGCATAGCCTTCGAAGCCAGCTACGAGGATCGTCGCAAGCGCCGGCTGCAGTGGGTCATAGAGCTTACCCTGCAGGCTGTATTCGAGAGCGCCGAACGCGAAGGGCGTGGCAGCCAGGAGCGCCAGAGCGAGGGCGCCAAGCATGACACGCTGGGCGAGCACTCCGGAAAGCCCGATGAAAACGATGCCACTGAGGACCAACCACAGCCGCTCCAGCGTACGCGCTTGCGTTGGCTCTACAAGATAGCGCCCGGCAAGGATCTGGCCGATTGCATCAGCGTGGATGTCCACGCCTGGTCGCGCCGGACGCGCCGGGGTGGGCAGATACTGCGTCAATCCCACGGCTGACAGATCAACAATGGCGATCGCGTTCCGCAGCAGCGGATCGCCGCGACCCGAAAGGATATTACTGGCAGATATGCGCGGCGTATTGGTGTCGGTTTCCCAGAGGCGGATGCTGCCCTGCGGCTCAAGTGGCACAATGGTCCCGGCCATCCTGAGCGCGTCAAACCCGGCGACATTCATCCGGGCTACGTAGCCGTTCTCTCCGGCGTAGAGGCGCAGGAGTTCGAGCGCGAACGACGGCCAGAGCTGCACGCCTTGAGCCGTATTTCGGAGCCAGAGCAGCGGCACATGGCGTAGTACGCCGTCGGGATCGGGCAAAGTGCGAATTACGCCGAGGCCTGCAGCGGCGCTCGAGAAATCAGGAAGGGAGCCTGTCAGACCGGTGAAGCCAGGAAGCGTCTCGGGTACCTGCCCGACGATCGACCAGCCGGCTTTGGGCTCTGCGTCTGAAACCGTCACCTCGTTGCCCAGGCTGACGGCGAGCGCCGTTCGATTTTTCGCCAGTGCGCTGGCGAGGCGCTTGTCTCCGGCGATGCCATCAGGAGAGATATCAGCCTCGGGCAGCACCAGCGCAAGCCCGATCACCGCGGCACCGGACTCGGCGACACCATCGACCAGATCGGCCAAAAGGCCACGGTTCCAAGGCCATCGCCCATATGCCTTAAGGCTCGCGTCGTCTATCGAGACAATGACAACAGGATTGCTCGTCGCCTGGCGCGGGGCGAGGGACTGGTAGAGGTCGTACGTGCGCTCGCGCAGGCGCGACAGCGGCCCGTCGAAAGCAAAATGGCAAGCGAGCAGCAAGAGTACGACCGCAAGACCAGGTATTTTCCGCCTGGCAGCCCGCCGCCAATCAAGCGAGGGGCTCATGCCGCTCGGCCAGCCTTACCGGCAGTCGGGAAAGCAGTCATCATCCTCATCATCCACCCCGCTGCCTACAGGGGGCGTTGGGCTGTCAGGGAACTCCATCGCCACGCCGGGCAATGCGCCGTCGGTGGACTTGCAGGCTTTGAGCGAATTGCCGAGTGCTGACGCACAAATCGCGCTTACGTTCAGCCCCGGACCCGGTTCGCCTGGCAGGCCGGTGCCGGCTATTCGATCGATGCTGTCCAAAATCGGGAACGCGTCGATACCGCCGTAGCCGGTCAGCAGTTTGTCATTGTCCGACGTGCAGGCGTGGCCCGGGTTTGTGATCACGAGCTTGCGACCATTCATCATGCAGGTCATGCGGCCGGCGCGCAGTATGCCGACGGTCTGACCAGCAATCACAAGCACCTCAATGATGCCACCTCTGGCTCCGAGCACCATGTGTGGCGTCGCAACTTGCATGTCGCCGCCTTTCGAAACCTGGCCCCCGTAGAAACGGGCCAGGCCGCTGTTCATCCTGATGTCGATCTTTCCTGATCGGGACCCCGGATTGTAGACGAATTCATCGATCGTCAGGCTGGTGTTCGGACCAATCTTGGCGCTCGACTCGTCCCGGAACACGAGCATTCCGAGACCGGTGATATTGCTGCGCAGCTGGTCGCCGAGTTCGACGCCAGCGCCGACGTTCATCGCCTCGCCGTGATTGCGGATAATGTTGGTCTGGTAGGCCGTCATGGACCCAACCGTTTCAGCGCCAGATGGTGCCGCAAAGGCAAGGCAGGCGATACAAGTGGCTATCTGACGATACAGGGTCCTCATCGCGGCCTCTTTCAGTTGAGCGTCAACGTGTAGCTCACGAGCAATTCGAATGAATTTCGGTCGCCGCTGGCGATCTCGAAGTCGGTTTCGCGATAGGCGAGGTCGACACTGACCTTCTGCCATTCAGTGAGCTGAAAATCGCTTTCCGAGGCAATGCGCCAGAAGTCGCTCTCTATGTTCGTGCCGATGCCGAAGGACAAGTCGGGAGTGTCGCTGTGGCCGGCTGAGACGGCGACCTGATGAGACCATACGAACAGGTCCGGAACTTCCATCAGCACGCCGCCGTAGCGGACCTCTCCCATATAGCTGCGGCCGATTTCGCCAGCTCCGGAGGCGAAGTCAGTCGAGCCGACCAGGCGCAGTCCGAGCGCCTGGCCATTGCGGAAGCGGTAGCTGCCGCCTGCCTCATAGAAGACCCTGCTATCGGCGAAGATGCCTTTCGAGCCGCTTAGATCGATGTAGCCTGCACCTGCAAAAAGCGTCGTCTCGACGGTGGGGCGCACGAGGAAGCGCCCACTTAGACCGACGCCGGTCTCGTGGATATCGCTGTCGAAGCGATCTGTAACAGCGAACGCGGAAAGCAGCAGCCGTAGCGAATCGATCCCGCTGTTGGGCAGTCCCTTGTCCAAGGTAATGGCGGCGTTCCCGTGGATAAAAGTCTCCTCATCTCCGGGAACCGAGAGGTCTTCTGTGAAAAAGCGCTCTGTCGCTGCCAGCGAGCCCGAGAGGACAAGCGCGTCAGAACTTGGCGAGCCGAGGTCCCATCGGACAAAACCTTCCGCCCGCCCATAGGGCGAGACCAAGGTGCGGTCGTCTTCGGCCCCGCCCGGCTCAAAAACGGTGGATGCGCTGAACATGCCGCCAGTCAGAGCGATTTCCCAGGTGACGCCACGTAACGCGCGCTCGATGCGGGCGAGCAGGCGAACGGCTTCCTGCTGCTCATCCGCGGACAGGTCCCCGACCTCGAGGCCGTACTGCGCCTGCCGCCGGGCCAATTCATAGGAGCCGACATGATAATACAACCGGCTGGCCGAGAGCCGGGCGCGCGCATCGCGAGGATGTTTGATGAGATACTGCTCGATCGACGAGATCGCCTGATCGTACTGCCCTGCGTTGACGGCAACTGTGACGAATTGAGCTAGCGCTCCGTTGTCGGTCGGATTGGCAATGCGGGCCGAAAACGCATCGTCATAGGCCGGATAGAGACCTTGTGCGCCGGCCGGCAATATGCCGGTACAAAGCAGCGCCGCGGCGAAGCCGAGGATCATTGAAAACGAGGAATGCATGCCGAGAACCCACCCCAACCCGACTAGTGCAGCGGATCTAGCACGCCTGCACGAAAAAAAGCGACAGAACTGTCAGGAAACCTCCGAGTCTTCAGCAGCTGTTGCAGCGGCGCAACAAACTATCGCGTTGATTCGCATTTCGCCTACGCTGGTCTGTCAAACATCTTCTCAGCGTTGCTTGGCTTCCAGCAAGTATTCTCTACAAACGGCAACTAATCCAAATCATACTCAGCGGTGGATTGCGCAGCCGACAAGATCAATATTGTTTGCGCGATTCTCCACGTATCTGGTCGCCGCACGACGCATCAGCGTCACATGGAGCTCATCCGAAGGTCTTCCGCCGCGTTGCGCAAGCGCTCGGAGAGCTGGCGGGCGATGCTTCTCAGGACGGCCTGCGCGATGTGCGGCTTAGCCTTTGTTATCTTGTTGAACGCCGACGAGGTCACTTCATAGGCAACAACGTCCTCGTCCGCGATCACGTCCGTCGAGCGCGCCTACAGCACGAGCATGGTGGCCAGTCCCAGCATCAGGCCCATGCCTACAATATCGGTCACCGTCGTGAGGAAGATCGCGGAAGCCACGGCCGGATCGGCGCCGACCCGCCGCAGGCCCAACGGGATCAGCACGCCGGAGATCCCGGACATGAGGCACGATCCGGACATGGCAAGCAGGATCACAAGCGCCAGCATGGGGGCCTGGGATGCCGACTCCGGCTGCCGTGAAGCGTAGAACCACATGGCCGCAGCCGCCACCAGACCGACGAGCAAGCCGTTGGCGATCCCGAGCGCTCCCTCCCTCAGCACCAAGTGCAGCTTCGGTCGTTTGTCCACATCCCCTAAGGCGAGGCCACGCAGCGTAATAGCCAGCGCCTGACAGCCGGTGTTTCCGCTCTGTCCGGCCAACACCGGGAGGAACGCCGCCAACGCGACGATCTTCTCGATCGTGCCTGTGAACGAGCCGACCACGAAAGCGGCTATGAAGGCCGTCAGCAGGTTGAGCTGCAGCCACGGATGACGTTTCAAGAAGGCTGAAAACAGCGGAGTGAAAGAACGCTCCTCCTTCTGGACACCCACCATCTGGCCAGGCTGGGCAGAAATCTCGATGATTTGCTGCTCGAACAGCCGCCAGCCGCGAACCTGCCCGAGCAGCCGGTTCTCCGCGTCCACCACGGGATAGACAGGGTAGTGACGGCGTACCGCCGCCTTGCAGGCTTCGCTCAAAGGCATATCGACGTGAAGGGCGAACGGACTTGCCAGCATAATTTGATCCACCGTCGCGTCGGCCTCGCTCAGCATCAGATCGCGCAAGACCACTAGGCCAACCAGTCTATCGCCCTCGTCCGTGATATAGAGGTAAGTCAACTCGGTCGGCACCTGCGCGCGCCTAACGGCCTCGACCGCGGCGGCTACCGTGGTCCCGACAGCAACGCTGGCGGGGATCGGGTCCATCAGCTCGACGATGGCCTCGGGGATCGCGAGATCCTTGCCGTCGGTATGATATTTGATGGGCCTCCTTTGCGATGGCAAATACTCCGCCACCTTATGGGCGTGCCTATCCGGTAACAACTTTAGTGCGTCGCGGATTAACTCAGGAGACTCTCGGGCAAGCAATTCAGCCGCGTCGTCAGGTGCTCGAGCACGCAGCGTGCGCACCAACTTCTGAATGTCGTTCTCTTCCCTCATCTGTTCCCCCAACCTCTAATGTTGCGCCTCTGAGCTTATAGACTGGACCGTTTCGCTTCTCCCAGGCGCACGGTGGCCCAAGCGCCTCGATCCGGAATCTTCGCCTTCTCAGGGCGCCGAGTAGACCGACCCAGACAAATCTGAGCCATTGCGTGGGTGCATACAGGCGGGCTGTAACGTCAGCGTGTCGCCAAGAGAATTGACGTGTAGCCGAACTTCACCGTCGATTCCTGGCTCTGCGAGCACGTCGCAACCCATCAACGAAGTAAGGTCGGCAATGGGCAGTCGTGGCCCTGCTCATTGGGGTGCGCTCAGCCCAACAATTCGCCATGTGAACGGTCGCGATTCAACCTGGGAAGATGGTGAAACCGCCATCGACGCGAATGACCTGCCCGTTGATGAAGCGCGCACGCGGACCGGCGAGGAAGGCCACCGCCTCAGCGATCTCTTCAGGCTCGGCATAGCGGTTCAGCGATTTCGAATCCATGCGCTCCGGATCGACGACGCGGCTCGCCTGGAACCGTGCCGTCTTGGTGGCGCCGGGGCTCACCGCATTGATGCGCACGCCATCGTCGATCAGTTCCTTGGCGAGGCAGCGCGTATAATGGACGACGGCCGCCTTGAGCGTGGAGTAGACCACCTCCGGCGAGCATCCGATATGCGCTGCCGCTGAGGCAATGTTGATCACCGAGCCTGAGCCGCGCTTGACCATAGGCGGAATGAACGCCTGGCAGACCAGCATCGTGCCGATGAGATTGTTCTCGGTCAGCACCTTGATGTCTTCATAGTCGATGTCGAGCGCGTTGTTGGGACTGGGCTTTACCCCCTTGGCGCCGATGTCGCCGCCGGCGCAGTTGACCAGAACGTGCACATCGCCGAGCTCCGCTTCGATCTTCCTCTTCATTTCGGCAACGGCTTGCCTGTCACCGATGTTGCCCGTAACCGCGGTTACCCGTGTCCCATGCTTTTCCAGACCCCTGGCGGATTCGCCGAGGTCTGCGAATTCGCCATATTGCGACGGCCGGGTCCAGTCGAGATCGTGGATGGCGACGTTTGCGCCGAGTTCGGCCAGGCGGGCGGCCATGACGCGGCCGAGGCCGCGTCCCGAGCCGGTCACGAAGGCAGTCAGGCCGCTGAGTTCTCGGGCAGTCATGCTGATTTCTCCATTGCAATGAAATCGAACTTCTTCATGTTGGCGGCGCTGCGCCGGATCATGTCGAGCTCATACGAAACCAGCGCGCCGTCATCGTCGCGCTCCCACGGCGTCCGGTAGTCGGCGTCGTCAGCAAGGCGGTTTACGCGCGCAGCACTCAGGCAGGCGGCGAACTCGCGCGCAGTCTTCGGCGCATACCCGTTCCACCAATCGTCGCTGAGACAGCGAACGTGGCGGGTTTCCAGCGCGCCCGGCTCGAGCACGGCGGTCAGCGTGTCGTGATGCTCGGCGAGGATGGCTGCCAGTCCGGCGAAGGGCACGGCGCCGTCGCCGATCGCGCAGCGGACCAGACGATAGCCCTTATCGGTGAACTGCACGCGATAGTCCTTGAGGTGGACATGGCGGACGTGCGGTGCGATGCGCCGCGTGAAGGCAAGCGGCGCCTCGCCGACAGGGAAGGTGTTGCCGGTGTCGTAGGTGATGCCGACGCCCGGCCCACCGAGTTCGCAGAACGCGACCAGTTCGTCGCTGCCGAAGTCCTGATGGTTTTCGATGCCGAGCACCCGGCCCTCAGCCGCCGCACGCGGCCCCCATTCCGTCAAGGCAGCGCGGATCGTCGCGTCGAACTCGCTCCATTTCGGGCCCCACAGGTTGCGGTCGCCGCACAGGACGGGGGTCAGTGCGATACGGATCGTTGTCGCCTCGAGCAGGCGCGCCGCCCGAAACGCGCTGTCCAACGGACCGGCCACCAGAAGTCCGCCACTGACCACCGGGACGATGTCGAGCGCGGCCAGACGCCTGCGCAGGTCGACGATTTCGGGGTCTGGCAAGTCGGTCAACCACGGTTCGTAGATCTCGAGCGTGCGTGCGCCCAGTTCCTGCGCAAGCGCTATGAAGCCTCCCAGCCCCGTCCCGTCCGGATTATGCCGCGGCGTGCCGCGTCCCTGTAGGCCGAGAGTGTAGGTCAGTCCGTATGGGTTGAGGCCGAGACGAAACATCAGCTTGGCAGTTCCGTTGAAGGATTTGGAAGCGATCGCATCAGCGCAGACCGGCATCGACGGCGATGGACTGCTTCGTGATCATGCGGCTGTCATCGGCGGCAAGGAAGAGCACGGTCCGCGCGATCTCCTCGCCCAGCAGGACGCGGCGGATCAGTTGCCGCTGCACCGTCTGGTCGATTGCGTCCTGGGTCTTGAACCACAGCTGGCGCTGCCGCTCGGTGATGACGGCGCCGGGTTCGACTGCATTGACGCGGATGTTGTCGGATCCGAACGACCGCGCCAATGCGCGCGTCAGCGCCACCACAGCCCCCTTGGCGGTGGCATAGGCCACCATTTGGTCCGCGCCGAAACGCCAGGCGATGGAAGAGAAGTTTATGATCGAGCCGAAGCCGAGTTCCTTCATATGCGGATGCACCGCCTGCGCAGCGAAGAAGTGATGCCGGAGATTGACGTCGAAGCTGCGGTCCCAATATTCTGACGTCACCGCGTCAACGGGTTGGCGCTGATCATCGGCAGCGTTGTTCACCAGAACGGCGACCGGACCGAGCTTAGCGCGCACGTCTTCTACCGAAGCCTGCAGCGCATCAACGTCGGTCACATCGCAATGGAGGTACAGGGGTGCCTGTTTGGCGACGCCACCGAGCTCGCGCACCAGCGCCTCCGCGGGTCCATCCTGCACATCGAGGAAGCATACGCGGGCGCCATTCGCCACGAAAGCGCGAACCATATCGGCGCCGATCCCGGAGGCGCCGCCGGAGATCAGCACGACGCGATCGGTCAAGCTCGGGTAAGTCGCGAATTGCACGGACATCAGATCACAGCAGCGCCCTGGTTGCTGGATCGAACAGACAGGCGCGCGACATGTCGATGCCGAGCGTTATCGTCTCGCCCATGACGGGAGCGTCATCCGGCTCGAAACGGCCGGTGATCTCCAGGTCGCCTAGCCTGAGGACGGCAAGCGTCTCGGCGCCGGTCGGTTCGACCAGTTCTACCGGCGCCTGCAAGGGCTGCACAGCAGGTTTGCGCGACTTCAGGTCCGTCGTGAAGCGGTAGATGTGTTCGGGCCGAACACCGAGCACCACGTCCTTTGGCGCACCGGCGGACAGCGGCATGGCAAGGGCAAGAGTGGCGTCGCTGCCGTCAGCGGCGCGTACCGCGATGCTGGTCGATCCCGCAAGCCGGGCGGGGATGAAATTCATCGCCGGCGATCCCATGAAACCGGCCACGAACATGTTGGTCGGCCGGTCATAGATCCGCTTCGGCGTGTCGAACTGCTGCACCGAGCCCTGGTTCATCACCGCAATGCGGGACGCAAGCGTCATCGCCTCGACCTGATCGTGGGTGACGTACACCGTCGTCTTGCCGACGCGATGGTGCAGCTTCTTGATTTCCGTGCGCATGTCGACGCGCAGCTTGGCGTCGAGATTGGACAGCGGCTCGTCGAACAAAAACAATTTTGGGTCGCGTACCAGGGCGCGCCCCATTGCAACGCGCTGCCGCTGCCCACCCGACAATTGTCCGGGCTTGCGGTTGAGCAACTGCTCAATCTGCAGCAGTGCGGCAACCCGCTTTACGGCTTCCGCCTGCTCCGCTTTGGGCACGCCTCGGCTCTCCATGCCGAAGGTGATGTTCTGGCGCACCGTCATGGTCGGATAGAGGGCATAGGACTGGAATACCATCGCTATGTCGCGGTCCTTGGGCTGCACGGAGTTCACCAGCCGGTCGCCGATCCAGATCTCGCCCGAGGTGACGGTTTCCAGGCCAGCGATCATGGCGAGCAAGGTTGACTTGCCGCATCCCGACGGGCCGACGAGGGCGACAAACTCCCCGGTTCGCGCCTCGAGATTGATGCCGGCCAGAATCTCGAGCCCGCCATAGCTCTTGTGAAGGTCGCGGATCATCAGCGCGGACATGGCCGATGCCTCATTTGATGGCGCCCTGTGTCAGGCCGCGCACGAAGTATTTTCCACCGAACAGGTAGATCAGCAGCGGCGGCAGCGCGCCGATCAGCACGGCTGCGCTCATCACATCGTAAGCACGGGCAGTCGTGCCGCCGGCAGTGAGCGCGACCAATGCCGCCGTAATCGGCTGCTGCTGGCCCGAGGTGAAGACGACGCCGAACAGATACTCGTTCCAGATACCGGTGAATTGCCAGATGACGGTGACAATCAAAATCGGCGGCGACAGAGGCAGGATGATCTTGCGAAAAATCCGCCAGAAGCCGGCGCCGTCGATGCGTGCCGCATTGATAAGATCGTCGGGTATGCTGACGTAGAAGTTGCGACAGAACAGGGTGGTGAACGAGATGCCCTGGACGACATGAATCAAGACCAGCCCGTAGGTCGAATTGGTCAGGCCGAGCTTGCCGAGCAGGAACGCCCACGGCATCAGCGAGATCTGGCCGGGCATGAAGACGCCGAGCAGCATCAGGTTGAACAGAATTTCCGAGCCCTTGAAGCGCCATTTCGACAGCACGTAGCCGTTCATGGCGCCGAGCAGCGTGGAGATGAGCGTTGCGGGGATCGTCATCCAGAGCGAGTTGAAGAAATTGCGCTTCATGCCTTCGCAGGTGCCGCTGACGCAATAAGTGCCCCAAGCCTGCGCCCACGCGTCGAGGCGGAAGCTGCGCGGCAGCGAGATGAGGCCGTTACGGGCAATGTCGGACTGCTCCCGCAACGAGTTGAAGACGACGACCAGCAGCGGTGCAAGGTAGATGACGGCGAAAAGCGTCAGCACTGCATAGACAAGGAAGCGACCCCAGAAATATCGCCGCGTAGCCGCGGCCGCTTCGGGATCATGCCGGGCGTTGGTGACAATTTCAGCCATTGCGGCCCTCCGCCCGCCTGCGCCAAACGATCCACAAGGAATAGGGCACCAGCACAACCGCGAGGGCCGCGAGCATCATCATCGCCGCGGCGGCACCCTCGCCGATCTGCCCACGCTGGAACATCAGGTCGTAGACATAGATCGCCGGGAAGGTAGTCGACACACCTGGCCCACCCCGCGTCAACGCCGCCACCAGGTCGAAGGTCTTGATGGCGAACTGGATCTGGATGACGGCCACCGCCAGAAAAATCGGGGCGATCGTCGGCAGGATGACCTTCCGATAGGTTCGGGAAACCGACGCACCGTCGATCTGCGCTGCCTTAATGAGATCCGGATCGACCGATCGCAGGCCAGCCAGGAAAAGCGCCATTGCGAAGCCGGACGACTGCCAGATACCGGTTATGATCACCGCATAGATTGCGGTGTTGCGGTTGGCCGTCAGGGCGAAGCTGAAGTCGGTCCAGCCGAGCCCCCGCACGAAGGCCTGGATGCCGTCGACGGGATTATAGAGCCAACTCCACACCGTGCCGGTGACGATGAAGGAGACTGCCAGCGGATAGAGGAAGATGGTGCGCCAGACCGCCTCGCCGCGAACGCGCTGGTCGATCAGGATCGCCAGAAGCAGTCCGATGGCCATCGAGCCGACGATATAGAAGCCGCTGAACAGAAAAAGGTTGGTATAGGCGATGTTCCAGCGCCGGTTCGCCCAGAGCGAAGCGTAGTTGTCCAGACCGACGAACCCATAGGTCGGCATCAGCGACGAACTGGAGAGCGAGAGATAGAGCGTCCAGAGCGTGAAGACGAAGACGTAGACGAAACTCGCCGCAAGCGACGGCGCCAGCACCAGAATGGGCACCATCGTGCCCAGGCGCTGTCGCCACGGGGTTGCGGTAGCCGCAACCGGTACGGTCAGGTCACGCGTTGACATCTTCTGCTCCGGCGAAGTCGGGGCCGGGCGACGCGCGACAAGCCATCATCGGCAGCGTCTTCACATCTGCGCTTCGGCCGCATCGGCCATCGCGCTGGCTGCGTCCTGAGCGGTCATGTCCGGCGTCGCCACGAATTCGGTGACGGTATCCATGATCGCGCCGCGCACCTTCTGCGGGATGGTCATGTTATGCGCCATCGAGCGGACAAGCGTGCCGCCATCGATCGACGCCTGCAGATCCTTCTGGGAGAGCTGCTGGCAGGGATTGAAGCCGTTCGAAAGATCGACGTCGAGACGGGCCGGGATCGAGCCCTTGGTCTGATTGAAAACCGTCTGGAACTCGGGCGACAGGATGGTGCTGGCGAGCAGTTTCTGCCCCTCAACGTATTCCGGATCCTTCTGCTGGAAGAACACGACCGAGTCGGAATTCAGGATGAAGCCCGGCTTGCCCCAATCAGTCGGCGCCTGGGCGCAGATATAGTCGGTGCCCTCCTTGAAGCCGCCGGCCGTGAGCAGGCCGAGCGTCCAGTCGCCCATGATGTGGAAGGCGGCCTCGCCGCGGCCGACCAGATGCGACATGCTATCCCAGTCGCGCCCGTTCATGCCGGGGTCCATATATTTGGTCGTCATGGTGCGGAACTGTTCGAAGGCCTTGACCATGCCGTCGCTGCGCATCGCCTCGACGTCACCCTTGACGAAGGCCTTCTTGAAGAGATCGAGATCCATTCCGTAGACGACGACCTCGAACACCGTCGAATCGGTCCAGTCGGCGGTCGAGTGCGAGATGCAGATTTTGCCCGATGCCACGACCTTGTCGCAGGCGGCGTTGAAGTCTGCCCATGTCTTTGGCACCTCGGCGACGCCTGCTTCCTGCATTACCTTCGGCGATGCCCACAGCCAGTTGATGCGATGGATATTCATCGGCGCCGCCACCCAGCTGCCGGTCGGCTTCATCACCGGCAGCAATTCGGGAGCGACGACCTTTTCCCAGTTTTCCGCCGTCGCCAGTTCGTCGAGATTGGCGGTCATGCCGGTCTCGTTCCATTCGGCGATCTCGGGTCCCTTGAGCTGCACCGCGGGGGGTGCATTGCCGGCGATCACGTCGGCGCGCAGTTTCGCCAGCGTGTTGGCCGTGTGGCCGGCGATGGAGGTCTGCTGCCAGGCGCCACCCTTGGCGGTAAACATCTCACCGAGCTTGGCAATAGCCTGGGCGTCCGATCCGGACGCCCATTGATGCAACAGGTTGGTCTTGGGCTCAGCGAACGCGGCTCCCGCAACAAGGGTGTACGCCGTAGCGGCCGCAACGGCCGTCCTCAGATATTCCATCGTTTCACTCCCATAGGTGATGCACGGTTCGTATCGACCGCTTGTGGACGCAGTTTTGAGCTCGTCGCAGACAATTTGAGGTCGTCGCAGACGGGGATGCAGTATCTCCGTTCTTTCCAAGATGACATATTTGATCTATCAGTCAACGTCCTTTGTGCTCATCATGAACAAACCTTCGCTTAGAAACTGGCTGATCGACAGGCCCTCCGCATCACCGGAGAGCCTGATCGTGCGCTGCCTGCGTGAGCGCGGCGTGCTTTCTGCCTCGCAAATCGCGCATATCACCGGCTTGGCGCGATCGACGGTCTCAACGGCGCTCAACGGCTTGAAAAAATCCGGAATGGTGATCGAATCCTCGGCCCACCACGACGGGACCAGGGGCATTGGCAGGCCTGCCGCGACCTTGACGCTCAATCCCGCTACGGGCACCTGCGTCGGGATCCACCTAGGCCTCGATGAGATGCGGTGCCTCATCGCCGACGTCTCGCATTCTGTCATTGCCGAACAAACTCTTCCCATGGGCCTGGACTACCAGCCACAACAGGCGGCCGAGCTCGCCAAGTCAGCAATTGCCCAATGCTACGTAGAGAACGGTCTGCCGATGGCGGGACTCCTGGGGGTTGGGGTTTCCGTCTCGGGCCCTGTCAGCCGCGAAGGCGTGGTGCAGCGTGCGAGTATTGTTCCGACCTGGGCCGGGGTCAACATCCGCGATGTGTTCGGGCCGGTTCTCGAACAGCCGATTTTCGCCGACAACGAGAGCAACTGCTCGGCCATTGCCGAGCTGATGTGGGGCGCGGCCGTCGGCCAAGACGATTTCGTCCTGTTCAAGATCGATCTCGGCATCGGCGGGGCCATAGTCCAGCATGGCCGGCTGGTGACGGGCATCGCCGGCGGCGCCGGCGAATTCGGGCATATCAGCATCGATCCCGGCGGCGATCTTTGCCGGTGCGGCAATCGCGGATGCCTGGAGCTTTATGCGAGTTTTGCCCGGCCGCTGCAGCAGATTTCGCGCATCGCGCGGCGGCCGGTGACGATGGACGAGGTGATCATGATGGCCGAACAGGGCGACGTCGGGGCGCTGCGGATGATCGAGGACACCGCGGACTTCGCCGGCCGCGGTCTTGGTCTGATCGGCTCGGTGATCAATCCGCCGCTCATCATCATCGGTGGCCGCATGGCGTTGGCAGGCGACATTCTCCTGGCACCGCTGATCGCGTCATATGAACGCCACACGCTCATCAAGTCCCGCGATGTCGCGCCCGCCCTGCGCACGCGGATAATCGTTGGCAAGCACACGCAGAACGATGCATTGCTCGGCGCAGTCGGCCTGGTGCTGCGCCACAACAGCCGACTGCAATGATTTGTTTCTGCGCGGAGCTATTTCCATAGTCAGGAGCGTGACATGAGTGTGATCAACCTGGCAGATGCCAAAGCCCATTTGAGCGAGTTGGTGGATCGGGTCGAGGCAGGAGATACGATCGACATCACCCGGCGGGGTAAACCGGTCGCACGGCTTACCGCCGTGGCGAGACCGCGGCAGCGGATCGACGCGACCCTCCTGCAGTCCTTGACCGCGACCATGCCGCCTCAGGCCGAGCGTTCTGCCGATCTGGTGCGGTCGATGCGGGATGGCGACCGCTACTGATGCATTGTCTTGACACGTCGCTGATCGTTGCCGCCCTTTCAATGCGATGACGGCGTTTGGATTGCTGTGCAATCGACGACGGGACTGTCAGGCCGATCCGCCATCGCGATGCATCACGAAATCAGCTGGTGACTTTTCGCCCATCGCGTGATCGCATCTCGGGATGTAGGGGCGGGTCCAAAAAAGTGCTCCTGTTTCGAAATATTCGAGATATAGACGCCCTTCTTGAAGAACAGGAACATCTGTATCAGGTCATAGCCAAGCTCGGAAAACAGCTTGACCGGGCGCGCTAGCGCGCGGAAAACCAGCCACGGCACAGCCCGGACACTAAGGCGTTTCTTTATGACCTCGGAGACGAGATCGGCGACCTCTTGGCAACAAGACGCGGTATTCGTGCGCCAAACCGCTTGCGAATCTCCATGCTCGCGATCCTGTGCCTATCTGCGGAAACCTCGAGAACATGCGGGATCTGCTCGATTTCCCGAAGGATACGACCCTGAGCCATGTGAACTCCCTTGAACGTTCAGACCGTATCGTTTATGAAGTATATCGCCATAGGAATCTAGTCCATGAAAAATTTCTTCATACCCAGCCATGCGCTCGAACGGGCCGTTTCGGATGACACGGACACAATCTGCCTGCTGCTGGCGCTTGCATTCGGCTTCAGCAGAGACCGCGCCCGGGAGTACGTCGTGCATGTCGGCCTCCCCTCGTTTCGCATCCTGCGTACGGATACCGGCTTGGCCGCGGCGACGGCGGTGCTCCTGAAAACGGCGCATGGGTTTGGCGGATTGGACGTGCTAGCGACCAGCATCGCGCATGTCGCCATCGCTCCGGAAGCGAGGGGGCGAGGCCTTGCCAGACCCATGGTCGAATCGCTCTGCGAAGAGGCGCGCCGTGACGGCGCACTTATGGTTTCGCTGTTCGGCTCGGCGCGCCCGGTCTACCGCAAATGTGGGTTTGAACTGGCCGGCAGCGAAATCGTCTACGAGGCGGAGACGGCCGCGCTGCCCGCCAGGACCGATGTTGACTTCTTCCAGCTGCAGCCAGGGGACTCCAGGATCAGGCAGGCCTATGCAGACAAGGTGAAGAGCGAAGCCGGTCTGCTTCGCCGTTCCGACGTGCATTGGGCGGAGCTGCTGAGGGCGCCGACTGACGGCCTCGCAGCCTTTGCGGCGGGAGGCGAGCACTTAGAAGCCTATGCCATTCTGGACGCCGGCAATTCAGCCGTCCTGGAGATCAGGGACTGGCATGCGGAAAGCGGAGCAATGGCGGCGGCTCTGCTCTGCCTTGTCGGCCGTTTCCGATCGGTCTACCCGAAGGTCCGCTGGCATGGTGGGCCGCATGACGACCTTGTTACAGCCATGCCGGACAAGGGCTGGCGTCTTGCACACCAGGAAGAGTGGATGGCGCGCATTCTCGACCCCCAACGCGCGCTCGAGCAGCGCGGCTATCGCATCGACTCGGCCACACTCGGCATTCGCATTGACGGCCCCGGCGCGGAACCTTGCGACCTGCGCCTGGAGATCGCGTCAGGCAAAGCGCGGGTGACGCAGGGAAACAACAACGATCAGCCGACCGTAAGTGTCGATGGGCCTTCCTTTGCGAGCCTTTTCACAGGTTTTCGTTCGGCTTCGAAACTCGCGCGCCAAGGCGTCCTGTTCGGGGAGGCCGACGCTGTGCAACTATGCGACCTGGTGTTCGCTGGCCCCTTGCCCTGGGTTGCCGAGCATTTCTGAGTTCAGTTGCCACACGCGGGGAAAGCCAATGACAAAAGCACTGATCGCAAGCCTCCGATCGACCGCGGGAAACATGACGCCCGCCTTGGCCAAAGTCGCAGAGTTTGTTCTCGGCCACCCCGATACGACCCTCTACCAGAGCATAACCGAACTCGCGGAGTCTTCCGGATCGTCCGAGGCGAGTGTCATGCGGTTCTGCCGCGACCAGGGCTTCTCGGGCTTCCAGGACTTTAAGCTGGCGCTCGCCAAGGAACTTGCCAACGATGAAAGAGGCAGGGAGAGCGCAGAGCCGGCCGACGACATCCAGCGCCTCGTCGAGACAGCTGTCATCGCGTTGCGCGAGACCGAGCAGCTCATCGTCCGGCAGCATGTCACCAAGGCCGCCGAGGAATTGCTGGCCGCGCGGGCCGTCGAGTGCTTTGGAGTCGCGGCCTCGGCCGTTACGGCTCAGTATCTCGCCTACAAGATGTCCCGGATCGGCAAGATATCGCGCGCGCTTGGCGATGCGCACCTCGCCACGATGGCGGCGGGCACCGCCGGCAAGGGATCGGTGCATGTGATCATCTCCAGTTCGGGCTCGACCATCGATTCCGTCAGGATCGCCGAATTGGCAAAATCGCGCGGGGCTTTTGTCATCGGGATCAGTAATCGATCCAAGAGCCCCCTGGCTGCTGCATGCGACCTGACGCTGATCGCGTCCTGGCCCGAAACGCCCCTGACTGGCGGCGCCTTTCCATCCAAGATAAGCCAGCTTCTCATCGTCGATGCTCTGGTCGCCGAAATGACCAGGCAGGATCCGCAACGACTGGCGATGATCCAACGAACAGCGGAGAGCGTGAGTGACCGATCCTTCTAGGACCGTTCTGGCCATAGACATCGGCGGCACGAAGATCGCCTTCGCCGACATCGAGGACAACAAGCCGCGCAATCGCCATCAGATACGAACACCTCGAACCGGACGAGGCGAAGACCTTGTGGGCGCGATTGTCGAAGAGGTCAGCCGACGCAGTCCGTCGAGAATTGCTGTCGCTACAACCGGGATTGTGTCCGACGGATGCCTCTCGGCGCTAAACCCCCGCACGCTGCCGATCGAACACGGCTTTCCGCTGACGGCCCGGATCCGGGAATTGACCGGCGTGACGCCATTGATCGTCAACGACGCGCAGGCCGCCGGCTGGGGCGAATACAGATTCGGCGCTGGGCAAGGATGCCGCAACTTCATGTTCGTCACCGTTTCAACGGGCGTTGGCGGCGGACTTGTGCTCGACGGCCGCCTCGAAATCGGCAGCGCCGGCCTCGCGGGCCATGTCGGCCATATGACGGTCGCCGGCAGCGACTCTCTATGCGGCTGCGGCCGGAAAGGTTGCCTGGAGACGCTGGCGTCCGGCACTGCCATTGCCAGACGCTTTCGCGAATACTCGGGTCAGGATGTTGGGGCACCTGGGGTATTCGAGAACGCCTCCAATGGCGATGAATTGGCCGAACGCATCCTCGACCAGGCAGCGGAGGCGCTCGCCGAAACACTCGCAGACATCGTCGGGGCCGTCGATCTCGATGCCGTCGCCCTGGGCGGCGGCGTTGGCCTAGCTCCGGGTTTCCTCGACCGTGTCCGCCGACACGTGTCGGAGTTGCCCGCTGTTTTCCAACGTCAGATAAAGCCGGCTGCCGCCGGGCCGGACGCGGGGCTCGTAGGGGTGGCTGATCTGCATGGCGAAAATTTTCATCACAACATAAATATTGACAAATAACTTCATCTTCGCTTAGATACCCTGACACTGCCACTGGGGCAGCCAAGAGCGAATGGGGCCGAAATTGCGATCTCACCTCCTCCAGTCATTGGACGGAACGCTTGTCGTGTCCTGTCAGGCGGACGCCGGAACGCCCCTGGATGCGCCCGAGCACATCGGCGCTCTGGCGGCATCGGTTGTGGCGGGTGGCGCCAGTGCAGTCCGGATTGAGGGTGTCAAGAACATCACCACCGTGAGCGCTCGGGTCGCTGTTCCGGTGATCGGTCTCGTCAAGACCCAGCGCGCAAGCACCGACGTCTACATCACGGCTGCCGTCGAGGATGTGCAGGCGATAGCCAGTGCGGGTGCGCAAATCATCGCTTTCGATGCGACGCGCCGACCGCGGCCGGTCGAAGTCCCGACCCTGATCGAGGCCATAAAGGGTCGTGGATGCTTGGTCATGGCCGATATCAGCACGGCCGAGGAAGCCGAACTCGCAATGGCCGCCGGCGCAGATGTCGTGAGCACCACGATGGCTGGATATACCGACTACACGCGCGGAAAGGACGGGCCGGACTTCGCGCTGATGGGCGCCCTCAATCGCGCGGGCATACCATTCGTGGCGGAAGGCCGCATCTGGTCGCCCGACGACGCTCTGCGCTGCCTGCAACTCGGAGCCCGCTTCATCGTCGCCGGAAGCGCCATAACCCGGCCAACCGTTATCACCCGGCATTTCATCCAACGAATTGCTTCGAGTGCCTCGCAGGTTCATAGAAAGGATTCGTCATGACGCGCCGCGTTGCTGTTGTCGGTGCCGGGTTCATGGGGTCCATGCACGCGTCCATTTTCGCGCGCGCGCCCAACTGCGAACTTGTCGCGATCGTCGATCCGAACGTCGAGCTTGCCAAAGCGCTGGCGTCAAGGCTCGGAGACGTCAAGGTCTATCCGGGCCACGAGGAGTTGCTGACGCACGAAATCCTCGACCTCGTGAGCATCTGCACGCCCGACAATCTGCATCGGGTTCCGGCCGAAGCCGTCGCCAGGAAGGGCGTCAACCTCTTCATCGAAAAGCCGATCGCCTCGGATGTCGACGACGCGAAGGCGATCATTGCCGCCGTCCGCTCGGCCGGCGTGAAGCTTGGCGTCGGATATCTGTTGCGCTTCGATCCTCGCTACGCCCGCGCCAAGGAGATGATCAACGAGGGCAAGGTCGGCCACCCGATCCATGTCTATGCACGCCGCAACAGCGCGAGAACCGAGGGACCGAAGCGCTACGCCGGCAAGCTTCCCCTGCCGCTCCACGTCACGGTTCACGACGTCGATCTGGTGCTTTGGATGCTGGGCTGCCAGCGTCCCGTCTCCGTCTATGCGCAACAGACGGACCTGCTGCTCGGATCAATCGGCACCCAGGACAGCATCGCCGCCATCGTGCGCTTTTCCGGAGGGACGGTCGTCAACTTCGAAAGCGCCTGGTCGCTGCCATCCGGCGCGCGGCACATGATCGATGCGAGAATGGAGATGATCGGAACCGATGGTTTCTTCGAAATCCAGTGCGGCGACAGCGGGCTCTATTTCGCCGACAATTCCCGATCCCAGGAGATCGATACGCAGCATTGGCCAGCGCTCGGCGGCACCGTGGGCGGCGATCTCCGCCAGCAACTGCATGGGGTCCTCGAATGGCTGAATGGTGTCGATCACCCGATCGCTTCCGGTGAAGAAGCGCTCCGCTCTCTAGAATTGACGCTCGCGATGATCCGCTCCGCGCAAACCGGTGAGGTCGTGCACCTCGCCTGATGCTTTGAACGACGGCTGAAGCCGCAACAATGGGAGAATGCAATGTTCAGCAGACGTAAAATTCTGGCCGCAACCGTGGCCGCAATCTCGATATACAGCTTGTCAGGATCAACCTACGCGCAAGACAAGCCCTTCGACGGGGTGCAACTGTCGGTACTGATGGAGGGTCATCCCACGACGGATGCGATCCAAAAAATGCTGCCCGAATTCAAGGAGATTTCCGGCATCGACGTGGCCCTTGAAGTCGTGCCGGAACAGGACATCACCGCGAAGATGCTCCTGGAGATGTCTTCCGGATCCGGCCGCTACGACGTTGTCGAGAACAACATCATCTACGTCCCCGGCTTTGTGAAGTCCGGCTATATCGTTCCCCTGGACGATCACCTGGCAAAGTATTCGCAGCACTTCGACAAGGCGGATTTCGTCCCCGGATACTTCAACACAAACGTCTTGGAGGGAAAGACCTACGGTCTGCCGGTCTATGGCGAAAGCACGTTCGTGATGTTCCGCAAGGATCTGTTCGAGCAGTACGGACTGGCCGAGCCGAAGACGTTCGACGACATCGAGAATGCGGCCAAGACGATCTCCGAAAAGACCAACAAGCAGATCGCCGGCATCACCATGCGCGGCCGGCAAGGCATCGAGGGCGTCTATGTCTGGGCTGCCTATCTCTGGGGGATGGGCGGCTCCTTCCTCGCCGACGGCAAGTCCGCGCTCGCAACGCCCGAAGGCATTACCGCGCTGGACGCATTCACCAAGGTCCTGAAGGATTACGGTCCGGTGGGTGTCGCCAACTTCGGATGGGAAGAGAACCGCCTGCTGTTCCAGCAGGGCAAGGCTGCCATCACGCTGGATGCGACGGTCAACGGCGCCTACAACGAAGATGCCGCCGTTTCGACCGTGGTCGGCAAGGTCGGCTATGTGCCTGTGCCCCAGACTGCCGCCAATCCCAAGGGCGGGTCTTCCTCGCTTGCGGTGCATAGCCTCTATGTGACGGTCGATTCCAAGAACCAGGAAGCTGCCGCCCTGTTTGCCGCCTGGGCCACCGCCAAGGAGCAGCAGGTGAAGTCGATGCAGAGCGACCCTAACTCGGGCGTGACGTCGCTGACCGCGCTGAACAGCGAAAGCTTCAACACACGCTATGGCGCGTTCAAGGATGCCATGATCGCCGCGATCAACCAGGGCAATCCGGATTACCTGCCGACGGTCGAACAGGCGAATGAAGTCATCAACAACACAGGCATCGCCGTGTCCAAGGGGCTGGCCGGAGCCGCAAGCTCGGCCGACGCGCTCAAGGAAGCCGACGAGGCGAACAACGCCGCACTGGCGCGCTGACGCAACAGCTGGCTCGCCCTGCCGCGAAGACCCTCCCGGGCCGCGGCACGGCCACCTTTCTCAAGCGAGTGTTCTGCTTCAATGGCCAGGCTTGCCGACCCCTCACGGATGTTCTTCCAGCCGATCCTGGCTGTCTTGAGCATCGTCTCCGCCGTTCTGACGGTCTACGTGCTCTGGATGTCCTTTCGCGACGTGTCGCTGATGCGAGCCGGACGCGACGTGTTTGTCGGCCTCGACAATTACGCACGGTTTTTCTCCGATCCCCGGGGGCTGTCGGCGCTTTGGCGGACAGTCCTGTTCACAGTCCTGGCCACCGGGATAGAGGTTGTTCTCGGACTGGCCGTCGTACTTTTCCTGGACCGCAATTTTGCGATCAAGCGGGTTGTGCGCGCCCTTCTTCTCGTCCCGATCATCATGACGCCTGTCGTGGTCGGCTTGACCTGGCGCTTCATCTTCGACCCCGCATCCGGCATGGCGAACCACGTGTTGTCTTTGCTGGGGATCGGAGCCGTGGACTGGCTCGGGAGTACGCAGGTGGCACTCTTCTCCGTCCTCATCGCCGATATCTGGCAATGGACGCCATTCGTCATCCTCCTGTCGATGGCTGCCCTCGATTCGGCGCCGACCGACCCGCTGGACGCCGCCCGTGTCGACGGCGCGCGCGAATGGCAGGTCAACTGGTACGTGCTGCTGCCAATGCTGCGCCGTGCCATCGCGATCGTGGCGCTCATCCGCACCATCGACAGCATCAAGGCGTTTGACCTCTTCTACATCATGACCAGAGGCGGACCGGCGCTGTCGACCGAAACGCTGAATTTCTACGGCTACATCGTCGCCTTCACGAATTTCGATATCTCATATTCCATCGCCATCGCCGTGATCCTGACAATCTTCACGAATGTGGCGCTGTTGGCGATGTATGGCGTGCTCTTTCCCCGAAAGGGAGAACGGCCATGATCCGGCGAACCTTTTTCTATCTCGGCCTGCTGGTCATGCTGCTGACAGTGCTGTTCCCGCTCTACTGGGTCGTCGTCACGTCCTTCAAGACGACCAGGGACGCCTTCGCTATCCCGCCGGTCTGGCTCTTCGAGCCGACGCTCGACAATTTCAAGAGAGTGCTGGCAAACCCGACCTTCCTGCGTGCCTTCGCCAACAGCTTCTTCGTCTCCATGACGTCCAGCATTATCGCCGTCTCGATAGGCGCCGTGGCAGCTTACGGCATGACGCAACAGGAGGCCGCCAAAAGGCGCAGCCAGGAGAAGTTCATCCTGAGCTTGCGCATTGCCCCTGCCCTGATTTTCGTCATTCCCGTCTATTACCTCGCGGTGCGCATCGGGGCGCTCAACCAGCATTGGCTGCTGATTGCCGTCTACGCGTTCATCAACATCCCGTTCGCCATTTCACTGCTCATCACCTTCTTCGACGACATACCGCGCGAGCTGCGGGATGCGGCTCGGGTCGACGGCGCCCGGGAGTTCGCGATCTTTTCCCGAATCTACCTGCCGGCCGCACGCGGAGGCATAGCCGCGACGCTCATCCTTTGCGTCCTGTTCACCTGGAACGAGTTCTTCGTCGCCCTGGTGCTGTCCGGACGCGACACGCAGACACTCCCCGTCAGCATCACATCCTTCCTGACTTTCCAGGGCATCCAGTGGGGTGCGCTAACGGCCGCCGCGACGCTCATCATGCTTCCGATGGTCATTCTCGGCATCATCGTTCAGGGACAAATCGTGCGGGGCATGACCCTCGGCAGCGTCAAGGGTTAAGGAGAAACACATGGCGCAGCTGTCTGTTCGCAACGTTGCGAAGTCCTACGGAGCGGTCAACGTCCTCAATGATGTCTCGGTCGAGGTCGAAGAAGGCGCGTTCGTTGTTCTCCTCGGCCCCTCGGGGTGCGGCAAGTCCACGCTGCTGCACGCGATCGCCGGCCTCCACGAAATCGACTCCGGCGAGATCCGGATCGGCGACAGGGATGTGAGCGCCTTGCCCGCCCGGGACCGTGACGTGGCGATGGTGTTTCAATCCTACGCGCTTTACCCGACGATGTCGGTCCGGGAGAACATCGGGTTCCCTCTGAAGATGAGAGGCCTCGACAAGGCTGCCATTGCGGAAAACGTCAACAAGGTGGCAGCGGTCCTGAAGATCGAGCCGCTTCTGGAGCGGCGTCCGCGGGAACTCTCAGGTGGGCAGCGACAGCGCGTCGCTATCGGGCGGGCGCTTGTGCGGAACCCGAAGCTGTTCCTTTTCGACGAGCCGCTTTCCAACCTGGACGCAGCGCTACGCGGTGACCTCCGGGCGGAAATCAAGCGTCTTCACCAACGCATCAAGTGTACGATGGTCTACGTCACCCACGACCAGATCGAGGCCATGACGCTGGCGACCAAGATCGTGATCATGAACCGGGGCGACGTCCAGCAGGTCGGCACGCCCTACGAAATCTACTACAATCCTGTGAACCTCTTCGTCGCCCGCTTCATCGGCTCGCCACCGATTACCTTGCTGCAAGGACGCGCTCAGCTCGGTTCGGCTGGACTGAGCTTCACTGTCACGGGCTCAGGATCTAGAGCCGAATTCGCTCTCCCCGAGCATTCTTGGAAGCCAAGCGAAGCGGGTGAGACGGTCATGGGATTGCGGCCGGAGAATATCCGGATCGCGCAAGCCTCCGAGCCTGTGGCGACTGCGATCGTGGATCTGGTCGAGCCGACGGGGCCTGAAGACATTGTCACGCTGAACATCATGAGCCAGCCGGCGGTAATCCGGACTCCGGCAGGAGTGGCGTCTCAGGGCACCCAGGTGGGGATCGATCTCGATCTCGACCGGGCAATGCTCTTCGATCCCAAGTCTGGCGCAAGGTTGGCTTGAAATCCGAAATGGCCAGGTCTGGCGACACGGTCGGCAACGTCTACATCGATGGGCGGTGGTCGTCAGCCAGGGTGGCATGGCGCGAGTATCGGCTTCCTCGGAACCGGCATTATGGGCGGGCAGATGGCCCGCTGCCTGGCAAAGGCCGGGTTCCGGGTGAAGGCCTGGAATCGAACGCTCGATAAGGCCGTGGCACTGGCAGCTGACGGCGTCGAGATTGCCGCGAGCGCCGCTGACGCCGCCATCGACGCTGATGCCGTCATCTGCATGCTAAGCTCGGGTCCTGTCTGCGATGAGGTGTTGCTCTCCGAGGGGGGTATTGTCGGTGCGATGCGACGCGGCTCGACGCCTGTCGTGATGAGTTCGATCCCGGTCGAAACGGCCAGGGGGCAGTCGGAACGGGCGTGACCGTAGGTGGCCTCAACTATATCGACGCCCCGGTGTCAGGCGGCGAGAAGGGCGCGCGGGAAGGCACGCTTGCCATCATGGCGGGCGGCGAGACGGCGCAGGTCGAAGGCCTCCTCGCGGTCTTCGCGGTCAATGCCTATGAACAGGTCGTCGGCGAGGTCTGGAAGCCCTTCGAACGGCCGGTGGAGAACCCCGGGCAGAGCGTCGATCGCAAGGCGGCAGAACTCCAGATGGCGGCGCTCCGATGAGCCGCTGACTGCGGCGGGGCTCCGGCCCCGCCTGTCTTTACCTCAGCGATTCAGGCCCTACCGGGGCCGGCTCCATTTATGCCGCTATTTCGCCCGTCAACGGCGCGGGCTCAATGGAAACTTCTCGACATCGTCATTCCATGGATCGAACACGACCGCACCTGACGGCCTGGTGTCCTTGACGTTCCGCGTCACCAGATAGAGATCGTGCTCGATCGCCGTCGACGCGAGCAGCGTGTCGATCACCGGCGGCGCATGGCCACTGACGCGCTTGCCTGCCCCGGAAATCCGGCACCAGCGCCGAACGACCTCGTCCTCAAGCGACAGCACGCGATGACCGAACCGCTCCGCCAGCGCATCCCGCGCCGCCATGTGGCGCGGTCGATCCGGATGATCGTCGGGCAGGTTGTGAATGCCCTTGTCGTATTCGGCCAGCGTCAGAACGCTGATATGGAAACTCGTCTCGTCCTGCCGCTCGGCCCAACGTTTCACCGACGGCGCACCCTGCGGATTGATCAGAGCTGCCACGACATTGGTGTCGAGCAGCCATCCCCTCACAGTTCCACATCCCGGCCGCGATCCATCTCGCGTTCGAGGTTGAGGCCGTCGAGATGCAGGCTCTCCATGAACTGCAAAAAGGGCAGACGGGGTTTCTCCGGCACGAGACGATCGAACTCTTCGACGCTCATCACCACGACTGCGTCATGGCCGCGAACGCTCACACGCTGCGGCCCCTCTTCGCGGGCATGGCGCACCACCTCGCTGAATCGCGCCTTCGCGTCCTCGAGCTTCCACCGTCCTGTCGCCGGACGGGTTGCCGTCCGCGCCTTCTTCGTCACTTGTATCTGCTTGCCCATCGTCTCACACCTAGTCAGCTAGTCAGACATATAGCACTCGCCCGGGGATGACGCCAGCATCGGCGACCAGACACCGTGGCATCTGGCTCCTGCGCCAGCGCTCCAATCCCGCTCTCTCGTGATGGCTTTCCTGGTGCGGCGGCGGATCTTCCACGATCAACCCGCAAGGGGTCGCTAGCAAGCTGCGGCCGCTTGGCTCAAGCCTTCGCGGTGATCGCGCCCGCCGCCGCACACTGACGGAGCCGTCGAGCGGGAATTGGCCCGCTCCAAGATGGAGTCCTCAGATGTCGCACGATCTCACTCTCGCCCAGAAAACCGCCTGGCACCTCGCCCGCACCCTCATGGCCCCCGTGGTTCTCTTCCAGGTCGACAACGAATTCGGCGTTCTGCCGGCCGACGAGCTCGACGATGCCGACGTCGAGATCCTCTTCGAGTACGATCCCTATAGCGGCGGCTGGTCGGTTCACTAACCGACCCTCCCCCGTCTGCCCTCAGGCGGCACCCCCGCGCCGTCTTTTTCCTTTCTGGCGCCCGCTCGCCGCCCGTCCTGCCCGTGGTCCTGGCGCAGCTAGGCGGTCGGCGCAACGGCGTTGCCGTCCTCCACTCCCGCTGCGGCCCTTCGGGTGCGCAGCCAGCCTTCCTGCTCCGCCGCGGCGGACCCCGTGACGGGGCCGCGATCGGCGCGGCCTCCAGAACCGGAGGTTCATAAAATGAGCAGGAAAGAAGGAAAGGACCGCGCATCGACATCTACGCGCGGATCACCGACCGCGTCGTCGCGGAGCTCGCGAAGGGTGTCCGGCCCTGGATGCAGCCATGGCATTCTGCCAATGCCATCGGCCGCGTTACGCGGCCGTTACGTCATAACGGTCTGTCCTACAGCGGTATGAACGTGCTGCTGCTACGGCGGTCTTCGGCATTGACGTTCGCCCGTGCGGGGTGAAGGTCCCGCGTACAGGAAGGGCGATCTTCCTATGCGGCGCGGAGAGAAGCCGGGCGAGGCGCCGGCTGCAATTTCCGTGCGCAAGCAGGTCACCGATACAAGAGCAGTAGTGGCAAGAGCAGCACTGGGTGGCGCGTTCGCTTCGACTGGACGGGTTCGGACGGCACCCCTCGGCATTCTGAGGTCAGTCCACCGGAGGCAGAAAATCGCCGCAACAATCCGGAACTGGGGCTGTACGAGTAGGGGGCAGTCTGCGAGCTACCCGTGTCCAGTGCGGCTTACGCGGCATTGCGCAAGACATCCCCGACTTCTCGCTTGGCGTCCTCTATCGCCTGTTGAGTTGCTCGCGGACCGAGCCATCGACGAATTGGAGGGTCCTCCGTGATCTGGTCGCCCAAGGCGCCAAACATGAGGTTGGCGATCGCCTGCTGCTGGGCGCGCAAGAGGTCTTCGAGCAGCTTGTGCCTCAAGATGTAACCGGCGTTGGTTCCAGGGACCGCGTGGTTCATGAGCAGGTGCGCGTCGAGCGGCGACACTCCCGCAGGTGTTGCCAGCGTCCTGTATGTCTGGCGCAGATCGTTTGCCCACTTGGCGAGGACCTCTCGATCTTCCTTCTGCTCGGTCATGTGCCCGCTGTCGCTATCTGCGGTGAACAGCCACTCGCGAGCGTCCAGGGGATAGAAGTAGCGGGCAAAGCGCATCACGCGCACCAGGCAAAGGATCATCTGGCGCGATAGCGGAATGTCGAAGGCCCGGTCGGCACCGCCCTTTGGGCGCGGGATGTGCAGGACGCGGCGACGGAGGTCGAGGTGTTGGGGCTTCGCTTCCATGAGTGCCGTTGGCCGGCATCCGGAAAGCAGGGAGAAGAGATGGAACTCGCGCCGGATTGGGTTGGGAAGCGCCGCGACTTGGCGGAACCAAGGAGGTAGATCGTCGAGGCCCATCCCGGTTTTGCGCCGTTCTTCCGGGTTCCAATCGACGACGCTTGCGGTGTTATCTGGAGGAAGATAGCGGTGGGCCTTGCGTGCGTGATTGCATGCTGCCATTGGCTATATAGGGGCCATGCTCCTTGGTGATCTTCTCATGCCGGGCGATCACCTTCCCGGGATCCTCGGCCAGGTCCTGCAGTGGCGTGTCGAGCCAATTCTTGAAAAGACGCTCGACGTGGTCGCGATATCCTTCGACGGTGCCTTCGCTACGCCCCTTCCGGATCAGGTGTGCGTCGCGATAGCGCTTCCACGCGACCCGCAGCGTAACACCCATTGGAATAGGGTTCTGCAACGGTTCGGATGGCACCTCGCCCTCGGTGCCTGGTGGAGGAGCATCGGTTGCTGCTGGAGCGATTGGCTCAGGCTTCGGGCTGGGATGTTCACCTTTAGAGATTTGCGCGAGGTACGTCTTGGCGGTGGCGCGGGCCTCGCGTGTGGACATGGTCTCGGTGTCGCCGATGCGCACCGAAATCGAAGAGACACGCTATTTTCGTAGGTCCCCTTGGACAGCGAAGACTTTCGACCGCCGTCCGACAACGACATGGAAGCCTTTGAGCTTCGTGTCACGGGCGCGGTACTGACCGGAAGCGGGTGGCTGAAGGTCATTGATCGCTCTGTCGTTAAGGAGGATACGGATGTCGGCCACGGCGTATTTCCTAAAAGTCTGGAGGTCTAGGGCCGAAAATTCAGCCGGTTCCAGACCCGCATGGGATTAGGTGGTGTGTCTACGCCAAATCCCGATGCACCGCGCAAATAACTAAGAAACAACATTAATTCACGGTCGTAGCGAAAACACGGATACGATAGAGAAGCGCCGAAAATAACTACGAATCTGGGGGTCAGGAGTTCGAATCTCTTCGGGCGCGCCAATAATTTCAATAGCGACATCTGATAGAAAAACGTAAGGGCAGTTCTTGCGCGCCTGCTGGCTGGCTGCGAGATCAGCGGCTCTCCGTCCGATCGCGCGCACCTGACCATCGCTCTTGGTATCAGGGAAATGGACATAACCCTGATCGGCGTGCAACCAGTCGCGCTTCATTCCTTGAACTTCCGATATTCGAAAAACCCGTCAGCTGCATTAGTCGCACTCCGGCCAGCGCGACTGGGTGCTCGTCATTCCTTTCGGCGACGCGCATCACCTCGCCCAGCCTTTTGATCTCAGCGACGCTCAGGCGGCGTTGCTTCTTCTTTCCGGCACGCTTGCGCACGCCCACTGCCGGGTTGGAGGTAATAACGTCGAGCCGCACTGCATGCGCAAAGAGGCTCTGGAGGGTCGAGCCGGTTCGTGCCGCGACACCGGCGCCGCCGGTGGTGGCGCCGCCCCGGCCACCGCCGCGCGGTTTCGCAGTCCTTCCACTCGCAATGTCCAACTGCATGGCCTCAATGTCACCGAGCTTGAGCGCGCGCACTTGCCGGCGGCCGAGGAGCGGCTTGATGTGAGTTTCAATACGGCTCCGATCCATCGCTAACGTGGACGTTTTGATGGGACGATGACGGCGCCCCAGAAATGCCTCAGCTTCTGCCAGATACCAGTCGCACACCTCCGTGACCGTGATCGCGTCGCTCGAACTAGCTTTTGCCGTGGCCGGGTCCACGCCACCGGCTACAGCACCCAGCTTGACTTTGGCCTGATCGCGGGCTTGCTCGACCGTCATCACTCCGTAGCGGCCGATAGTCATACGTCGGGTGCGGCCCTCAACGTTGCGGTACTGAACGACGAACGTCTTCAAGCCAGAAGCCACAACGCGGACGAGAAGGCCTCTTATTTCGCCATCCCACAGGAACGCCTGGCCTTTATCCGGGGCGTGTGGGTGTCCACGGCACGTTTGGTCAATTTTCCCATTTGTCGATAGGAACGAGTAGATGGAAATCGACCCTTGCCAAGGTTGGGGTCGAGCGTTCGAATCGCCTCAGTTTTCTCAAGAAAATCAAGCAATTAAGCGGCACCCTTCGGGGCGCGCGATCGTGGAGGTAAGTTTCGCTGCCTCCTCGAGCGGAAGCCCAACCAATATGGGGTTGCGAAACGCCTGATCCATGGTGAGGCAGGAGCCAGCAAGCCCGCCAGCTGCGACCCCGACCGTGTCGCCGCAGCGAAATACGGCATGCTGGCCGAGCCGGTATTCGCCGTCCGGCATACCCGAAGCCCCGGTGGCGTCGGTTACGGGGGGGATTGCGCGCAGCGCTGCAAGCAGCGCGCCCTTGTCGGTGTGGTGTAAGTCGCTGATCAATTCGGCATGGGATGCGAAGGCGAGTGCTGCACCGATGCAGCCGGATTGCCGATGATGGAAGCCGCCCATGTATGCGTGACGCTGTCGACCCTGTGTCGAATCCAATCGGCCGCTGTGTCGAAATCGACCGAGGTATGGCCGATTTGGACGCGGATGCCTCTGGCACGAAGCTAGGCCGCCACCTCGTCATCGGCGTCGGCTTCCGGCGCAAGGGTTTGATGGGCCGCTTCTCCCCCTTCCATGGCGTCGGCTCCGCCAACGCCATGGCAGTGAAGGTCGATGAAGCCAGGCATCAGGAACAGACCCTCGCCAGGTTTCCAGAGTGGTTCGATCGTCGACACCACACCCTTGTCAGAGCTTTACCCATCCCTGTGCCTCCCAACACTCGGGCGTCCTACTCGCTTACCAGGCTCAAAAAGCGGACGATGGTCTCATCGACGTCGAGCGTCTTCATGGACGCCTGAAAACGCTTCACATGCGGCGTGGCAAGATGCATCTCAAAGGCGGTGCGCGCCTTTGCAACATTCAGGTCCGCTACGGCGACCATGTGATAGCCGGCAATGCGCTGCGCTTGGGCGAGCACCATCGAACCGAACTTGCCGGCCCCGATAAGGCCGACGCGAACTTGCTTGCCCTTGGCGGCGCGGGCAGCGAGGAGAGAGGAGAGGTTCATTGTCTCAGGTTCCCTGCATGAGGACGAGAAATTCTGTGGGCTGCGTCCAGATCTCCAGCGACTTCACGCCTAGACCGGTGACGAACCAAAGCTTCGCAACAGTCCGGAAGGCTGCTCCCGCACCGCTGAATGACTTTGGATGGAGGTTCCTCCCTCCGCCGACGCCTTTGTCGCCTTGCTCAATGCGCTGCGACAGAACGGACTTTATTCTGCCAGCATATTTAGCTCAATTTAGAAAGTTGCATACTTCGTTTAGGTGATCTTACAATACCGCATGGGCCATCGCTCTTCCGATAGTTCGAATTATGCCCAGATCGCCGGATTGTCGGGAAAATCAGAGAAAGGATGCGAACCTCTGTCGCTGAGCAGGTGTTTGGCGAGATTCTGAGTACCCTTGGCGGCACGGTCGCAGAAACGGCGCTTGTCATCGCCCCCTGTTTTGAGGTGGAACGCGTGCGAATGAGGACGCGAGGATTTCGGTCCTGAATGATCCCCCGCGGAAAGCGCGATTTGCGAAGCGCCGACGATCGGAGCCATCGTAGCGACCATTAGGGCGAAGGATTGCCGAAATTGCCGAAAATTGTCCGGTTCATCGCACGCTCGAAGCCGTTGCAAGACGGTCGCGAAGCCCAAGGGAAAATACGATACTCTCCCCTCACCAAGCGTGATCGCTAAGTCCCATATCGAGACTGAAATTCCGCGACCCAGGAGGCCGCATGAATCAGAGTGAGGAAACGTTGGATAGACTCCAGCGTGACACGTTCGAATATTTCCTGAAAGAGAGCAATCGCGCCAATGGGATGGTCCCCGACAACACGCGCACGGGGTCGCATGCGAGCATTACCGCGATAGGTTTTGCATTGACGGCCTACACCATCGGCGTCGAGCGCGGCTTTATCCCACGCGCCGAAGCTATCGAGCGCACACTCACGACACTTCGATTCTTTAGAGACAGTGAGCAGAGCGAGGACGCGGACGCGACGGGTTACAAAGGCTTCTATTACCACTTTCTATACATGGACACCGGCCGTCGCGCTTGGGAGTCGGAGTTGTCGACGATTGATTCGACATTTCTGCTCGCTGGCATGTTGGCCGCCGCTGCGTACTTTAATGGAGATGCGCCCGAAGAGCGCGAATTGCGTTCTCTGGCTGAAGAACTTTACGCGCGGGCCGATTGGCAGTGGGCGCTTGACGGTGGAGAAACTGTATCGATGGGTTGGAAGCCGGAGTGCGGGTTTCTGCCGTATCGGTGGGAGGGCTACAACGAAGCCCTGATTCTTTACGTGTTGGCACTGGCTTCGCCAGCCCATCCGATTCCAGCCGAAAGCTACAAGGCGCAAACGCGGACTTACTGCTGGAAGAATCTTTATGGCCTGGAGTTTCTCTATGCCGGCCCATTATTCATTCATCAGCTCTCACACATGTGGATCGACTTTCGCGGCATTCAGGACGAGTTCATGCGTGAGAAGGGCATTGATTATTTCGAGAACAGCCGCCGTGCAACTTACGCGCAACAGCAATACGCGATCCGTAATCCATTGGACTACAAAGGGTACAACGAGCATTGCTGGGGCATTACCGCGAGTGATGGTCCTGGTCCAACCTGTGTGAAGATCGAGGGCGTTGAGCGTCACTTTTTCGACTACACGGCGCGCGGCATCCCATATGGTCCGGACGATGGCACCATCGCGCCCTGGGCCGCGATTGCATCGCTACCTTTCGCCCCTGAGATCGTCTTGCCAGCGCTGCGGCACTTTAATGAAGTATACCCCAAAGTGACCAGTGAGTACGGCTTCAAGTGCAGCTTTAATCCAACCTTTGAATCAGGACATCAAAGCGAGCCGGGTTGGATCTCAAAAGGTTATTACGGACTCGATCAAGGACCGATCGTGTTGATGATCGAGAACCACCACACGGGGTTCCTTTGGGAATTGATGAAGAAATGCCCGCTCATTGTCGATGGTCTGCGCAAAGCAGGATTCGCTGGGGGTTGGCTGCAAATATCCTAACCGTTTGCGAAGGGATTGGGACAGATCGGCGTGACTGCGAGGCGTGCGATTTGACCATTTTGGCTCAGCGCCACTACGTCGTGCCATCGCGCACCTGCCTTAGTCAACGCTCCCAATCGTTGTCCAAACGAGCCCTGTGTATGGCGGTTTTGCCTCTCAACACGGTCCGCCTGCTGCTCCGCCTTCTTTCCCGCCGCGCAGTGCCGTGGGCCTGTTGCCAGGCTGCGGGGGGTTTTGCTCGTTCGCGCGGTCCTCCATCTTGGCCTGGAACTTTTTCGCGGAGCGAGCGGCTTTCGGCGCCGATAACCCTGCCTGACTCGATTGTCAGCTGTACCGCATGGAATTCGGAATCGCGACGCGCTAGACTAAGAAGAGCAGGTTGGAATGCGTTTCGGCTCGGAAAACGAACTAGCAGATCCCAGCACAATCAGCGATGGCTGAATTGAGAGTTGATCGGAGGACCAAGCGTTGCGGCTCGCCCCACGCAGCTCTTCCGGTCACAGCAAGATAGTGAGGGGATAAGCACTCGTTTAGCTTGAGTACATCAGGCGGTGCAGCCGAGTCTCATCTCTAAATTCGCGAGATTATTCCGTGACCAGATCGACGGCCTCCTCAACCCAATTTTCTGAATCTGGCTTCCGCGCCGAGCACCAACCCACGCGACGCCAGACTGCGCGGTCCGCTCCGCTTGGTGTCGTATCGTCCCTGTGCCGCCTCGCTGGTCCCGACGTGCTCGGTCCGCCCGCCTGCTCAGACCTCGGCCGCATGAGCCGGACAGCCACGCCGCTACTCTTCAACCGTTAGGCTGCCCTTCATGTTGGGATGGAAACGGCAGTAGAAGTCCACTGCCTCGGGGTTGTCGAGGCGCTGACTCACCATCTTCTTGGCGGGGATCATCACCTCCCATGCGCCCTTCACCGTCGAGGTATGGACGATCGCATCCTTGTTCACCCATTCGATCGTATCGCCGACTTTGGCGGTGATGGTCGCTGGCGCGAATACCAGCTTGTCGATGACCACCTGAATTGTCTCGGCCTTTCCCTGGGCAACGCCCAGGGGCAGAACCAACGCGATGGCAAGGCGCCATGCGGAGCGCGCGATGAACATGGGAGCCACCCTATTTCTTCAACCCGGCAGCCACATGCTCGGCATGTGCCTGATGACCTTGGAACAGCTTTAGTCCGGTCTCAAGCAAGTCCTTCAGCTCCGCGTTCTGAGCGGAGGGGATCAGCAACTTCTCAAGCGCCTCGTTCACCTGGGCGTGGTAGGCCACCTCATTGTCGACATAGGCCTTGTCAAAGGCGGCACCGTCGAGGCCGGCGAGTTCGCCGCGCTTCTTGGCCGCGGCTTCGGTCAGGGCCTTGCTAGTAGCGTTGTCCTCGGGCGTGACGTTAAGCTTCTTGACCAGGTCCAGCGCCTGCACGTTCACGGCCTCATGGTCTCGGATCATGCCGTTGGCGAAATCGACGACGTCCTTTGTCTTCGACTTCTCGACGGCGAGTTTTGCCGCCTCGATGTCGATGACCCCTGCCGTGTAGGCGATGTGAGCAATTTGCGGGTCCGTGGGCTTGTCCTGCGCGTGGGCAATGGGCGCAGCCCCGATGAGGCAAAGCGCGGCCAACGCCGCGAGTGATCTTCCAAACATGTGAATCTCCTTTTCCGGCGACGAAAGACGCGGGGTGCCTCTTCAGTCGACGCCCATTGGACGTCACTGGCGCGAAAGGGTTCCCGGCAAAATCACGAGACGAACCCGAGGCGCGTCATCACGGCCGAGGTGAGCCGATCGCAGCGCCGTCCGGCGAACGGGAAAGCATCCAGCAGGATCGGCCCAATCTTTGCGTGGAGTTCCTTGCGCACTAGGGCCCGCGCCCGATGAAGGCGCGTCTTCACGGTCTGCGGACGCAGCCCGAGCAGTTCCGCCGTCTCCTCGACACTCATGCCTTCGATCACCCGGGCGACAAAGACACTACGGAAGCCCTGAGGGAGACGATCCGTCGCCTGCTCGACCAGCCGCAGGATCTGGCGTTGCGCCATCGTCCGCTCAGGATCCTCGACGTCTGGACTGCCAGGGAATCGGATGATCTCGGCTTCCGTCGTGCCACCTGGCACAAGACTAGCTTCCTGTGCGCGCCGTTTTTTGCGAAGCCTGCCCAGGGCCTCGTTGATTGTGATCCGAGACAGCCATGTCGAGAGGCTGGAGTCGCCCCTGAACGCCTCCAGATGCGAGAACGCCTGCACATAAGCCTCCTGCACCACGTCTTCGGCCTCGAAGTCGTCGCGGACAACGCCGCGTGCGATGCGGTATAGCCGTTGGTTGTTCCTCTGCATGATGGTGCGGAACGCGCGGCGGTCCCTCGAGATGGCAAGGGACACTAGATGCATGTCGCTGCTTCGCGCATCGAATATAGCTGTTTTCGCTTCGGCTCGCTGCATGGTGGTCTCCTGCGTGTCCATCCACATCGATGTTAGATGGCGCTTGCAAGAAAAGGTTCCTGCCCAGATCCTGTCTGCCTAAACACATGGAGGCAACACCGACCGTGATCGAACACATACGAGACCGAGCCAGAGGGTGATCTTCATTGACAAAGTCTCGTGGGCTTCGTTTGCGGAAGCGGCCTGCCGCCGAACATGACGCGATTGTGGCCGCAACCCCCACTGTCGAATGGAATGAGCTCACCGAAGCCGAACAGACGGCTCTGAAACGGATGAATCGCGGACCTTATCCCGGGCTCACGGAGGAAATGGGCGCACGGTTGGTGAGTCTCGGCCTTGCCGTCATAAGGCCCGATGGGATCGGCATCAGCCGGCGCGGCCGCGAACTGGTCATCAACACTCTGCTAGCGGCTCGGCTGGTCGGGGACAACCAGGACTGACATCGTTCCGGCCGTCAACGGACAGCTGCCCTGAGCCGCGCAGTGCGCTCCAGTTTGCCTCGGCCTCTAAGTTTCCACCAAGACACAAAGCCCGGAATAATGCGCCTCGGCGCGTGCCCGAATGCACGAGCTCGTCTGTTCAACATCGGCAGCCCGCTTAGTGCAAAATTTTTGCGCTTATTAAGCATTTAATTCCGTTTGCCTTCGAGTCTCGCGACGCGCAGGCTGCCAAAGAACGGATCTCAGCCATGCAAGACGACATCCCAGCAGACGCCACTGAATACGCATCTCCACCGTGCTTCATGCATGAACTCTCGCCGGAATACCGCGTCCAGGACGTGCGCTCGGACGCATGGAGTGATGTCCTCAGATGGCGGAAAGCCGAGCGGAAACGGCTTTTCGCCGAGCGCCTTGCACTGGCGCCTGACGATCGGCGGGCCCGTTCCGGCCGTATCGCCAGCGTGCTCGACCTGACGATCGGCAAGTTCAGCGGGCGAATCGTCGGCACCTATTGGCCATTCCGCGGCGAACCCGATCTCCGCAACTGGGGAACCAGGATCATCGAGCGAGGCGGACACATCGCCCTGCCCGTCGTCATCAAGGAAGGCTGGCCGCTCGAATACCGGATATGGATGCCGGGTGATCCGCTTGAACGCGGCGTCTGGAACATTCTCGTTCCGGCGCAGGGCCCCTCCGTGCAACCCGACATCGTAATCGCGCCGGTCGTCGGTTTCGACGAGGCGCACTATCGCCTGGGCTACGGCGGCGGCTTCTTCGACCGGACGCTGGCCATCATGCAGCGCAAGCCGTTGATCATCGGAGTGGGCTACGCCAAAGCAGGATACCGACCATTTACCCTCAGCCTCACGACATCGCGATGGATGTGATCGTCACGGACTGACGGGGACGCGGGCAAGGCCTGGCACAACACGACCGCGGCACCTGAGACGCCATCCCGTTCCAACCACCGGGCCTGCCGCGACAGAAAGGCGGGACACAATGTCGGACACAACCAGCACCGCGACGGATTACAACCCACCGTTCGTGAAGCGCTGGCTGTTCTCGACCAACCACAAGGATATCGGGACGCTCTATCTGGTCCTGTCCATTCTGTCCGGGATCCTGGGCACCGCACTGTCGGTCCTGTTGCGTGCCGAACTGCAGGAGCCGGGCCTGCAGGTCTTTGCCGATCCCAATCTCTTCAATGTCGTCGTCAGCTCGCACGGGTTGGTGATGATCTTCTTTGTCATCATGCCGGCTTTGATCGGCGGTTTCGGCAACTGGTTCGTGCCGATCATGATCGGCGCGCCTGACATGGCGTTCCCCCGGATGAACAACATCTCGTTCTGGCTCCTAGCCGCCTCACTCGTCCTGTTCATCCTGTCCGTGTTCATGCCGGGAGCATCCGGCTCCTTCGGTCACAGCGGCGGATGGACGCTTTACCCGCCCTATTCAACGGATGGGCAACCCGGCCCCGCCGTTGATCTCGTTATCTTGTCGATCCACCTGTCGGGTGCCTCGTCCATTCTCGGCGCCATCAACTTTATAACCACAATCTTCAACATGCGCGCGCCAGGCATGACGCTGCACAAGATGCCGCTGTTCGCCTGGTCGATGCTGGTCACTGCGTTCATGCTGCTTCTGTCGCTACCCGTGCTCGCAGGCGCCATCACGATGCTGCTCACCGACCGCAATTTCGGAACGACATTTTTCAATCCCGCCGGAGGAGGCGATCCAATCCTCTATCAGCATCTGTTCTGGTTCTTTGGCCATCCCGAGGTGTACATCATGATCCTGCCTGGCTTCGGCATCATCAGCCATGTCATCTCGACCTTCGCGAAGAAGCCGATCTTCGGATATCTCGGCATGGCCTATGCGATGGTGGCGATCGGCGCGATCGGCTTCGTGGTGTGGGCTCATCACATGTACACGACCGGCCTGTCGGTGGACACGCAGCGCTATTTTGCCTTCGCCTCGATGGTCATCGCCGTGCCGACCGGGGTAAAAGTCTTTTCCTGGTTGGCGACCATGTGGGGCGGGTCGATTGAGTTCAAGACGCCGATGTTGTGGGCGATCGGTTTCGTCTTACTCTTCACCATAGGCGGGGTCACCGGCGTGGTCCTCGCCAATCCGGGGTCGACCGGATGCTGCACGACACCTACTACGTCGTCGCGCGTTTCCACTACGTGCTGTCACTGGGGGCCGCCTTCGCGATCTTCGCCGGCTTCTACTATTGGTTCCCGAAGATGACCGGCTACATGTACAGCGAAACGCTGGGCAAGCTCCATTTCTGGCTGATGTTCGTCGGCGTGAACCTCGTCTTCTTCCCGCAGCATTTCCTCGGCATGGCCGGCATGCCGCGCCGTTACGCCGACTATCCGGATGCTTTCGCAGGCTGGAATTTCGTCTCGTCCTTAGGGGCCTACATCTCTGCTGCCGGGCTCATCGTCTTCCTCATCACCGTCGCCGAGGCCTTCGGCCGCAAGCGCATCGCAGGCCCCAACCCATGGGGCGAAGGGGCGACCACGCTCGAATGGATGCTGTCATCGCCTCCGCCTTTCCATCAGTTCGAATCGTTGCCTCGCATCCAGTAACCGGCGTCGCGAATTGGGAAGGCGCCTGAACAGGAGTTCACAGACATGAACGAAACGATCGATCTTAACACCTACATGTCCTACGTCCTGATTGCCGCATACTACGTGATCATGCTTCGGCTATGGCTGCCGCCTCCGCCGTCGGAGAGGCGCGAAGAGGCCGGCGACGACAAGGCCGTAGCTCCGGATGGACTGTCATCCCGAGCGACCGGCTGGCAGATAGCTCCGCCCCGTCCCGACGACAATGGCCAGCAGAGTCCGTCGACCAAAGCAGTGCAGCCGGGCGAATCGCTTGAACGGATCCGCGCGGCGGACGAATGTTTCGACGAAAGCACTTTTCTTGTCGGGGCATCACAAGCCTACGAAGTCGTCGTGAACGCCTATGCCAATGGAGATATATCGACGTTGAATGGTCTTCTCGACTCCGATGTTGCTGCCGCTTTCCATGACGCCATAGGCGAGCGCAGGGAGAAAGGCGAAGTTCTCACGCTCAGTTTTGTCGCCATTCGGGGACTGGACATTGCCGACGCCTGGCTCGAGGCGGATCTGGCGGAAATCACCGTTCGCTTCGTCAGCGAACTGGTCACGGCAACGCACGCGGCCAATAATACAGTTATCGCCGGTGACCCCACCAGAATTGTGGCCGTGACGGATTTGTGGACATTTGCCCGCCGCGTTCCATCAAGCAATCCCAATTGGAAGATTGTCGCTACGGCTGGCCCGTGACTCCATCGGCTCTATGTGTCGAGCGGACAAGCCGGCACGTTGCGGGCGCGAGCGCCTAGGCTCCCTAGCTGGGGAATCTCCCCCAAGGCAATCGCTGGTGACGCAGTCAACTGCAATGGGCTGCGAGGCTTGTAGGTCTCTTCCGCTCTACTCGAACATCAGACGAGCGGTACCGCTCTTTGCAATCAGCCTCCGGCGGATATCCTGCATCCGCTCCGCCTGCTGTTTGCTATAAGGCCCCATGGGGCGGGTCCTTTTGTCGCCGCAGCGAACATTGCAATACCAGTTGTTACCGACCGCATAGATTTCCACGGATGTCGGGCTCGACTCTCTGTCCATGACCTTGTCGATGAACTTGACGATCGCCGAATAGCGTTGCACGGGCGTAACTTGGCGCAGACCGCCGGTGGTGTTCGGTTCCTGCTGCATAGTGGCCATGAGGCTATTCCTATCCATCACCGCGACATTCGTGATTCCGCTTTCTATGCGAGTTGCTTGTCCAGAGCGCTTCCCTGCGCCGCCCTCTGGTGTTCCATGGCCACCTCGGGCCTCCAGGCTTTCGATATCCCGGAAGATTGATGCGACTGCCAGTGTTCGCCCATTGCGCTTGAACCGGAGAAGGCAATCTCTGGCCGCAATGTCGCCGTCGATCTCGACCTTGTCCCAATGCTCGGCATGGCCGACATAGTTGATCGAAACATCGTAATGCTGGCTCCAGAAGAATGGCACGTCGGCATATTTCTCGCGCCGGCCAAGCATGTTGAGCGCCGCAGTCTGCCCCTGCCGTTCCGCAACCACCCAATGCTCAACTCGGATGTTCTCGCCGGTGTGCGGATCGGGCCACCGGGCGATGTCGCCAGCCGCGAAGATCCCCGGCACGCTCGTTTCGAGAAAGGCGTTCACGGTCACCCCGCGGTCAAGGCTCAACGCCGCCGTTTCGGCAAGCGCCGTCCGCGGGCGCACACCGATGCCGGCGACGACGAAATCCGCGGTCAATGCGCCGCCGTCGTCGAGTCTCACCGTTTCGCCGTCGATGCTGCTCGCCTTGTTCTCCAAGTGAAAGACGACGCCGTTTTCCTCATGCAGGGTGCGGATGAAATCGCCCATCTGCGGGCCAAGTATCCGTTCCATGGGCCGCTTGTCCGGCGCAACGACGTGAACTTCGAGGTCCCGGGCGCGAAGCGCCGCTGCGACCTCGAGGCCGATGAAGCTGGCGCCCAGCACGACCGCGCGGCGCGCGGTCTTGGCGCTGGCGATGATCGCTCGGCAATCGGTGAGTGAACGCAGCGTATGAACATGCGGCTGGTCGGCGCCCGGGATGGTCAGGCGAACCGGCTCGGCTCCCGTTGCGAGCAGCAGCCTGTTGTAGGGAATCCTGCTTCCGTCCGCGAGCACGACCTCGCCGGAACCGGCGTCGATGCCGGCTGCATTCGTCTCGAGACGCAGGTCGATCTCGTTCTTCGAATAGAAGCTTTGCCCGCGCAGCGAAATCCAGTCCTCCGGCGCCTTGCCGGCGAGGTAGTCCTTGGACAGATTGGGCCTATCGACGGGCGGCGCCTTGTCGTCGCTGAGCATGACGATGCTGCCCTGATATCGTTCGCGGCGCAATTTCTCGGCCGCGGCAAAACCGGCCGCGCCGCCGCCGACGATAACGATTTTATCGGGAGCCCTGGTGGGGTCTTCATCATGCGGCTTCGGTGTCACCCGTTTGCGTTTCTCGCCTACGAAAATCTTGCCATCCCGCTGTTCCACGGACCAGCACGCGAGCGGACTAAAAGCGGGGGGACGCAAAGCTTCGCCTGTGCGCAAATCGAAGCAAGCGTGATGCCATGGACAACGAACGGTGTCGTCGACCACCAAACCATCGGCCAGCGGCCCGCCGTAATGCGTGCAGATCGCGCTGACTGCAAACACCTCGTTCCCACGGCGCACCAGCAGCACCTGCTCGTCGCCGCAATGACCGACGAGTTTGCCCCCATCGGGGAGATCGACTAGAGCGATGCCCTTAACGAGATCCGGTTCGTTCTGGCCTTCAGCCATTTTCCATCTCCCTTGGTGATCTCGTCGAGAACCGGCCTTGGCGCCTGGAAGCGCGAGCTTCGGTTTCTCTCTGTCGGCACCTTGGCTTTGTCTGCCGCGTACCAAGCTATGTCCTTCGAGCCGGGTGGGGCTGCGTTTAAGCGAGTGTCCGACCGTTTCGGGCATCACGCAAACGAATTTAATCGGCAAATACATGCAACTTTTATGATAGCTCAATATATCCGCTACGCTTGCAGGATCACTTGTCCCGTCTTCTTCCAGTCAGCGAGAAAAGCTTCGAGCCCCATGGCTGTGAGCGGATGCCTGGCAAGAGTTCTCAGTACTGCCGGCGGCGCCGTTGCCACATCGGCGCCCGCGATCGCTGCTAGCTTGACGTGGAGAGGCGTGCGCATCGAGGACGCGAGGATTTCGGTTTTTATCGATTTGTCGTTGTCATAGATCGTCCGGATTTCGCGGATGACCTCGATGCCGTCCAAACCGAGATCGTCGAGCCTCCCGACGAAGGGAGAAATATAGGTCGCGCCCGCCTTCGCGGCGAGCAACGCCTGGTTGGCCGAGAAGCACAGCGTGACATTGACATTGCGACCACGCTGACTGAGCGTCCCGCAGGCTCTGAATCCATCCCATGTGGACGGCACCTTGACAGCCACGTTAGCAGCAATCTCGGCCAGCCGCTCTCCCTCGGCAATCATGTCGTCAAAGTTGGTCGCCATGACTTCGGCAGACACTGGCCCTTCGACTGCCTGGCAATCTCTCCAATGACGTCACGGATCGGTCGGCCGGTCTTTGCGATATGCGACGGGTTGGTCGTCACCCCGTCGAGGATGCCCGCCGTAACCAGCTCTCGGATTTCCAAAAGATCGGCTGTATCGACAAACAACTTCATTTGTCTTCTCCTCGAAAGAACCACGTCCATTGATGATCGGATGCCGTTCCGTCAGGTTGGTTCCAAAAACGATTAGGTGTCGCGGTCATGGCAGCGCGCTCTATGTCGTTGACGTCAGTGAAGCGCCGGAGCGGAATCGATGGCCGAAAAGATCTCTGAGGAACGAGTGAAAGGAAACGGGCTTATGAGAGTCCGACGGCCGACGACGGCACGCGGGTGCTTGTTGATCGGCTTTGGCCCCGCGGTCTCAATAAGACCGATGCTGCGATCGATCATTGGGCAAAAGAACTCGCGCCGAGCACAGATTTGCGAAAATGGTTCGCACACGATCCCGCCCGCTGGGAAGAATTCCGCCAACGCTATTCGGAGGAGATCCGCGAAATCGCGAAGGAGTTCAACCGATTGCGCGACCTGGCGCGAAAAGGTCCTCTCACCCTGGTCTACGCGGCCCATGACGAGACCCACAACGATGCCGTCGTGCTCAGGGAGATTCTGCTGACGCGCGGGTAAACCCGTCCGTGTGCGTTCTTCAGATAGTCGGTGCATCATATCCAGTCCTTCCCCGGCTGGCAGCCGAATGCCTAGAGCACGTCCCGTGATCGATGAATCGATTGTGATGTGACGACGAGCTTCTCCGGTGATTCAACATCCACCTTGA